>DASUZP010000053.1:0-47807 GCA_036376775.1 Solirubrobacterales bacterium | reverse complement strand
TCGCGCGCCACCTCGAGCAGGCTCTGCGACTTCAGCCGCTGCTGCCAAAGCGGCGTGCGCTTGCCCGGGTAGGCACGCGGGATCAGCAGCGAGCGCGAGGCGTTCTCGCGGAAGCGGGCGCCGAACAGGGCCGAGCCGGAGAGCTCGCGCACGACCAGGTCCTCGAGCTCGTCGGGCTCGACCATGATCAGGTCGGCAGGCGGCGGCTCGTCGGCGTCGGGGAGGTGGATGACGATGCCGTCGTCGGACCAGATCGCGTCGGCCTCCAGTTCGAGCTCCTCGCGGATCTTCTGCCCCAGGGCGAGGCCCCAGGCGGAGTGGACACGACCGCCGAAGGGCGAGAGCACGCAGAGGCGCCAATCGCCGATCTCGTCGCGGAAGCGCTCGACCACGATCGTCTCGTCGGAGGGAACGACGCGGGTCGCCGCCTGCTGCTCGCGCAGGTAGGCGACGAGGTTCTCGGCGGCGCGGCGGTCGAGGTCGTACTCGCCGGCCAGCTCCTGCGGGTCGCGCGAGACCGCCTCGCGCGAGAAGGCGCCGATCGCCCGGCCAAGCTCGGCCGGGCGGCCGATCCCGTCGCCCTTCCAGAAGGGCACCGCGCCGGGCAGCCCGGGCGCCGGCGTGACGATCACCCGGTCGCGGGTGATGTCCTCGATCCGCCAGGTCGTCGCCCCGAGCAGAAAGGTCTGGCCCGGGCGCGCCTCGTAGACCATCTCCTCGTCGAGCTCGCCGACCCGGCGGCCGTCGGGGAGATGGACGCCGTAGAGGCCGCGGTCGGGAATCGTGCCGGCGTTGGTGACGACCAGCTGGCGGGCGCCTTTGCGCCCATGCATCGTGCCGCGGGCACGGTCCCAGACGATCCGCGGCCGCAGCTCGGCGAAGCGGTCCGAGGGGTAGCGGCCGTCGAGCATGTCGAGCACGTTCTCGAGCTGTTCGCGGGAGAGCTCGCCGAAGGGCTCGGTCGCGGTGACAAGGCGCTCGACCTCGTCGACCCCCCACTCGTCGAGCGCCGCCATCGAGACCAGGTGCTGGGCGAGGACGTCGAGTGGGTTCTGCGGGATCACCGTCTCCTCGATCGCCCCTTCGCGCATCCGCCGGGCGACGACCGCGCACTCGAGCAGGTCGGCGCGGAACTTGGGGAAGATGCGGCCGCGCGAAACCTCGCCCAGCGAATGACCGGCGCGGCCGACCCGCTGCAAGCCGCGGCTGACCGACTTCGGCGACTCGACCTGGATCACCAGGTCGACGGCGCCCATGTCGATTCCAAGCTCGAGTGAGCTCGTAGCGACGAGGCAGGGCAGCTGGCCTGACTTCAACATCTCCTCGACGACGAGGCGCTCTTCATGAGAGAGGGACCCATGATGAGCACGTGCTATTTCGACGGAGGCACCTGGGTCGGCGGGTCCTGTCGGGGTAGGGGACCCACCTCCCCTTCCGGTAGCTAAAGCTTCCTCAGGGGAGGTCCCCCCTACCCCGCCACCCCCCGACAGAGGCGCCTCTTCCGCGACAGGACCCGCGGGCCTGGTGCCCCCATGCTCGGTAGCCGGAAGCTCCAGCGAGGGCTCCTCAGCCGCAAGCTCGTTCAAGCGCTTTGCCAGGCGCTCTGCGGCGCGACGGGCGTTTACGAAGATGATCGTCGAGTTGTGTTCGCGAACAAGCTTGAGTAACTCGGGGTAGATCGCGGGCCAGATCGAGCGGACGTGGGCCAGGGGCTCGCCGTCGGTGGGGTTGCCGTCGCTGTTGGGAAAGCTGGGAGCTCCCGGTTCCGACATGTCCTCGACCGGAACGACGATCTCAAGGTCCAGCTCCTTAGCAACCCCAGCATCCACAATCTCGCAAGCTCTTTTAGGACCGACGAGAAATTGAGCTATGCGCTCCAACGGCCGCTGCGTTGCCGAGAGACCTATCCGTTGGATTCCCCGCGTTTCTGCGGCGGGTGGCACGGCAGGGGGGACCACCCCCGAGGAAGCTTTAGCTACCGCAGGGGGTGGTGGGTCCCCTGCCGTGACAGGACCCGCCGCCTGAGAAGCATGGTCACTCACCAGATGATCTAGACGCTCCAACGTCAGCGCCAGGTGCGACCCCCGCTTGGACTGGGCCACCGCATGAATCTCGTCGACGATCACCGCCTCGACGCCGGTGAGGATCTCGCGGGCGCCCGAGGAGAGGATCAGGTAGAGCGACTCGGGGGTGGTGATGAGGATGTCGGGCGGCGTTTTGCGCATCGCCCGCCGCTCGGCCTGGCTGGTGTCGCCGGTACGCAAGCCGACCGAGATCTCGGCGCCGATCCCCCGCAGCGGCGCCCGCAGGTTGCGCTCGATGTCATAGGAGAGCGCCTTCAACGGCGAGACATAGACGATCTTCACCCCTTTCCCCGCGTCGACGGCACTTCGCGAGAGCTTGTCTATGCCCCAGAGGAAGGCGGCCAGCGTCTTGCCGGAGCCAGTCGGGGCGCAGATCAGGGCGTTGGCCCCACCCGAGATCGCCTCCCACCCGCCCGCCTGGGCAGGCGTCGGCGCCTCGAACGACGCCTCGAACCAGCGCCTGACCGGCTCGCTGAACGGCGCCAGCGGGTCGGTCTTCGCGCCTGCTTTCGGATGAGTGCTCAACCCACCGATCTTACGCCTGCGCGCAAATACCAACGGACCTCAAGGTCCCTATTTGTCGACTTGAGGCCCGTCGACGGGGTCAGCTGGGACGGCCGCCGGCGAACTGCACGTAGGCGTTCCAGGCGGGCTTCGGTTTGAAGCCGTTGCGGAAGAGGCCCGAGCCTCCGCAGAAATTGCAGAGACCGGCGTAGTCGCCGACCGAAAACCAGAAGACGCGCTGCAAGTGCCATTTGCGCTGGTTTGCACTCAGCAGGCGGAAGGCACCCTTCAGTTCACGCGCCTGGCCGCCGACGCCTTTGGCGAAGCTGTTGCCCGCCCGCGGTGGTTCGGAGCTCCAACCCAGCTCGGTGATGAAGAGGGACTTGCCGGCGTCGTGGTTGCGCGCCAGGACCTGGCGCACTTCTTCGATCCGCGAGGGAAGGTTTTTGTAGCTGCCGGTGTAGGGATGAAGGGCGTAGCCCTGGAACTTCGACTTGATGCCCGGCGTGCTGCTGTACATCTGCTGGAGGAAGTCGGCGGCGAAGTAAGCCTGCGGCGGTTTCTTGTGGAAGGTCGCCTCGATCGGGCGCGCGAAGAGGCCGCCGAGAACAACCTGCGCACTTGGATCCACCGATCTGATCGCGGTGCTGGAGAGCTTTACCAGCTTGCCGTATTCGGCCGGGTTGGGGCGGCCCACGAAGTATTTGAAGTTCGGCTCGTTCCATATCTGCCATGCCCGCAGTGGCTTCTGCGGCAGGCCCGGGTTTTCGGCCCAAAAACTGCCGCCGGGCCCATAGCGCAGCACCGCCTGCTTGACGAACTGCGTCCAGCCAGAACGCTGCGTGCCCGTCCGGACCGGCAGGAAGGCCGGGCTGCTAAAACGCCGGTCGACGGGCACCGCCCAGCTTGGCGCCGTCGAGAGGAAGGGAAAGACCTCGATCCGCGCCGCGACCGCTGCGGCAACGAATGAGTCGGTTCCCGCCCAGTTGTAGACGCCGTGCCTGGTGGGCTGGATCGACGCCCATGAGATGGGAATGCGGATGCTGTCGACTCCGCCGCGTTTCAGCCGCTGCAGTTCTTCGGCATTCGGCGCCGCCTGCGGCACCACGCCCCAAAAGTTGGCCGGCACGGCGAACGCAGAGGGGACGACGGTCAGCACACCGAGGGCGGCGACTGCCAAAGTCGCTAGCGAGACGCAAGCCCGCCTAGGCGGGCGAATCCGTCGCTCGCGCATCGGACTAGCTCGCCTCAGGCGAAACCGAGGAGCCAGACGAGCCGGCGGCGTCGCGGCGGCGGCGCTGCCTGATCACCACGAAAGCCACGGAGCCCCCGGCGAGCAACACGATCGCGATCAGAATCGGCACCAGCGGCGAGGAGCTGCCGCTGTCGGTACCCGGCGTAGCGCTGCTGCCGGCCTTTTCGCCGGGCACAGCCGAGCTGTCCTGGCCGGGACCTTGGCTAACCTGACTGCCGTTGCCCGCCGCGCCGTCACCAGCCTTCGAAGATGGTCCACCACCGGGCCCTCCATTCTTGGCGGTGCCCTTCGCCGAGCCAGTATTTCCCTTGTTGCCGCCGACGCCCTTGGTCGGCGAAGAGCCACCATGCGGGGTCGACTGGTTAGAGGGTCCGCCCGTTACCGTGGCCGGAGCATTCTGATATTCGAGGCCGCTGGAGTCGGCCTGCGCGAGCACCGGTAGGCAGCACAATGCGAGCAGAGCAAGCACTGACAGAGCGAGTACCGAACGCCCCCGAGCGAGGGAGGAAACCTGGCGCGTCCCAAACATGGCGCGGTAGGTTAGACGAAAGCGCGGCGCTACTTGCGCCAATCGCCCTGATCGTCTCCCTGTCGCTTGTCGGAGGCGGCTTCGAAGTGGGCGACCGGCATGTCGCGGGCCTCGCCGTCTGGCTCGTCGTGGTTGCCCTGATCCTGCTCGGACTGGTCTCGCGAGCAGCGCTTGCACGGCCGTTTTACTGGGTGACTGGGCTGATCCTGGCTGTTTCTCTGCTGTCCGCAATCTCGTCCTTATGGTCGGGCTCAGTCGAGCTGAGCGTGATCGAGGCGGACCGGGTCCTGGTCTACCTCGGCTTCTTCCTAGCCGCATTTCTTATCGCCCAAACCGACCGGAGGCGCCAACGTTTCGCTGAAGGCCTGGCGATTTCCCTCGCGCTCGTCGCCTTTGCGGGCCTGGCCAGCCGACTCCTGCCACATGTACTGGAGGTCAGCGAGTCGCTCGGCAGCGGGCCGCGCCTGCGCTACCCGCTCGGCTACTGGAACGCCAACGGCGCGATGTTCGGGATCGCGGTCGCACTGCTTCTCTGGACCAGCCGCCGGGCCGCCTGGAACGGGCTGCGCTGGCTCTCGGCCGCAGCCCTGCCGGCGGTGCTGTTGGCGCTCTACTTCACCTACTCCCGCGGCGGCCTGCTGGCGCTGGCGATCGCCGTCGGCTGCACGATCGCCCTCTCCAGGGACCGCCTATGGCTACTGGCGACGCTGGGGGCAGGCGCCTTAGGGGCGCTGCCGGCAGTCCTCGCCGTGCAGGCACGCCGCAGCCTCGCCGACAACGTCGCCAACCAGGCAGCGGTCGATCAGGGGGTGACCGTGCTGCTGATCCTGCTGGCGGGAATCGGACTGACGCTGGTTCTCTTCGCAACGCTGCGCTGGGCCGAGGGCCGCGAAGGCCCTCTGACCGGGCGCGCCGTGCAGCTCTCGCGCAACCGTTCGCTGCTGAGCGGCATCGCGGCGGTCGCAGCCGTGGTCGCGATCGGTGTCGCGATCGCGATCGGCGGTCGTGCCTGGGACCAGTTCTCCAGCTCCGACGTCCAGTTCCCGAATACTCCCGAGCAGCATTTCTCCCAGTTCAGCGGCGCCGGGCGCCACGACTTCTACCGCGTCGCGATCGATGCGTTCGAGGAAAAGCCGGTGCTCGGAACGGGCGCCGGCACCTATGTATTCGACTGGGAGCGGCTGCGCTCGATACCCCAGCCGGTGCACAACGCTCACTCCCTCTATCTCGAGGCCTTCGCCGAGTTCGGCGTCGTCGGCGGACTGCTCGTCCTGGCCCTGGTCGGGACCATGCTCTGGGCCGGCTTCGGCGCCTGGCGAGCGGCGGCGCATCCGCAGCGGGAGCGCTACGCAGTGCTCTTCGCCGCGGCGCTCGCCTTCGCGGTCGGAGCCGGCCTCGACTGGTTCTGGGAGATCGCCGCGTTCGGCGCAGTCTTCTTCCTCGCCTCCGGAGTGCTGGTGGCAGGACGATGCGCTCAGCTGACGCGCCCGCCCGATCCAGATCTCGTCGCCAGCGGAGAAGACCGGCGCTTTGGCCTCGCGGTCGCCGCGCTGGCGGTCGCCTGGATCGCCGCCATCGCCCTGATCGGGCCGCTCCTGGTCGACCGCGAGATCGACGCCAGCCAGCACGCCGCCGCCGCCGGGGACCTGACCAGCGCCACGAGCCACGCCAAGACGGCGCGCTCGATCGAGCCGTTTGCCGCTTCTCCCTATGTTCAGCTCGGCCTGATCGCCGAGAGCGAAGGCGACTACCCGACCGCGAGCGAACGCCTCACGCAAGCAATCGACCGCGAGGACCACAACTGGCAGCTCTACTACTTACGCTCTAGAGTCGAGGAAGAGGCGGGCGACGAAGCGGCGGCCAAGGCCGACCTCGAACACGCCCGCCGGCTCAACCCTCTGGAGAAATGCCTCCAAGGAAAGCCGAGCTGTGGGTGATCCCACGATGACGAGCAAGACGCAGGAGACCGCATCGCGCAAGTCGCCCTCGGTGCAACCGCCGGGACCGGAGTCGCGTGGCGGCAGGACCCCGCGGGCGACGCGGCTGGGCCTGACCGGCGCGAGCGGGGCGCGGCGGCGCGGCTCGCTGCTGCGCCGCTCGCTGGCCAGCGGCGATTGGCTCACCCTGGTGGCGACGCTGTGCATCGTCACTGCAGCGAGCCCCGACACCGACGTCGGCACGCTCTTCTGGGCGACGATGTTCAGCCCGATCTGGATCCTGGTGCTGAAGCTGCATGGCCTCTATGACAACGACCATCGCCGCATCCGCCACAGCACTCTCGACGAGCTCTCCAGCCTGATCTCGGCGGCGGCGCTGGGGACGCTGGCGCTCGACGGACTGCTGGCGCTCAGCCCGGTCGGCCCGCTGCCCGCCTCCAGCGCGATCGCCGTCGGCTTCGGCGCACTGATCGGCAGCTTCTCCTCGCGCGCCGTGCTGCGCTTCTTCTGGCATCGTTTCGCCGGGGTCGCGACCGGGTTGGTGATCGGCCCGGCCGCGGCGGTCGCGGTGGTGGCGCGACGGGTGGCGACGCACCCCGAGACCCGTCTGCACCTGGTCGGCTACCTGGCGCCGCGTGGCGAGGAGGACAATTCGTCCGCCGGCAGCCTGCCGCGGCTGGGCACGGTCGCCGACATATCGCGGGTCGCCCGCGAATCGCACGTGGAGCGGGTGATCGTCACCGAGCAGGAGATGAGCGAGCCGGCAGCCGAGCGCCTGATCGAGGAGTGCAAGGCGGCGGGTCTGGCGCTCACCTTCCTGCCCCAACATTTCGGCCTTCTCGGGCCGGGGATCGAGCTCAACCGCCTCGCCGAGCTGCCGGTCCTCGATTTCCGCTTCTCCGATCCGCCGCGATCGACGGAAGCGTTGAAGCGGGCGATGGACGTGACGATCAGCGGCTCACTTCTGATCGCCCTCTCCCCCGTCTTCCTGGTCAGCGCGCTGCTGATCCTGCTCGACTCGGGCCGGCCGGTCCTCTTCCGCCAGAAGCGGGCCGGAAAGGACGGGAGGCCGTTCACGGTCTTGAAGTTCCGCACGATGGTGCAGGGGGCCGAGGAGCAGCTGGGCGAACTGGTCGACCTCGCGAAGCTCAAGGAGCCGGCCTTCAAGATCGCCGACGACCCTCGCGTCACCCGCGCCGGCCGCATGTTGCGGCGCTTCAGCCTCGACGAGCTGCCGCAGTTCGTCAACGTCCTCCGCGGCGACATGTCGCTGGTCGGCCCGCGGCCCGAGGAGGAAGCGGTGGTCGCCCTCTATGACGAGCGCCAGCGGATCCGCCTCGCGGTGAAGCCGGGAATGACCGGCCCGATGCAGGTCTACGGCCGCGCCGACCTCACCTTCGAGGAGCGACTGGCGATGGAGCGCGACTACCTCGACAACATCTCCGTCGCCGGCGACCTGGCGATCCTGCTGCGCACCCCCGCCGCGATAGTCCGCGGCGAGGGCTCTCACTAGCGCATTCTCCAGCCCGGTCGCGGTGCTGGCTCCGGTGGCGGAGCTAAGCCGGCACGCGGCTGCGCTCGAAGAGCCAGGCCGCCAGGTGCTCGCCGGCGATCCGGGTCCCGAGCGCATTGAGGTTGAGGCGGTTGAGGCAGCGGGCGGACTGCCCGTGCGGTTCGAGCAGCGGGGCGAGGTCGAGAACCTCGACGCCGGCCTGTACGCATGCGGCGCGCAAGTCCGCGTTCAGCACCCGTTCGGTCTTGCGGTCGCCGTGGTAGTGCTGGAGCCGCGGGTAGACCGGGATCGCGGCGAGCGCCGCGTCCGGGAACACCGACCGGGCGGCCGCAAAGAACGGCGCGTAGGTCGTCGGCCCGGGGTACGGGAGGATGTTCGGCCGGAAGCGCTTGACGACGGGGTCCTTCAGGCGCTTGACCGTGAGCGCGTGGCGGCCGAGCATGCGCGCGGCGCGGTTGCGATAGAGATCCCACTGCTCGGTGCTCGGGAACAGCCGCCGGGTGAAGTGC
The DNA here is from genome assembly GCA_036376775.1 of Solirubrobacterales bacterium. Classification (GTDB taxonomy): domain Bacteria; phylum Actinomycetota; class Thermoleophilia; order Solirubrobacterales; family 70-9; genus VRUE01. The sequence goes on along the minus strand of DASUZP010000053.1, from coordinate 39,476 downwards.
GCGGCTCCGGTCTGCAGCAGCAGGACGTCTGGCGGCCCGGTCAGGCGCAGGTAGTGGACGAGGTCGGCCTCGGTGCCTGGCAGCTGCCCGACACCCGCGACGGTGACCACCGACACCTCGAGCCCGACGCCGTGCTGAGCGACGAGCGTTTCCCCCGCCACCCGCGGCCACCCCGGTCCGTGGTGCGGGCCGTGCCAGCCCTCCATCTCCCGCCACGCGCAGTCGGCGAACAACGCGAGCCGCAGTACCGGCAACCCGTCCGGCGTCACCCCGCGCCAGCAGCGCGTAGGGTCCTCGATCGGCGGCAGCTTGAACCGCGTCAACACGCGGACCAGCTTAGTGGCCTGACTCAGCCGCGCGAGACCCGTGCCCAGGCCATCTCCTCGGGGGGAGCGGCCGTGCCTTCGGGCGGGTCGAAGATCGCACCGAGGATGCCGTCCATTACGTAGCCGGCCTCGATCGCCTCGCCGGGCACGCGGGTGACGAGCTGGTCTCCGGTAACCGGGTGGATCGTGCTGTAGAGGATGCTGCAACCCGGCATGAGCTGGCGCAGCAGGTAGCCGAGGATCTCTCCCTCTTCGTCGGCGAGCCGGCGCTCGCGGTAGTTGCGCGCGAGATGTCGCAGGCGGGAGGCGGCGCCGCGAGCGCGTACGCCCGCCTCACGATCCGCGACAAGGGGTTCGACGAGCCAGCCCCCCACCTTGCGGGGGTCGCGGCTGGCGCGCCCGGGCGTGACGAGCTCGCTTGCCAGGCGACCGTCGGGCCGCAGCTGCAGCGCCACCGTGCCCGGCAGGGCATAGCGGTTGAGCGAGCCGAGCAGCAAGCCTCCCTCCTCCCCTCCGAACGCACCGGCACGATAGCGGTGCCTCCATGTCCGATCGTCGACCTGCCGACGCAGGCCGACGACCGCCCAGGGACCCGCGCGCAGGACGTCGCCAGCACGAGGACGGATGGGGCAGGGCTCTATCCAGCCGAGCGCGTCGATCTGCTCGGACTCGTGGAGGAGCGGGTCGTCTGGACCTGCCATGAGGATCTCCTGGCCGGTTCGCGTCACACGCCGCAGCTCTAGGCGCTCGAGCATGGGCAGCTGTTTCTGCTCGATGTATCCAAGGTCGTATTCGCCTTCGGCTAGATCGCCCTGCTCGTTGCTCGTCGCGAACCGGTTGTCGGCGTGAATCAGACGTTTCGTGTCTGGTGCGGGGAATCGATGGACAGATCCAATGACGTGCTCGAACGCGTAACCGCGGGGCGACTCACGACCCGCGGTCACCATCCTCAGCCCGGTCTTGGGGTCGACGTGGCGACACAGCAGCAGCGATTGGGGTGGGAGCCATGGTTCCGATTTCCTCCACCGGCGCATCGCACCGGGCCTGAGCTCCGGCAATTGCGGGGGCTGGTGCAGGATCATCTTGCGAGCCGCCATCTCGGGCCCCTCCTGCTTCGGCAGGTTGACGTCAAGCGACACAGCCTCCGCTGGGCCCCGATCCGGGCGTCTTCGCCACGGCATGCTCGATCCGGAGGCGGGCGCCAGCCGCCATTGGATACGGCCGTGCGCCTGCAAGCCAACTGCGATGTCGGCAAGCGGCGAGTCCTCCAACCCCAAGCGCAGCTCCGGGATGCGGCCCCAGGTCAACCGCTCAAATGCCACGGCGGCAGGCCTGGCCGACAGTCGCTCCACATCACCGAGTTGAGCGAAGGCGTGGCGACGGTGCCCGGGCCAATCGGCCAGAACGGTGCCGAGCACACCCTCATTGACGACAAACGTGTGGAGAAGTTGCTCAGCAAAGGACGGGCTCTCCAATACGGCGGAGGCGGAGCGGGGTAGGAGAAGGACCCAGCGTCCACGCGCCTGGTGGATTGCGCTCTGCAACCAGACCAGAGGCGCTTCGGACCCGCCGGCGACGACTTTCACTCCATCGGCCAGATCCCTTCGCGCCAGCAACTCGAAATCTCGCCAGGTTTGCGCGGTCAGCCGGGAAAGATCGCTCGGCGCCCACGCGCAGTCGTCATCGTCAAGCAACACGATTGAGAGCGCCGGGGCCCAATGTGCTTTGATCGCCTCGCGGTCGCGGTAGAGACGTGGATGGCGTCCTTCGATCACGGCATTGAAGAGATCGGGGCCGTAGTCGACCGCGTTGGCGCGGCTGAACCCCTGCTTTCGATAGAGAAAGGTAGGCCCGTCGGCGGGTAACCCGTGGACCCCTCGTTCAGCCAGCTGGAGGATCAGATCCCAGTCCTCATGGCCGTGGAGGATCTCCTCGGGATAACTGACTCCTGTCCCCTCGAACAGCCTCCGGTCGAAGAGCGCCGGCGCCGGACAGTAGTTCTGCTGCATCAACAGCCATAGGTTGTAGGCGGGGGACTCGGCGTAGTCGCACCGATTGCCCGTGTATTGGATATGTGGGTATATGAAGCCGACGTCGTCTGGGGCCCGCTCCAGCTGCGCCTGCATTCGCTCCAACGCGTCGGGCAGCAACTCGTCGTCGGCATCGATCGGCAACACGTAGCTCGTACCGAGCTCAGCCAGCGCCCGATTGCGCGCGGCGCTGGGTCCAAGATTGGCTGGTTGTCGCAGTACGGAGACATCCGGGTCTTGCTCGAGACGAGCGAGCGCCTCGACGGTCTCGACGTCGTCAGACCCGTCGTCGACCACGACGATGCGGTCGGGAGCCAGAGTCTGCGCCCTGATTGAGTCGATGCAGGTCTCGAGAAATAGCCCGTGCCGAAAACAAGGGACGATCACACCGACCGTGGGTTCGGGTGGTGGATCGCGAGTCAGCAACAGGTGGGACGGCAGCGCGGAACCCTCTGAAGTGGGTTTCAGGGGAGGCCGGCGATACCGCTCGCTGGAAAGGTCCACTTCGACGCGCCGGAGTGCGGTCGTCGGGCGGCCGCCCAGCAGGCGCTCGTACAGAGCGTCGTGACGCCGACCCATCTCGTCCAAGGAGAAATCCGACAGCATGCGCCGACGCGAGCGTTCACCCATAACGCGGCGTCGCTCGCCGTTGTCGAGCAAGGAGACGATTGCATCGGCGTAGCCATCGGCGGCGTCGCGTGGTTCCACCAGCACTCCGCTGTCGTCGTCCATGAACTCAACGTTTCCCGGCAGTGCGGGCGCGACGACGGGGACACCCATGGCCAGTGACTCATAGATCACATACGGAACGCCCTCGTAAACGCTCGTCATCAACATGAGGTCAGCGCTCCGATACCACCGGGCCATCTCTTGGGATGGCGGATGCCAATTGACGACATCCGTGACACCGAGCTGCTCGGCACGCTCACGCACGATGTCTCCCAGATGGCCGTCCCCGACCATCTCCAGTACGAACTCACCACCGCGTTCCCGAACGCGGGCAGCCACATCCAGCGCCAGCATCGGATCCTTTTGCTCAACGAGGCGACCAGGCCAGAGGACTCTGCTCACCCCGCCTCGGTCGAGCCTAAGCGGCTCGACGCGCGCCGGATCGAACTCGTGCTTGCCATCTACTCCCGAATAGATGACCTCGATCTTGCTGGGCGCGATCTCATAACTCGCGACGGTCTCCTTGAGGTGCCGGCTGGTCACCGAGAAGGCGTCGACTATGTTCCCGTAGCGTCGCGTCACATAGCGGACATAGCCCGCCTGGTTCGGCTCCTCGGCATGCAACTGGACAACAACCGCCGGAGGTTCTGCAATACAGGCGATGTCCGGCAAAAGGTCGAACGCCAGCCTGGAGTTCATGATGTGCACGACCTGTACGCCACGACTTTCGATGAAGCCCAAGATGAATTCCGGAAAGGCACTCCCCGGCATCAGGTCTGGCAGCTCCCAAACCTCCTCGGCGTAAGGCTCGAGATGGTGCAACCACCGATTGGCCGACGGCTGGGTGGTTATCAGCGACGGCGCCCATCTATCGCGACTTAGGTTCTTGAACCAATCAATCGTGCCCTTGTCCGAGCCGCCGAGATCAACCCAGGGGGCGATGTAGAGGATTGGGACCCGGCCCTCGCTCACGCCGGGCAATATACGGCGGCGGGGGTGAGGTGGAATGAACGATGCGCGGCCGCCGAAGGATTACCCGCCGACTGCGTCGAGATCGCTGCGAAGTTCGAGTTCAGCGCAGCAGCCGCCGCAGACGGCCTCTCAGACGGCCGGGTCGTGGGTCCTGGCGGACGCGCGCCGCCGCGAGCTCCTGCGCGCTCGCCTCCAGCTCCGCCTCGAGCTCCGTCACCCGCTGCTCGAGTCGGCTCACGAATGAGGCAGCGCCCGAGTCCGCACGCCCGATCAGACCGCGGGCGAGCTGGGCGTTGCGGCGGCGGAGCTGGACGTTAGCCCGCTCCAGGCTCTTCATGTAGCGGTTGTAGACCGGGGCGAGCACGAGCTGCGTCCGCGCCCTGTGGGTGGCCCGCACGATGTCGGGGTCGAATCCGGCGGCGATGATGAAGTGGTTGGCGAACTCGGGCTCCCCGTAGTCCATGTGCACCAGACGGGCGTCGAGCTCGTCCGCTCCGTCGGCGAGCACGACCGAGCCCTCCGCCAGGTGCTGGAACATTAGTACCGCATCATCGAACCCTTCCAGGACCGCGTGGACCTCCTCCCAGCCATAATCGGTGAGATGGAACTCGTTGTCCTCCTCAAAAGCTTTGCTGTTCGGGATCGAGGCGAGTATCCGCACGCCGGCTTTGGCATGACGTTGCAGTTCCCGCAGGGCAGCCTCCGCGTCGGGCAGATGCTCCAGGCCCTCGAAGCAGACGATCGCGTCGAAGCGCTCGGCGAGGTTCTCGGCACGAAGGAACTCCACCGCGTCTCGTGCCTCGAACGTCGCCTTGGTCTCGCGCCCGACAGTCGCCGCCGCGAGATCGATCGTCGCAACATCGATGTCGACCCCGTGGACGACGCCGGCACGCTCGGCCAGGATCGCCGCACCATAACCGGAGCCGCAGCACAGATCGACCACCCGCAGTCCGGAGGTCAGCTCGGCAGCGATCTCGTACCGGTGGCGGTGCTCGCAGGCGATCAGCGTGTGCTCGGTGATCTCCTCGAGAGTTAGTCGCTCCTTTACGTCCATTTGATCCTTCCCTCCCTCAGGTGCGTGCCAAGCTCCCCCTTCAGCCGATCCGCTCTCGGCATCCCGATCTGCCGGAACATCGACTCGGGGCGGATCCGATACCGAAACAGCCGCTCGGGAATGATGATGCCCTCGTACCCGTTTTCGCCGAGGTCGCGGTAGAGGCTCCAGTCCTCATAGCTCGTGAGGTCATGACTGTAGGCGAAACCCAGGTCGAAGACGTGGCGCCGAATCACCGCGGTAGCGACCCCCGCAACGTTCATGTCTCGGACGAGCTCGCTCATGTTTCCCAGGGGCTGGTAGCCCTGGTCTGACGGCTCGAGCTCGAAGCCGTCCTGGTCGACGTAGCGCGTCCAGGAGCTGACGTAAGCCAGGTCGGGCTGCGACTCGAGCAGCGTCACACCGCGCTCGATGTAGGTCGGCTCGAGCAGGTCGTCGGGGTCCAGTGGAACGATATAGCGGCCGCGCGACTGGGAGATTCCGAAGTTGCGCGCGGCACCAAGCCCAGCATTCATCTGCGTAAGCACGGCAAGTGGGTAGCGGGCGGCGAGCTCGCCCAGGACCCAGTCGGCGTCGTAGAACGACCCGTCGTTGACGATGATCACCTCGAGCCGGGGATACGTCTGCGCGAAGATCGACTCGACCGTCTCCTCGACGTGCTCGTGAAGACGGTAGTAAGGGATCACCACCGACACGAGCGGGTCTCGCGCCGGTTCCACTGCCGCCCGCCGGGGGGTATCCGCGCGAGGGCGCGAGGGCGCGCTGGGCGGATCCCACCGCGCCGGCTCGCGCAGAAGCGAGTCGTAAGCCTCGAGAATCTCCGGCTCATCGGTGAGCTCGGCGAACGTCATCGCAGGCAGCTCCTCCAGCCGAGGTCGCTCAACCGCATCGCGATCGAATATCAGTCGCTCGATGAGCTCAGCGAGGTGATCCGCCCCCACCTCGTCGGTACGCCAGCCGTTGACGTCGGGACGAACCATCTCGGTGAAGCCCCCGGTGGGCGTGGCAATCAGTGGCCGGTTGAGGCGCAGGGTCTCAAGCCCCACATACGGCCATGCCTCCCACAGAGATGGAAGGACAACGGCGTCGTGGGCACGGATCACCCGAGCGAGCTCGGAGCGCGGTACTGCATCGAGGAACTCGATCCGCGGATCGCCGGAGGCGACCAGTTCGAGCTGTGCTCGCATCGAGGTTCCGAGCGGCGCGGTGTCGGTGTCACCGCCGAGCAGCGTCAGGTGGAGGTCGTTGCTCTCGATCGAGGAGACAGCGCGGAGCAGGTTCTGGACCCCCTTTCGCCGCTCGAATCGCCCGAGGTACAGCAAACGAAGCGGCGCCGCAGCGTCGGGCGGCTGCTCGATGCGACTAACGTCGTCCCGAGCTGGGAACGGGTTGCGGATCAACCTTGGAGAGGCCAGCGCCGGCCCGTAGAAGCGCTTGTAGAACTCGAACGTATCGCCCCCCGGCCACAGGATCGCGTCGGCGTCCCGCAGCGCGATCCGCTCGAGCTCGTAGGTCACCCGCCTTTCGAAGCCCGGGTCGACGTAGCCGTCGAGCACCGCGCAGACCTCGGCGGTCGTGTGGAGGCGTACGCCGACTCTGGTTGCCCGCAGCATCGGGTCCCCCGCCCGTCTCGCCTGAGCGGTGATCGCGCCCTCGCCGAGGTAGTCGGAGAACTCCACGAGGCTGGGCCCGCGACGTCCGTAATGCCGGCGGAGCGTCTCGAGCACGCGCGCGCTGTAGAGGTGGAGTGGGGAGAAATAGCTGCCGATCTCGTCGGGCTCCGGCTCCGGAACGAACGCCATATGGACTCCTGGCGGCGGCAAGCGCGGATCGGCAGCCGCCATCATCGCGTGGAACGACTCCTCGTGCTTGCTCGAGGTGAATATCGTCACCTCACCGACGCCGGCGAGCAGGCGCGAGCACGAAACGATGTACTCGCCGATTCCACCGCCATCGAACGGGTAGACCTCGCGCGAGACAAGCGCGAAGCGATGGGTGCGCGCGTCAGCCATGGGCTACGAGCCGCTGTCGGGCGCCTTCGTCGCCGCACGGCGCGCCCCGTGCATGGCAGCTCGCAGCGGCGCGGTAATCCTCCAACTGAGCGAACCGGTCACGGTGTCGGACAGGGCCCGGTAGCGCTCGCGTTCCTCCTCAACCGCGGTCAGCTCCTCGGCGAGCGTGCGCTGCGCCCGGACCTCCGCCGGAGAGGTCGGTTCGCCGCGCTCGGCGGCGACCACCAGGTCGCGCACCCGCGGGTAGAGATTCCCTGCCGCGTAGTAGCGGTCCTCGATGACCGGCACTGCCGGAAAGTAGGCGGTCCGCGTCGCATCGACGATCACGAGGCCGAGGCCGCCCGCAAGCTCATGACGACGGTCTGGCTCTCGGCGCATGTATCCCGGCACGAAGTCGAGATTCACGTGCGCGACCTTCGGATAAGCGGCGTACGGAACTGCGTCGAGGCCGGACCGGACCTGCTCGTTGGTGACGTCGTGGATGAGGATGACCGTGTCGGCGACGACGGGCGACGAAAGCAGATCATCGAGGTGGCGCCTGACGCCCTCCGCGGAATGATCCCCGTCGACGAGCACGAAGTCGACCTTGCGCCCCTGCTCGGCGAACCGCTCCAGCGCCTCGGGAAGAAGCTGGTGCGAATCGCCCGTGTGCAGGGTGACATTTGGCATCTCCTCGACCGGCACCTGGGGCGAGACCAGGTCGATGGAATGCACCTCCTCGGAGTGCGCGGCGATACGACGCAGGCCGCCGCCCTCGGCCGACCCGATCTCAATCGCAAGCCGCGGCTTGAGCTGGGCGAGCACACCCTCGATCGCCGCCCGCTCGCCCAAGGTCATCTGCCAAACAGAATCGCTGAAGATCTCCACGCCGCCTCGCCCGCTTCGCCTATCGGGGCCGCGAGGCCCCGGCACTTGGTTCGACCGCAGGTTGCACGCCACCCATATTCAGACCGCGGAGCCACTCCCAGCTCGCCGCCACGCCGTCACGCAGCTCCGTTGTCGGCGCCCACCCGGTGAGCGCCCTGATCCGCGAGCAGTCGAGCTCGACCAGCGGCACGTCAACCTCGCGAGCTTCCCGGGTCTCCACGACGAACGGCTGATCGACGACATCCTCGACCACATCGAGAACCTCTCGGAGTGAGGAGGCGCAGCCGGTGCCGACGTTGTAGGCGCCGTGCGCAGCGGGATTCAGGGCAACGAAGACCGTCGCCTCGGCCGCGTCGTCCGCGTAGACGAAGTCGCGGCGCACCGAACCGTCGCCGAACAGGACGATTGGCTCACCGGCCATGATCGCCCGACCCCAGGCAGCAACGACACCCTGGCTGCGCTGCGCAAGCTGGCCAGGGCCATAGAGGTTCGAGTACCGCAGCACGACCAGGTCGAGCGAGTGCCGGTCGGCAAAGAACTGCGCGTAGCGCTCCAGGGCAACCGCATTGAGACCGTGGACCGAGATCGGCTCCAGTGGCGCATCCTCCGGCGTCGGAAAGGTCGTCGGACACCCGTAGACGGTGCCACCCGAGGACGCAAGGGCCACTCGCCGCCCCCCCGCGCGCCGAACCTGCTCGAGCAGGGCGACCGCGGGCGCCACCGAGCCGACGAGCGAAGCAGCGGGATCGCGGTCCGAAGCGCCCGGCGTGCTCGAGCCCGCCGTGTAGAAGATGATGTCCGCCGTGTCGATCTCCTTCGCCAGCGGCGTCGAAAGCTCGACCGCTCCCTCCACCAGCCGAATGCCTTTGTCGGCCGCGGCTGCAAGGAGCAGCGGGTTGAACGAGCGGCTGAAGACGGTGGTCGGGTGTCCCGCCGCGGCGAGCCGCAGAGCGACGTGAGAGCCGAGCAGCCCTCCGCCTACGACGAGACTCGGCTGGGGCGAACGTGAACGCTCGCCCGTCCCCACCGGTGTGGATTGGGATGGATCCACGGGTCAATCATTATTGCATTGCCCACGGCCGACAGACTCCGGCATGGGGCTCAATAGGTTTCCGACAGGAACGTCGGACCTGGAACATATTCATCCACCTCTCGACGGCATTCGTCTGGACTCTTCGGATTTGCGTGTACCCCCGTTGCGAGGTCCAGCAATCGCACGGTCCCATAAGCGACGGTCCTTTCTGGGCGGCCCTCAATTTGCACCGCCATGTCCTCGGCCCTACATACCAGACGGACATGAAGATATTCCAAGAGTGGATATGCCGACAGGGAGCTATCGGCATATTCCATCCTGACCATGCCGTCATAGTCCCAATCGGTCGCCAAGATCGGTACGCCTGGCGCCTGGTACGCCGGATAGCCACTGGCAATTACCGTGGTACCCGAGGGTAGGCGCGGAAGCTGGCGCTTCGTCTCCTGAATCGCGAACGCCGATGCGTCATACGCCGTATTCCAGAGCTGGATATGCCGCCTCAAAACATGCGTGTAAGAAGCCAGGAGAACGACGCCCAACAACGCCGTGAGAACGGCTGCAGGCAGCCTGCCGCGCGCACCCGCCTGGCAAACCAGGACAGCCAGGGTTCCGAACGAGCCGTATACGGCCAGGATCAAGCCAAAGGCGGCCAATCCGTTGACACGGTTCACTTCCCCGAAGATCGTCGGCGTGTAGTAGGGCTCAGCGGGGATGAAGATGACCCAGCCCAGGCTCGCCAGAACGACACCGCCAGCGGTGAGGGCGAGCCACTGCTGAAGACCCCAGCTCCCCTGTGAAGCGAACCGCTGCGGGAAGGCAAAGCGAGCCCACACGCCCAGGCAGAGCAAAACTGCCACGACAGCGAGGACCAATCCCGTCTCCGGAGACCCAAAAGGAAAGGCGGCGCGCCCAAATATCTCCCCTCCCTTCTTGATGATTTCCCCAGAGTGCGCCAGATCATCGGAGATTCCGGATTTGGTTTTCACGGTGTTGGTCCAAACCCAGATCCCGCCGGCTACGGCCACCGTCAGGTCAGCCAGCCAACGCCATTTCGCCGCCTGCCAACCCACAAGAACCCAGTAGAGCACCCCCAAGCAAGCTATAAGCGGGAGGGTAATTTCATAAGTAAGGATCGACAACAAATAGAGCAATACCGCGCAGCCATGCCATTTCCATCCCGGTCGCCTCAGTCCCTGCAATGCAATCAGGAGACCCGCGAACATGAAGAAAAGAGAAAGAGTGAGCTGATCGGCCGTGACCCACAAGCGAGTCGAATCGGACCAAGGAAACACGATCGTCAACGCGGAGATAGTTGCAGCATGGACCCACGGGACCCCCAGCGTGCGCAACACGCCGTAGAACATCGTCGCCACCAGAACCGCGAGAACGGCGGCGAACGCCAGGTGGTAGTGCATATGCATGCCAAACACGAAGTAAGTCAGCGGCACGTAGACCACCAAGACCGGCCTGTAAATAGTGAAGCTGGCGAAATCTGAGAGCGCATGGCCGAAGTCGCGGGAGCCGGAAGGGTTGAGCGCTAAGACAGCGTTAGACCAGTCGTCCATGCTGAAGCCGCCATGTTGTATGCGTGGCCCCAGAGCAAGCAGGCCGATCGCCCCGAGGCCGATGAGCGCAATACAAAGCTCCCCCACACTCAGACGGCGTTCCAAGCGCAGCGCTCTCAACGCCCGCGAGAGCCTTGACTCAGTCGCCAGGCCATCGGCCGTCAGCGACCCGCCCGCACTCACGTCTTCCAGCCTTGTTCAACGCAATTCAGGAACGTCTCGTACTCCCGGACGTAGTCGTTGGAATCGTATGGGTCGGACGCGAGGACCAACAGAACCGCGCTGTCGTCGTAGCGATACTGACTGGCCCAGACACGTGGCGGGATATACAGACCTACCGTGGGCTCGTCGAGCACCACTTCGGCTCGTCGTCTTCCGTCGTCAACCGCAATGTTGACCCGGCCCGAGACACAGATCAGAAACTGATGGCAAACACGGTGAGCGTGCTCGCCGCGAACCTCGCGGCTGGGCACGTCATAGACGAGAAACCACCGCCGCGGCTGGAATGGCACCCCCTCGTCGGGGAGCTCGCCAGCGGTGAGCTTTCCCCGCAGGTCGGAAAACTCCGCAAGCCTCTGCAAGTGAGCGCCGCCTACATCCAGGTCGCGTCGACCGGGCTCTGCGCCGATGCTGACAGCCGTCGCCGACCGGGATTTCGCCTCGACGTAGCCGTGGATCTTGGCCGGGTTGCCGCTGACGATCGCGTTAGGCGGGACCGGGCGCGTTACCACAGCGCCGGCGCCGACCATCGCGCCGCGTCCGATCTCGATACCGGGCAGGATCGTCGCATTGGCGCCAATCGACGCTCCGCTCCTGACCACCGTACTGGGGTGCTCGTCGAGCCAGACGCGACTGCGGGGAAAGGGATCGTTGGTGAAGGTGGCGTTGGGCCCGACGAAGACGTCGTCCTCGAGCCTGATCCCGTCCCAGAGCTGCACACCCGGCTTGATCGTCACCCGATCGCCGACCTCGACCTTGCCCTCGATGAAGACGCCATCACAGATGTTGCAATCAGAGCCGACGCGAGCGCCCGGCAGGACGTGCGCGAATGCCCAGATGCGGGTGCGCGGGCCGACCTCGTCGCTCTCGCAGATGCCGCGCTCATGTACGAATACCTCATCCATTGGCATCCCTTTCAGCCGGGAACTCCAGCACATCGCGCACGATGGCCCCGGGACGCCCCTTCACGGTGTCGTAGGCGCGCCACACATAGGAGCCGATGATGCCGAGACCGATCATGTTGAAGCTGCCGAAGAAGACGATGACCAGGATGGTGGCGGTGTAACCCGGCACCGACACCGTCCCCGCGACGCGGGCGACAAACACGGCGATTGCCAGGAGCACCCCGACCACCATGCCCAGTAGACCCACCAGCCAGAGCATCCTCACCGGTAGGTCGGTGAAGGCGAAGACGCTGTCGGAGAGATAGCGCAGCTTGCGGCGCAGGGTCCAGCCGCTCTCCCCTGGAGACCTGCCCCGATCGTAGGAGATGAGCTGACGTCGAAATCCGACCCAAAAGAGCTGGCCGATCAGTGACGTGTGGGTGTGCTCCAACGAACAGACCACGTCACGGACGCCGGCCGTGCAGGCGAAGACGTCGGCGCCTCCGACGGGAATCTCGCTCATTACAAATCGCCGGTAGAGCAGCCAGTAGAGCTTGGAGAAGGCGTCGCCGCGATCGTCGCGACTCGCCCGCTTGCCGGCGACGACGTCAACCCCCCCGCCGTGCAGGCGGTTGAGGAACTCGACGACCAGCTCGGGCGGCTCCTGTAAGTCAGCCGCCATCGCCGCGATGTACCCCCCGCGCGCAAGGCTCATGCCGGTGCGGATCGCGGCAAAGGAACCGAAGTTCCGCGAATGCTCGACGACCCTGGCCTCCAGAGAACTGACCCCCAGCGCCTTCGCCAAGAGGTCGCGCGAGTCGTCTGGACTGCCATCGACCACGAAGATCGCCTCGAGGTCACCGTCGATGCGCTCTCCGATTCCCTCCACCGCCGCAACGAGGGCCTCGATCGTGTCCCGATTGCCGTATACCGGGATCACGAGGGAGTTGCGGGGGCCGCTCACCCTCCGCACTCCAGGCACGCCTCGATCACGGCCTCCACTTCCAGATCCTCCAGATAGGGGTGGATCGGCAACGAGATCTCGCGCTCGGAGACTCGCCTTGCTACCTCGAGCGCGTCGGCCTCCGCTCCAATACCCGCAACGGCGGTCTGGTCTGGGCAGAGGAACGGATAATGGCGGCCGACGGCGACCCCCCGATCGGAAAGCGTCGCGGCAACCGCGCTCGGGTCGCCGTCAGTGACCTCCACCGGGTAGAGGTGATGGGCCGACTCTCCGCCTTGCGCGACGATTGGTCGCAGGGAACCAGCGCCCAGCGCGTCCGCGTAGCGAGCGGCGATTTCCCGTCTCCGCTCTAGCCAGGCATCGAGTCGCGGTAGGAGCGCCCTCCGCAGGATCGCGGCATGAAGCTCGTCCAGCCTGCTGTTGAGACCGAGCTCGACATGCTCGTAGCGGCTCGCCTGGCCGTAGTCGCGCAACCTTCGCGCCCGGCCAGCTACGTCTTCGTCGGCGGTGAGCAGGACACCCCCGTCACCCATCGCGCCGAGGTTCTTGGTCGGGTAGAGGCTGACCGCCGCTGCCAGCCCAGCCAGCCCGGTCGACCGCCCGTCCCGGCTGGCGCCTGCCGCCTGGGCGCAATCCTCGATCACGATCACGTCGTGATCGCGGGCGAGGCGTTCCAGGCCCGCCGGATCGAGCGGGTGCCCGTAGAGATGAACGGGCAGGACCACTCCGATCGAGGGGTCGGCATCAAGAACCTGTTCGGCCCGCTTGAGATCCATACCGCCCGAATCGGAGACGTCGCACCACACCAGTTCGCCCCCCGCTCGGAGCACCGCCAGAATGGTCGCGAATGCCGTCAGCGGCGTAGTCATGACGCGCGTGCCACGGCCCACGCCAGCGCAGCGCAACGCGATCTCCAGCGCATCCAGCCCGCTGGCGACCCCAACAGCGAACGGCGCGCCCCACCATGCGGAGAATTCGCGCTCAAAGGCTTCTACCTCCTCTCCGAGAATCAGGCGGCCACTTTGGCCAACTCGATCAACGGCGGTGATCACATCTTCACCCACCTCCTGCCACTGGCGGGCAAAATCGTTGGCGGCGATCCTCATTGACGGCTGGGCCCAAGCACCTGCATGTACGCGAAGGCACACTAGCGGTTTCCAAGTGCACCTAGGATGCGCGCGTGCCCGACCGCGTCGCGCTGGAGACGATCATCGTCAGTCATGGAGCTGAAGAGCTGCTGCGCCGCTGCCTGGCGTCACTGGAAGCACATCCGCCAACCGGCGGGATGACCGTCACCGTGGTCGACAGCGGCAGCACGGACGGGACCCCGGACATGGTTGCGCGCGAGTTCCCGAGGGTCCGCCTGATCCGTGAGAGCAACATCGGCTTCTCTGCCGCCAACAACCTCGCCATACGAGAGGCCAAATCGGACACCGTTCTGCTCCTCAACCCCGATACTGAGATCTACGCTGGCACGCTGGACGCCGGACTCGATCGGTTGGGTGGCGACGAGCGCATCGGCATGGTCGGGGTCAAGCTGGTCACCGAGAGCGGCGAGCTTGACCACGCCTGCAAGCGCTCCTTCCCCACTCCCCTTTCCGCCCTTGCCCACTTCACCGGCATCGGCCGAACCGAGGGCGCATCGAGCGCGCTGAGCCAGTATCGGGCAACGGAGCTCGGTGACGACGATCCGGGCGAGGTCGACGCCGTCAATGGCGCCTTCATGCTCTGCCGGGCAGAGGCGGTTCAGGAGGTCGGTCTACTGGATGAGGGCTACTGGCTCTATATGGAGGATCTCGACTGGTGCCACCGCTTCTGGGATGCGGGCTGGAAGGTCTTCTACGAGCCAGCCGGTACCGCACTTCACGTCAAGGGAGGATCGAGCGGGACCAGGCGAGCATTTCGCCAGGAGGTCGCCTTTCACCGAGGCATGGCGCGGTTCTACCGTCGCTTCGACGCCCCCGACCACAACGCGTTGATCAACGCTGCCGTCTATATCGGTATCGGACTCAAACTCGCCGTGAGCCTGGCGATAACCAGTACTCGAGGACACCCGGAAGATTCGCAATGAATCCCCAATCGGACCGCACTGCTGCAGCTCGGGTAAGCGAGATCTCAGAGCAGATGTCCTCGACGCCAAAACTCCCGGCACTAACTGGCATCCGGACATAAGACATGTCGTCGTCATTTTGCGGCGAAAATGACGACATGGCGGCAGATACCTTGCCGCTCAAAAGGGCGGCGGCGCGCCCAGCTCGGCGAGGTGCGGGGCGGCCTTGTCGCGCTCGCTCAAAAGGGGCTGCGCCACCGGCCACTCGACGCCCACGTCGGGGTCGTCCCAGGCTATGCCCGCCTCGGTCGCCGGGTCATAGGCGCTGGAGAGCAGGTAGGTGACGTCGGCTTCCTCGCTGAGCACGGCGAAGCCATGGCCGAAGCCGACCGGGATGAAGAGCTGGCGGTGAGACTCGTCGTCGAGCTCGTGCCCCTCCCATTGTCCGAAGGTGGGCGAGCCGCGGCGCAGGTCGACGGCGACGTCGAAGATCTTGCCGCGCGGGCAGCGGACCAGCTTCGCCTGACCCGGCTCGGTCTGGAAATGGAGTCCCCGCAGCGTACCCCGCGAGGAGCGCGAGTGGTTGTGCTGGACGAACTCGACCTCGATACCCAGCTCCGCCCAACCGTCCCTACGGTAGGTCTCGACCATGAAGCCGCGGGCGTCGCCGTGGACCTCGGGCTCGAGCAGGACGACGCCGTCGAGTTTCGTCTCCAGCCGCCGCGGCATCAGCTCAGCGCTTTGCCGTACTGCTTTTCGTAGTACTCGCGGTACTCGCCGGAGCGGATCGGACCCCACCACTCCTCGTTGTCGCGGTACCACCGCACGGTGCGCTCCAGGCCCTCGGCGAAGTGGACCTGGGCCTCCCAACCGAGCTCGGCGCGCAGCTTCTCCGAGGAGAGCGAGTAACGACGGTCGTGACCGGGGCGGTCGGTGACGTACTCGATCTGCGACTCGTCCCCCCCACTCAGCTCGATCACCCGCTTGACCACCTCGATGTTCTCGCACTCGTCGGGGCCGCCGACGTTGTAGGCCTCGCCGGAGCGACCGTTCATCAGCACCGTGTGGATGCCGCGGCAGAAGTCCTCGACGTAGAGCCAGTTGCGTACCTGACGACCGTCGCCGTAGACCGGCAGCGAGTCGCCGTGGATCGCGTTCAACACCATCAACGGGATCAGCTTCTCCGGGTACTGGCGTGGGCCGTAGTTGTTGGAGCCGCGCACGATCGAGGCCTCGGTGCCGTAGGTATGGAAGTGGGCGGAGACGAGCAGGTCGCCGGCGGCCTTGGTCGCCGAGTAGGGCGAGGAGGGATCGAGCGGCGAGGTCTCGGTGAAGGAGCCGGAATCGATCGAGCCGTAGACCTCGTCGGTGGAGACCTGCAGGTAGCGATCGACTCCCAGCTCACGGGCGGCGTCGAGCAACGTGCCGGTGCCGATCACATGGGTGCGGGCGAATGCGTCCTGGTCCTCGATCGAGCGGTCGACGTGGGACTCGGCGGCGAAGTTGACGACGGCCTCGCAGCCCTCCATCGCCTCGCGGACCACGACAGGATCCTCGATCGCGCCCACCACCAGCTCGGTGCCGTCGGGCAGGTTCTCGCGGCGACCGGCGTAGGTGAGCTTGTCGAGCACCCGCACCTGGTGCTCGTCGCCGATCAGGCGCACATAGGTGGAACCGATGAAGCCGGCGGCGCCGGTGACCAGGATCCTCACGCGGGAGCCTCCGTCTCGGCGCGCCGCTGCGCCAGGTAGGCGGCGAGGCCGTCCTGCCACGAGGGAAGTTCGATCGCATGCTCCCGCTGGCTCGCCAGCGCCGAGTAGGCGGGACGGGGCGCCGGGCGGCCGAGCATCTCGGTGGTCGCCGACATCACTTTGCACTCGACGTTTGCCTGCTCGAAGATCTCACGCGCGAACTCATACCAGGAGCAGGCGCCGGCGGCGGCCATGTGATGGATGCCGAACTCGACCCCCTCGATCAGGCGGACGATGCCATAGGCGAGGTGCCAGGTGTAGGTGGGCGAGCCGACCTGGTCCCGCACCACCAGGACCTCGCCATGATCGGCGGCGAGGCGCAGCATCGTCTCGACGAAGTTTGGCCCGCCGGCACCGAACAGCCAGGCCGAGCGGACGACGAAGTGGCGCTTGTTGGCCGCCCGCGTCGCCTCCTCCCCGGCCAGCTTGCTGCGACCGTACGCGGAGAGCGGCGCGGTCTGGTCGCTCTCGACGTAGGGCGAGCCCTTGCTGCCGTCGAAGACGTAATCGCTGCCGACGTAGACGACCGAGGCCCCCACGGTGGCAGCGGCAGCGGCGACATTGCCGGCGCCGGCGCCGTTGATCCGGGTGGCCTCCTCCTCGGCCTCCTCGGCGCCGTCGACATCGGTCCAGGCGGCGCAGTTGATGACCACGTCGGGACGCTCGCCCTCGACCTTGGCGCCGACCGCGGCAGCGTCGCCGATATCGAGCTCGGTATGGCCGAAGCCGACCACCTGATGGCCGGCATTGCCGGCGGCCAGCATGACGTCGCGGCCCAGCATCCCCGCCGCGCCGGCGACGAGCACCTTCATCGCGCCCCGATCTCTACGTCCGGACCTTGCATAGGGCCGAACAGGCTAGTCGCTCATAGGGATCGGAGACCTCAGCCGACCTTTACGATGCGCTCAGGCCGAAACACAGAGTCCACGCTGCTGACCTTCATCTCCTCACCTCCCATTCCCCTCTGATGCTCAGCCCCGTCAGCCGTTCTTGTGGACCGATGCAACCGGAGACACGCGACTATGAAGATTGACCTTCAAGGGAAACACCTCCCAACCGATCGGAATGGCGCCGTAGTGACGCCTTACTTAGATAAGAAATTTTCACTATAAAGGAGATTTTGCTGTACACGCAAGGGAACCGGCCGGAATTGGCTCAAACGTGACGCAGCTACATTGACACCTATGCGGTGGCAAACCAGCTTGAAGGTCGGTGGGGTCCTCCGTAAAGCACGCGAGCAGCGGGGGCTGAGCCAGCGCCGCCTCGCGTTGCGGGCGGGAACCAGTCAGAGCGCGATTAGTCGGATCGAGCGCGGGGCCGAGACGCCCACGCTGGAGCGGCTTACGCAGCTCCTACTGGTAATGGGGCTCCGTCCGGTCCTCAGCATCGAGCCACTCGACAGCTCGGTGCCGCAATCGGAGCTTGCGGCTACCGACGTGATGTCTCCGAGCGAACGACTACGTGAGGCATCGAGCTGGAACAGGGTGGCATCTCGACTTGCCATCGCCGGTGAGCAGGCACGGAACGAAGAGCACCCGGCCACAGCCAGACTCAAGCAATGAGCCGAAACGACGAAGCGGGGACGGGGAGTCCACTTGATATTGGCGAGCTGATCGCAGTCCTTGCTCGCCACAACGTCGACTACGTCGTGATCGGTGGGGTGGCCGCCCAGGTCCACGGCCACCGCCGCACCACCGCCGCACGACGATGGACCTCGACCTGACGCCCGACCCCGATCCCGAGAACCTACGCCGACTGGGTGCGGCGCTCGCCGAGCTCGAAGCTCGTCCACGAGACAGCAGAGCGGTGGAAGTCGAGATCTCGACCGGCGATCCGCAGCGGCCTGCCATCGCCGCAATTGTCCCGCCATTGCTGACGCGGCACGGCCAGATCCATATCCTCAAGGAACCGAAGGGAGCCCGCACGCTCGACAAGATGCGCGAGGGAGCCCTGGTTGTCGACCTGGACGGTCACGAGGTCGCCATCGTCTCGCTGGACGATTTGATCCGGATGAAGCGCGCGGCCGGGCGCCCGGCCGATCTGAACGACATAGCCACTCTCACCGAGGTCGAGCAGCAGCGACGAGACAGCAACTGAGTCGTTCTCAATCAACGGGATCGACCTCCCCGCCCAGAAATGGCGGAGCCCCAGGGGGATCACCGCCGAAGCGGGAGAGCCTTACCTGGGGCATACGCTCATTAGTCTAGCGCGACTTCATCCAGCCCAGGAAACACCCCGTGCAGCCATCTCAAGCCAGCAAATGGATTACCGCCGCCCGGTTCGCTTCGTACATCGCTGAGGCCGACGGCGATCACGGTAAGGCCACTGCGCTCTACATCTGGAACGCCCGCATCTCCGCCGCGATGTTCGAAACGCTGCATCACGTCGAGGTGATCCTGCGCAATGCCGTTGACTCCCAGTTCGCTCCGGTTGATGCCAGCGCGGCGCCGCGAGAGACCTGGCTCGAGGACCCAGTGTTCCTGAACGATGCCTCCCGGCAGCGAATTCATAACACCATCGCGAGGATTTCCCGCGAAGGTAAGGCGCCCACTCGCGGACGGGTCGTGGCAGGTCTTTCGTTTGGGTTCTGGCGCGCCCTCTTCGACAAGAAGTACGACGGGCTCTGGGTCTCTCACCTACATCGAGCGTTCCCTGCTGGCTCGGGAAATCGGGCCGAGGTCGCGGCGTTGATGTCGAAGCTCGTCCCATTCCGGAACCGTCTCGCCCATCATGAGACAATCATCGGCCGTCCGATCGACAGCCACTACGCGGAGATGCTCACCCTGGCCGGCCTGATCGACCCGGACGCCAGAGCATGGATCGAGCAGACATCCCAAGTCAGTGAGGTTCTCCGCACGCGCCCGAGTTGACTCGTCGGTTGGTTATTTAGCGCGCCTGTGTCAGCAGGTCGGAGAAACGGTGAGGCTCGGCGCCTCCCTGGCCCAATCGGGGCCGATCAGAATCAGATGATCTTGATCTCGGATTTGTCGCCGACCAGCATGCGCAGCGTCTTCGGCATCCCGTTGCTTCGGGTCAGCTTCACTTCGCGGCCGAGCAGGCTGGCCTCCATGCGGGTGCCGAGGTCTTCGACCACCGAGCCGGCGAGCACGATCGAGTGCTCGATTTCGGAGCGGCAGATGCGCACGTCCTCGCCGATCGAGGTGTAGGGGCCGACATAGGCGCCCTCGATCAGGGCGCCGGCGCCGATCACGGCCGGGCCGCGCACGACCGAGCCGCTCAGCTTCGCGCCCGCCTCGACGACGACTCGGCCCTCCACCTTCGAATCCTCGCTGACCTCGCCGTCGATGCGGGGCTCGATCTCCTCGAGGACGAGGCGGTTGGCCTCGAGCATGTCGGCGAGCTGCCCGGTGTCCTTCCACCAGCCGCCGACCACCTCGGACTGCACCTTGTGGCCATCCTCGATCAGGCTCTGGATCGCCTCGGTGATCTCCAACTCGCCGCGCCAGGAGGGCTCGAGCGCGCGCGACGCGTCGAAGATCGAGGAGCTGAAGAGGTAGACGCCGACCAGCGCCAGGTTGGACGGTGGGTCTTTCGGCTTCTCCACCAGGCGGACGACGTGGTCGCCGTCGAGCTCGGCGACGCCGTAGGAGCTGGGATCGGAGACCGGGGTGAGCAGGATCAGCGCGTCGGGTTCGTTCTCGCGGAAGCTGGTGACGAGACCGCGCAGGCCGTCGGCAAGCAGGTTGTCACCGAGATACATGACGAAGGGCGAGGAGCCGATGAACTCCTCGGCGGTGAGCACGGCGTGGGCGAGCCCGGCCGGCTTGTCCTGGACGATGTAGGTGATCTCGGCGCCGAACTGCGAGCCGTCGCCGGCGGCGGCGCGGATCTCGTCGCCGGTCTCGGGAGCGATGATGATCCCGATCTCCTTCACTCCCGCCTCGACCAAGGCCTCGATCCCGTAGAAGAGCACGGGCTTATTGGCGACGGGCACGAGTTGCTTCGCCGAGGTGTGCGTGATGGGACGCAGGCGGGTGCCCGCCCCACCGGAGAGAATCAGTCCCTTCAAGGGCTCCATGCGAGGCTGCAACCCTACCGTGGCTACGATAGGCCGCGATGAGCGCCGGAGCGCAGACGAGCGACGAGCGAGACGAGGTCGAGGCCAGGCACCAAGCCGAGCTCGATGCTCAGCGGGAGGAATTCCACCGCGAGGTCAGCCGCCGGGCTTTCCGCATCGGCGAACTCGAAGAGAAAGTGATCGAGGTCGCCCAAACGTATGAGACCTCGCTCAGCTGGCGCATCACCAGGCCGGTGCGCTCGGCCAGGACCCTGCTGGCCAAACTGCGGAGCTGACCGTGCCCAGAGACGCCAGGACGCTCAAATCGCTCCTTCCGCCGCGCCTGTTCGCCCTGCTGCGGCGGCTCAGGGACCTGAGCCGCCGCCTGCGGCGGGCCCACCTCAACCGACCGCGGGCGCGGCGCGAAGCCGCCCTGCAGGAAGTCGAGGCGCTCGAGTCGCGGCCGCTGATCTCGCTGGCGATGCCGACCTACAGGTCCGACCTGCGCTACCTGCGCCAGGCGATCGACTCGGTGCGCGCCCAGCACTACCCCGAGTGGGAGCTGTGCATCGTCGACGACGGATCAGGGCAACCGGAGCTCGTCGCGGCGATCCGGCGCTACGCCGGCGCCGACCCGCGGATCAAATTCGAGCCGGTGGCGGAAAACCGCGGCATCTCGGCGGCCACGAACACGGCCCTGGCGATGTGCGGCGGCGAGTACGTCGGCTTCCTCGACCACGACGACACCCTCACCGCGGATGCTCTGCTGCGCGTCGTGCAGGCGCTCGCCGCCGACCCCGAGCTCGATGCCGTCTACTCCGACTCCGACAAGCTGACCCTGCACGGCGTCAGGGCCGACCCCTTTCTCAAGCCTGACTGGTCCCCCGTCTACGCCCTGGGAGCGATGTACATCGGCCACCTCCTGGTCGTGCGCCGCTCGCTCGCCGAGGCGGCGGGGGGATTCGACCCGGCCTTCGACACGATCCAGGATTTCGAGTTCTTCCTGCGGGTCTCCGAGCGCACCGACAAGATCCACCACATCCCGCAGACGCTCTACCACTGGCGGGCAATCCCGGGCAGCATCGCGGCGGGGACCGATCAGAAGGCCGGCGTAGAGGAGCTCCAGGCAAAGGCGGTCAGCGACCACCTCGAGCGGCGCGGCATCGACGTCAAGGCGGTCCCGCATCCGACGATCCCGCACCGCGCCGTGCTCGCGCGGCGCAACGGCTCGGCCCCGCCGGCCAAGGTCAGCATCGTCATCGCCACCGGGGGTGGTGACGGCGGCCTGCGGGGACTGTTGAGCTCGCTCGCCGAGCTGACCGCCTATTCCGACTTCGAGACGATCGTCATCGGGCGCGGCGAAGAGGCTCCCGCCGACACTCCCGACGGAATCGTCTGGGTAGCCGGCAAGCGCGGCCCGTTCCGGCGCGGGCACGCCAACAACCTCGGAGCCGCGGTGGCCGGCGGCGAGTACCTGCTCTTCCTCGACGAAGACGTCGAGATCGTCGAACCGGACTGGATCGAGCAGCTGCTTCTGCACGCGGCGCTGCCGGCGGTGGGCGCGGTCGGGCCCCTGCTGGCCCGCCCCGACGGACTTGTCGACCAGGCGGGCGTGGCGATCGGGCTGCGGGATCCCGCCAGCCCGATGCTGAGCGGCTTCCCGGCTGACGGCGACGGCTACTACGGCGCCCTGCCCTGCGCTCGCGAGGTCTCGGCCCTGGGTTCCGAGTGCCTGCTCGTGCGCAAGGCGGATTTCGACGCCGAGGGCGGCTTCAACGAGT
Organism: Solirubrobacterales bacterium; assembly: GCA_036376775.1. GTDB lineage: Bacteria > Actinomycetota > Thermoleophilia > Solirubrobacterales > 70-9 > VRUE01. The sequence goes on along the minus strand of DASUZP010000053.1, from coordinate 17,281 downwards.
TCTACAGCTCCCAGTACGAGGACTTCGACCTCTGCCGGCGCCTGGCGCAGCGAGGCCTCAAATCCGTCTATGCGCCGCGCCCGCGCATCGTCAACCACCGCACGCCGGCCAGCCGCCGCGCCGCCACCGACGCCGTCGACCGCGCTCTCTTCGTCGACTGCTGGTATGACGAGCTGATGCGCGGCGACCCCTACTTCAACCCCGGCTTCGCCCAGCAGCTCGCCGACTACGTGCCCTCCGGCTGGCGCGAACGCGTCTACCGGGCGACCGCACCCCTGGGCAAGCGATGAGAGTCCTCTTCGTCTACTTCGGCCCGTTCGACGTCAACAGCGGGATCCAGGCCTACCACTTCGGCAACGAGCTGACTGAGCTCGGCTGGGAGGTGACCGTCGCCGGGCGCGGCGACCCCGCTCGCGCCAAAGCGGTCGGCGAGCCGCGCTTCGAGTGCATCTCCCACGACGACCTCGAGCGCAAGCTTGGCGAGATGCGCCGCGATCCGCAGGAGACGATCGTCGTCGGCTGGACCCCACGCGAGCCGGTGCGCCGGATGACGATGGAGGCGGTGCGCCAACTCGGTGTCCCCTACGTCATCCACCTCGAGGACAACGAGGAGCTGCTGATCGAATCGGCGACCGGCCGCTCGCTGACCGAACTGCAGCGGCTCCCCCTGGGCCAGCAGGACAGCCTCGCGCCCCCCGACCTGATCCACCCCACCCACCACCGCGAGTTCCTCGACGGCGCTGCGGGCATCACGGTGATCACCGAGGCGCTGAACGAGTTCAACCTGGCCGGGCGGCCACACGCGCTGGCCCGCCCGGGGATCGACCTCGAGCGCTTCCGGCCGGACCTCGAACCGCCGCCCAGGGAGGACTTCGGCCTCGCCGCCGATGACTTCGTCCTCGTCTACCACGGCACGATCCACTACGCCAACCAGCACGAGATGCTGAGCCTCTACCTCGCGGTCAAGCTGCTGCAACGGCGCGGACATCGCGTGCGCCTGGTCCGGCTCGGCCACAGCGAATTCGGCGGCCCCGACCCGCGCGCCTTCCGCGCCCTCGGCGACGGCGTGATCGAGCTCGGCCCGATCGCCTGGCGCGAGATCCCCGCCTACCTGGCGCTCGCCGACGCCTACGTGCAGCCCGGGCCGCCGGATGACTTCAACCGCTACCGGCTCCCCTCCAAGCTGCCGGAGTTCCTGGCGATGGGACGGCCGGTTATCTTGCCGCACTGCAACATCGGCAACGACCTCAGACCTGGAGAGGACGCGCTTTTGCTGGAGCAGGGCAACGCAATGGAGATCGTCGTACGGATCGAAGAGCTGCTCGCCGATCGCGAGTTCGCCGCCCGCCTCGGCGCCGGCGCCCGCCGCTTCGCCGCCGAGCGCCTGAGCTGGCAGGCGAACGCAGCCGGCCTCGCCGACTTCCTGCGCGAGCGCTCTGCCGCCGGCGGGCCCGTGGGTTCCGCGGCGTGAGCCCGAAGACCCAGGCGCAGCGCCTGCGGGCCGCCGCGGCGCGCTCGCCGCTGCTGCGCAGACTCGCCGGCAAGGCGGCGCTCTACGCCCCCTCGGGGGCGACCCCCGGCGCCAACGCCTCGGCCTGGACGATCGCCGACAGCTCGCTCTGGCCGATCGCCGAGCGCTATGCCGACTCCTTCCCCCTGGCGCCGATCTCCTATGGCACGGTGCGCGACTTCGCCGACAGCGCCGACCACCTCACCGGCCTTGCCGGGGCCAGCTTCGACATGAAGGACCTGCAGCGCTGCTGGACGATCAAGGCCGTGCTCGGCAACGTCGAGCGCGGCTCGCGCATCCTCGAGATCGGCGCCGGCGAGCCGCTCGTCGCCGGGATGCTCTCCCGCCTCGGCTACGAGGTCACGGTCGTCGACGACTATCAGGGCGGCGGCAACGGCCCGCGCGAGTTCAAGCGCTTCCAGGCCGCCTACCCCGACGTGCATTTCGTCCGCGAGCTCTTCCCCCCGAGCGAGCCGCTCGGCGACGACTTCGCCGCGGTCTTCTCGATCTCGGTGCTCGAGCACGTGCCCCTGGAGCAGGTCGCCACGGTGGTCGAGACCGCGCACGAGCTGGTGGCGAGGCGTGGCGGCTGCTCGATCCATGCCGTCGACCACGTGCTCGCCGGCTGGGGCGCCGACGAGCACCGCGAGAAACTCGACCGCATCGTCGCCGCCCTCGGGCTCTCCGAGCAGGATCTGGCGAGCCAGATCGCCACGATGGAGGCCGACCCCGAGACCTACTTCGTCTCCGCCGAGGCCCACAACCGCTGGCGCGGCGACCTGCCCTACGACCAGTACACGATGCGCCGCATCGGCTCGGTCAACCTGTTCCGTCGCGGCAGCTGAGCACCGCGGCCCGGACGCTCAGTTGCCGAAGGTCGCCCGCGGGACGATTTCGGGGTCGCCGCCGGTCCAGGCAGTGAAGCGGTACCAGGCGGGCTTGGCTTCGCGCCGATCGGTCAACAGGCCGGCCGAATCGCAGAACTGACAGAGGCGGACCGCATCCGCCCAGGTGAACCACCAGACGCCGTCGATGCGCCAGCTGCGACGGTGGTTGGTGAGCATCGAGAAGGCCTGGTCGAGCTCGCGCGCCTGCCCGTAAAGGCCGCGCTCCCAGCGGGTCTGGAAGCTGTCGGAGCCCCAGCCCAGCTCGGTGACGTAGAGCGGGGTGGCGGCGTCGTGGTGACGGCGCATGATGCGCCGCAGGTTGAGGATCTGCGGTCGCATCGCGTTCGCGTCGGCGACGTAGGGGTGCAGGGCCACCCCGTCGAAGAAGCGCTTCACGTTGCGCGCCCGGTAGACGCGGTCGAGGTAGTCGCCCGAGGCGATGTTCGGGGGGATCTGCAGAGGCCGGCCGAAGAGGCCGCCGAGGATCACCTTGGCACCGCCGTCGGCGCGGTGGATCGTGCGGCCGGCGACCCGCAACAGAGCGGCGAACCGCGCCGGGCTCGGGTTGGCGGCGAAGGTGATGATGTTCTCCTCGTTCCAGATCTCCCAGGCGCGGATCGGGAAGGCCGGCAGATCCGGATTTTCGCGCCAGAAGGAACCGTAGGGGCCGTAACGGCGCACCGCCTGCCGCAGGAAGGAGGACCAGGCCCGGCTCTGCCACCTCTTGCGGACCGGTTCGTCCCGCTGCTGCCCGGCGACCCAGGAAGGCGTGCCCCAGACGAAGGGGAAGACGCGCATCCCGTATTCCGCCGCCAGTTCCACCGAACGATCGAAGCCGGACCAGTCCGGCGCGACGAGATAGGGGCTCCGGCTCTCGACGTCGGCCCAGTTGAGCGGCAGCCGCAGGCTCTGCACGCCCGCCTCCTGCATCAGGCTGTAGTCGGTGTCGTCGGGCGGCGTCTGGGGGGAGATGCCGACGACGAAGCCGGGCGGGGCCGGCGCGGCGGCGGCCGTCGCCGGCAGCACCAGCAGCGCGAGCGCCGCGGCCGCGACCAATGTCAGTTTTCGGATCAAACCATCACCCTGAAACGCACCCGGCAGGCAAAGTAGCGGCCGCAGCTCAGAGCTGCTCGGCGATCCGCGGCGCCTCGCGGTTGAAGACCCAGACGCCGGCCACGCAAACGCCGACGTAGATCAGGGCGGCGGCGATCAGCGGCAGGGGGCCGCCCGCCGCCGTAGTCAGACTTTCGGTTTTAGGATCGTTGATCAGCCAGAGGTGCGCCTGCTGGAAGAGCGGCGCAAGCGGGTTTGCCATGAGGGCGTGTTTGAGCGCTTCGTTCTGGATGATCTGCAACGGATAGATCACCGGCGTCGCGTAGTTGAGCGCAGTCGCGACTACGGTCCAGATGATCGCCACGTCGCGGAAGCGGACGTTGAGCGCGGAGAGAAGCATCGACAGCGCGCAGACCAGCACCAGTAAAGGCACGAGAATCAGCGGGAACAGCAGCCACGTCCACAACGGCGGCGCGCCGAAGGCGAGCATGAAAATCACCACGATGATCATGTTGAGACCCAAGGTGAAAAGGGCCGTAAGCACGACCGAGAGCGGGATGACGAGACGCGGAAACTGCGTCTTGCGCACGATTCCCTCCTGCCCCACCACTGAACCGACGGCGGCGCTGGTGCCTTCCAGAAAGAGGCCAAAGAGGACGATGTTGAAGAGCAGCAGCACTTCGTAGTGGGCTACTTCGCTGCCCAGTTTGAAGACCTGGGTGAAGACGAGAAGGAGGACAGCGAAGAGCAGCAACGGGCGCATCAGCGACCAGACGTAACCGAGCACGGTGCCGAAGAAGGTTTTCTTGAATTCGGTCACCGACATCAGCCAGAGCAGCTCGAAGAAGCGGTGCCAGCCTCCGCCAACGGCGGACGGGCCCTTCACCTCGTACAGCTCGGTGCTCGCCGGCTCGGCGTTCACGATCCCACCACCGTCGCTTTGATCTCATGGTCGAGCGCGACCACGCCAGCGCCATCTTTGCCGAAGACGACGAAGTCGAGCACGTGGGGCGAGTGCAGGACCAGCTTGGCGAAATTGTGTTCGCGGTGGACCCAGCACTTGGCAACGTAGCGGCCGGGTGCCAGCCGGTTCTCGATCTCGCCGCCGAGGCGCACCTGCTGACCTGGCTCGAGACGATCCGGTACCTCACCCGAGAGGCCGAGACCGAAGCCGGTCACCTCGACCCCGTCGGCGTTGGTGAAGGCGAAGCCGAAGCTGGGACCGTCGACCGGGCGGTGGGCTTCGAGGAGCGCGCCGAAGCGCAGCTCGGAGCCCTTCTCGACGTTGCTGATTCGCTCGCCCTCGCCGTTCTCAAGCCAGACGTCGGACAGGGTTATGTCGGCAACGCCTCCCATGTCGGTGTCTCCCCCGCTTGGAGCCTGCTCGAAGTTGAGCCGTAGATAGCTGCGCGCGACCTCGTCGGCGTCGCCGATCGCCGTGATCTGACCGTCGTGCAGGAGCATCGCACGGTGGCAGTACTGCTCGACCGCCCCCATGTCGTGGGTGACGAAGACGACGGTGCGGTCGGAATCGCGGATCTCGTAGAAGACGTCGGCGCACTTCTGCTGGAAGGAGGCGTCGCCGACGGCGAGCACCTCGTCAATCAAGAGGATCTCGGCGTCGGACTGGATCATCACCGAGAAGGCAAGGCGGACCAACATCCCCGAGGAGTAGTTCTTCAGTTTGAGGTCGACGAACTCCTCCAGCTCGGCGAACTCGAGCACAGCGCCGAGGCGGCTACGGGCGTCGCGCCGGGTCAGCCCCATCATCACCCCGTTCAGCTCGACGTTCTCGCGCGCGGTCAGCTCGTTGTTGAAGCCGACGCCGAGCTCGATGAAGGGGGCGAGGCGGCCGGCCATCCGCACCCGGCCGGCGTCGGCCGCGTAGATGCTGGCGAGGATCTTCAGCAGGGTGCTCTTGCCCGAGCCGTTGCGACCGACAATGCCGAAGAACTCCCCCTGCTCGACCTCGAAAGAGACGTCACGCAGCGCGTGCAACTCGCGGTAGTCGCCTTGAGAGAAGGTGGTCAGCCGCTCCTTCAGCGAATCGACCCGCTGGGTGGGAATGCGGAAGGTCTTCTCGACCCCCCGGACCTCGATCGCGACGGGTTGCGCGGCGGGCACCTGAGCACGGGCGTCCTCCTGTCCGGCGCGGAGGTCTAGAGGGGGGGCCGGGGGCGTCAAGGGGGGCAGATAGGTTACCGGCGTGGGCGGGGCATACCGACTGAAGGAACCTGCTTCGCTGCTGCTCGCGGCGGCAATGGCCGTGGCCGGCGTCCTGATCGTCGTGCTTGGTTCGAAGCTGACCTTCATCCTCGACGATTGGACCTACATCCTCTACCGGCGCGATTTCAGCGCCGATGCCTTCTTCACCCCCGCAAACGAGCACCTGGTCGCCGGCGCGGTCGTCGTCTGGAAGCTGCTGCTGTCCGGCTTCGGCATGGGCTCGCTGGTCCCCTTCCGCATCGTCTCGACCGCGATGTTCCTGCTCGGCGACTGGTTCCTCTTCGTCTTGATCAGGCGGCGCCTGGGGCCCTGGCCGGCACTCCTGGCAACCGTGCCGGTGATTTTCATGGGCGCCGCCTTCGAAGACCTCTTCTGGTTCTCCTCGATCACCTTCCTCGGCTCGCTCACCTGCGGCCTCGGCATGCTGGTGGCGCTCGACCGGCGCGACAGGGTGGGCGACGGCCTCGCCCTCGCCTGGCTGCTCGGGACGATGCTCTTCTCCAGCGTCTGGGTGGCCTTTGCGGCCGGAATGCTCGTCGACATCGCCCTGAGCCGCGGCGAGCGCGACTGGCGCCGCCGTGCCTACGTCGTCGTCGTGCCGGCCGTCCTCTGGGCGCTCTGGTGGCTCGGCTGGGGCCACGAAGCCGAAAGCGCCCTCTCCTTCCACAACATCGCCACCACCCCCCTCTTCGTACTCGATTCCTTCGGCTCGGCGATCGCCGCTCTGCTCGGCCTGGCGACGCCGGTGGAAGGAATCGCGTCTCCCGCCGGACTCGACTGGGGACGGCCGCTGGCGGTGGCGCTCGGTGGCCTGGCGCTCTGGCGCTCCTACCGGGTCGGGCGGCTGCCGCGCTCCTTCTGGGTCTTCCTCACCATCGGCCTCGCCTTCTGGATCCTCGGCGGTTTCGACCTGAAGCCCGGGCGGGTGCCCTGGGCGAGCCGCTACCAGCTCCTCGGCGGGGCGTTCGTGCTGCTGGTCGGCGCCGAGCTGCTGCGCGGGGTGCCGCTCGGCCGCCGCCTGCTCGGCCCGGCCCTGATCGTGGTCGCCGCCTCGGTCGCCAGCAACACCCTCTTCATGCACGAGGCCTACGAAAGCTATGCCGGCAGCACCGAAATCGTCCGCGGCAACCTGACTGCGCTGGAGATCGCCCGCGACACCGTCGATCCGACCTTCTTCCTCGACGAAGAATTCGCCGACACCGGCTTCGACCACATCGACGCCGGCTCCTACTTCGCCGCCGTCGACGACTTCGGCTCGCCCGCCTACACGATCGCCGAGCTGCAGCGCAGCGGCGAGCCGGCGCGCTTCGCCGCCGACAAGGTGCTGCTCAACGCGCTGCGCGTACAGCTGGCGCCGGCAAGCCCCGACGCCGAAGGCGTCGCCGAGGTGCCGGCCAACGGTTGCGTGGCCGTCCCCGGCGGAGCCGAAACGCCGCTGCTCAGCCTGCCGCCCGGCGGGGTGGCGATCGGCGCGGGCGCCCAGCCGGTCACCGACATCACGATGACCCGCTTCGCCACCCCGGGCGAAAACGCCCCCTTGCCGGTCGACTTCCAGGCAGGCGTCGGCGCCGGACAGGCGACGGCGCTCGCGATCCCACCCGACCTCTCGACCGTCCCCTGGAAGCTGCAGCTCGAGGGCGGCGCGGCGACCGTCTGCGGGCTTTAGCCCAGGCTGACGCAGAGGGCTCGGGTAGGCCTAAGTAAGCGAACCGTCGTCCACAAACCACTCATGACTTAGACCGGTGACGGCGGCAATCCGCTCGTAATCGCGGTCGTAATGAACGAGCGCCACATCTGCCGTCTCGGCCGCAGCGGCCAACAGCAAGTCCGCGGGGGGAACGCGGCGATGATCGCCGTCGGGTGCGAGAAGCAATTGAATCTCGCGCGCACGCGTCCAAAGCGTGCTCGGCATCGGAATCGACTTAAAGACATCCAGGCGCTCCGCGACCGCGCGTGCACGGGCATCGTTCGGGGCAAGGCGAGTCAACTCGAGCACGACCAGGTCGCAGACAAGGACACGACCGGCGACGACCTCGGAGTTGAACCACTCGGCAAGGTGAGGAAAGCGCCGATCCCGCACCCAGGTCCATACCCCGGTATCGAAAAGAGCCGGCCGGTCGACCTCGACCGGCGTCGGGACATCGGTTGCGCTCAGAAGCGCTCCCGCCCCTCCTGGATCTCCTTGGGCGTGCCGTCGATGTCACGCTGAACATCGAAGTTTTGAAGAACCTGCCGCCGCGTCGCCTCGCGCAGGGCGGCGTTCACCGTCTCGCTCAAGCCCTTCGTACCCAGCTCACGACGTGCCGCGGCAAGCGCCCGATCATCGACATCAACGGTGGTGCGCGTCATACGCATCATCGTAGCGCATCATGGATCGATGACCGCTTCGCAATCCGAGCCGCTTTACTGGGAATCGCCCGCGCCCATCTGCAGGGGCAGCTCGTAGGAGCGGATGATGAAACGACCCAGCAGGGGCACCGCGAACGAGTACTTGCCGAAGCGGTTCTTGTAGATCATTCCCCGCTCAGCGAGGCCGGCGAGCATCTGATTCGCGTGGCTTGGAGAAAAGGCCTTTGGCAAGAGCCTCTTCGCTTCATCGGTCAGTTCGCGGATCGTGAATTCCTCGTCAGGCTCGTCCAAATGCGCTACGACCCAGAGCAGTTCGCGTTGCCGGTCGGTGATCTTCGCCCAGCGGCCGGCGAAGAAGTCGGCATCCAGCTTGCGCTGGATGGCCTCGACCGGCACGAACTTCTCCTCTTCGTCGGCGTGCTGCCGGATGAAGACGTCGTAGACCTCGCGGCCGATGAACTGGATGAAGTACGGATACCCCGAGGACTCGTAGACGATGACCTCGACGGACTCCGGAGACAGCCTGACCGGACAGCCGGCCACCTCGATCGGCTTGACGATCGCTTCGCGGCTCTCATCGGCGCTCAGCTTCGTCAGCGTCATCACTCGAAACATGCGCTCCGCATAGGTCCGGGCATCGACCAGCTTGGGAAACAAGGTGGGCAGTCCCGAGAGGACCAACATGAAAGGAATGCCCTTCCTCTGAATCGATTGGAACACGTCGAGCAGGACGGACAACGGGAACTGTTCCTTGCTCGCATGATCGGAGAGGTTCTGCGCCTCGTCGTAGACGAAGATCACCCGATGCTGGTCCTGCCGGCGCAGATGCTCCCAGGCAAATTCAAGCGTGGCCTTGATCTTGTCGGCCGTGAGCCCGGGGGTCCCTTCATAGAAGGCGACGAGAACCTCATGCGTCAGCGACACCCGCTGCGGCTCTGACGATGCAGCAAAGCCGACTGGTCGAGGGGGCGTTGGATCGGTCACGGTCGTCGACGACGTGATCAGGGCGAGATCGGCCAGCAGCCGTTCGGCGAGCGCTGTCTCACTGATGCTGGCCGACTCGGAGAGGTCTGCGGTGGCCCAGACCCAGCCCCGCTCCAGCGCCCTGGGCTTGAACGTCTCGAGCAAGACCGTCTTGCCGACTCCCCGCAGTCCCGTCAGGACCAGATTCTCAAGAATCCGGTCCTGCTCCAAGAGCCGGTCGAACTCGGCGTACTCGCCCTCGCGGCCGGCCAGATAGGGCGGCATGTGTCCTGCCCCAGGGCGATACGGATTCCGAAACTCGGTCAAGTTCACAGTGTATTAGTCCCTCAGCTAAATTAAGTCGAGAGACTGAATTTAGCAAAGAGCCTAAGGCACTGCTATTTCGGCGGGATCAGCCCGCGGTCGCCATCCAGCGCTCGACGTTCTGCTCGTACATCTCCTGCAGGATCTCGTCGATGCCGTAGCGCGGCTGCCAGTCCGGGTAATCGGCTTCGAAGTCGGAGACGTCGGAGATCCACCAGCGGTGGTCGCCGATCCGGTTGTCGTCGCTCAGCTTCCACTGCAGCTCGCGGCCGCTGATCCGCTCGCAGACGTCGATCGCCTCCAGCATCGAGCAGTTGCTGCGCCGACCGCCGCCCATGTTGTAGACGGCGCCCGCGCGGGGGGACCGCTGGAAGGACTGGAAGCAGGCGACCAGGTCGGCGCTGTGGATGTTGTCGCGGACCTGCTTGCCGCCGTAGCCGAACACCGTGTACGGCGTGCCGGTGACGGTGCACTTCATCAGGTAGGCGAGGAAGCCGTGCAGCTGCGCGCCGGCGTGCTGGGGGCCGGTCAGGCAGCCGCCGCGGAAGCAGACGGTCGGCATCTCGAAGTAGCGGCCGTACTCCTGCACGAGCAGGTCGGCAGCTGCCTTGGAGACGCCGAACAGCGAGTGGGTAGAGCGGTCGATCGACATCGAGGTGTCGATGCCACCGTGGAAAGGGTGGGACTCGGGCAGCTCGAGCCGCTTCTCGAGCTCTTCCAGCGGCAGGTGGTTGGGCGTGTCGCCGTAGACCTTGTTGGTCGAGCAGAAGACGAAGGGCGCGTCGGAGGCGTGCTCGCGCGCCGCCTCGAGCAGGTTGAGCGTGCCCAGGGCGTTGACGCCGAAGTCGGTCTGCGGCTCGCGCGCCGCCCAGTCATGCGAGGGCTGCGCCGCGGTGTGGATCACAGCCTCGAGCGAGCCGGCCAGATCGGCGAAGGCGCTGTTGACGCCCTTGGCGTCGCGGATGTCGAGATCGAGCGAGCGGAACTCCGGATGGGCCTCGCGCAGCTCCTCGGTCACGTGCGCGGTCGAGGCCTCCTCGCCGAAGAAGCGGGCGCGCATGTCGTTCTCGATGCCGACCACGTCCCAGCCGGCCTCGATCAGGCGGCGGACCGACTCGGAGCCGATCAGGCCCCCAGATCCGGTGACGATTGCGGTCGGCATTCGAGCGCCAGACTAGCTACTCGACATCACGGCCGTAAGCTGGCGTCCTCCCCTGCTATGAATCCGCGTCGGATGCGGATTCTTGTCACCGGCGGAGCCGGATTCGTCGGCGCAAACCTCGGCACCTCACTGGCGACGCGCCACCCGGAGTGGGAGATCGTCGCACTCGACAACCTGATGCGCCGCGGCTCGGAGCTGAACCTGGCCCGCCTGCGCGACGCCGGGATCGAGTTCGTCCACGGCGACGTCCGCGAGCGCGACGACCTTGCCGCCGCGGGCAGCTTCGACGCGATGGTCGAGTGCTCGGCCGAGCCGTCGGTGCTGGCCGGGTTCGCCGACAGCTCCTACTCGGTGCAGACGAACCTCGTCGGCGCCTTCAACTGCCTCGAGCGCGCCCGCCAGGAGGATGCCTTCGTCGTCTTCCTCTCGACCAGCCGCGTCTACCCGGTCGCCCCACAGCTGCAGCTGGCATTGGAGGAGACCGAGACCCGGTTCGAGCTGGCCGCCGAGCAGCCGCTACCCGGCGCCGGGCCGCAGGGCATCTCCGAGGACTTTCCGCTGCCGGGCGCCCGTACGCTCTACGGCGCCACCAAGCTGGCGGCCGAGCTGCTGATCGAGGAGTACGCCGACGCCTTTGGCCTGCGCGCCGTCGTCAACCGCTGCGGCGTGATCGCCGGGCCCTGGCAGATGGGCAAGGTCGACCAGGGCGTCTTCTCCTGGTGGCTGCTGAGCCATCACTTCGGCAGACCGCTCACCTACATCGGCTTCGGCGGCGGCGGCAAGCAGGTCCGCGACCTGCTCCACATCGACGACCTGGTCGACCTGGTCGAGGAGCAGCTGAGCGATCCGCAGGCATGGAACGGCTCGGTCGCCAACGTCGGCGGTGGCCGCGAGTGCAGCCTCTCGCTGCTCGAGGCGACCGCGCTCTGCCGCGAGCTGACCGGCAGCGAGATCGAGATCGGTCCCGATCCCGAGACCCGGCCCGGCGACGTGCCGGTATACCTCTCGGACTGCTCGCGGCTCTTCGAGCGCACCTCATGGCGCCCGCGCCGCAGCGCTCGCGACGTCCTCGCCGACTTACTGGAGTGGACGCTTGCCCACGAGGACGCCGTCAGCGATGCGCTCGGCTTCCCGAGGGCCGGCCGGTGAAACTCTCGGTCGTCATCCCCGCCTACAACGAGGAGGGCTCGATCGCGGAGACCGTCGAGAGCATCGTCTCCACCCTCTCCGCCGCGGGGATCGACCACGAGGTGATCGTCGTCGACGACTCGAGTACCGACGGCACCGCGGCCGTGGTCGAGGGGCTCTCAGCGGAGCACCCTCAGGTGCGCTGCCTGCCCTCGCCCTACCGCAACGGCTTCGGCTTCGCCGTTCGCGCCGGGCTGGAGGCGTTCGCGGGCGACGCGGTGGCGGTCGTGATGGCCGACGGCTCCGACAGCCCGCACGACCTCGTCGCCTACCAGCGCCTGCTCGAGGAAGGCTACGAGTGCGCCTTCGGCTCGCGCTTCGTCCACGGCTCGACCGTGACTGACTACCCGCGCTCGAAGCTGATCATGAATCGGATCGTCAACTGGGGAATCCGCGCCCTCTTCCGCCACGGCTACAACGACACCACCAACGCCTTCAAGGCCTACCGGCGCGAGGTGATCGAAAACGTAAAACCCCTCCTGTCCCACCACTTCAACCTGACGGTGGAGCTTCCCCTGAAGGCGGTCGTCCGCGGCTACAGCTACGGCATCGTGCCGATCTCCTGGGCGAACCGCAAAGCCGGCGTCTCGAAGCTGCACTTGAACGAGATGGGCAGCCGCTACCTCTTCATCGTCCTCTACGTCTTCCTCGAGCATCACCTGAGCCGCGGCGACTACCGGCGGGACGGCGCCTAGCTCTATATGCAGCGCCGCATCCGGATCGCGATCCAACGCCTCAACACGCCCAAGGGGGCCTGGATCGCGCTCGCGACCGCGATGGTGCTGGCCGGCGCCCTGATCCTGGCCACGGCGCACGGCCAGACCTTCGGCATCGACGAGATCTTCTACCTCGGTCGCCTGGTCGAAGACTCGGGCCAGATCGTCCAGCACCAATCGCTCAGCCTCAACTACCTCTTCGCCCCCTACAACGGCCACCTCCAGGTCGGCGGCAAACTGATCTACGAGGCGACCTTCGCCCTCGCCGGCGCCGACTACACCGCCTTCGTGCTGGTCAACATCGCGGCGCTCTGCGCCTCGGTCGGCCTCGCCTTCGAGCTGGCGCGGCGCCGGGTCGGGCCGCTGGCGGCGCTGGCGCCCTGCGTGCTCCTCCTCTTCCTCGGCTTCGCTCGCGAGGTCTTGCTCTGGCCCTTCGACCTGCACACGCTCGTCGCGATCGCCTTCGGCCTCGCCGCACTCCTTGCGCTGGAAAGAGAAGACCGGCGCGGAGACGTCCTCGCCTGCGTCTCGATAACCCTCTCGATCGCCACGATCGAGGTCGGCATCGCCATTCTGGTCGGCATCGCCGTCCTGGTGCTGATGCGTCCCCACCGCCTGCGCCGGGCCTGGGTCTTCATCCTCCCCGCCGCCTTCTATGCCGCCTGGTGGATATGGGCCCGGAAGTTCCACCAGGACCAGAGCGCGCTCTCAATCGAAAACATAGACCTGATCCCGAAGACGGCTTTCTACGCGCTGGCGGCGGCGCTCGGCGCGCTCACGGGCACCAACCCGGTGGTCCCGGCCGACTACACCACGGTGGTCACCTGGTTCGGCAAAGCGCTGGCGGTCCTGGCGTCGCTGGCGGTTGCCGTGCGTCTCAGGCGCGGGTCGATCCCGCGCACCCTCTGGGCCTGGCTCGCCATCCTCCTCTTCTACTGGGTGACGATGGGTGCCGCGGCGAGGCCGCCGGAAGGCTCGCGCTATCTCTTCTTCAGCGCTGTGGGGGTTCTGCTGGTCGCTGCCGAGGCGCTTGGCGGCCGGGTCGGCAAGCGCCTGACGGCGGGCGTCGTCGTCATCGCCCTGCTGGCCTTGCCGGCCAACATCGCCCAGCTGCGCAGCGGCTATGAGGAGGACACCCTCCACCGCGACGCGCCGGTGAGCAGGACGGAGTGGGCGATGTTGGAGCTGGCCCGCGACCGGGTCGATCCGGAATACGTCGCCACCAGCGACCCCAGGGTGGTGGCGGCGGGAGGCGGGCTGTTCATCGGCATCCCGGCCGGCGCCTACCTGCGGCGGGTCGAAAGCGACGGCTCGCCGGCCTTCTCCCTGGACGAACTGCGGGGCCAGGAAGAACGGCTGCGGCTGCTGGCCGACGCCACCCTCGTCGGCGCTCTCGGCATCGAAACCAAGGACGCAACCGCACCGCCCACCGAGCGCGGGTGCAGGACGGTCGAGCTGGAGCGCGGAGCCGAATTCGCCACCTTCCCACTGCCGGCTGGAACGACGCTGCTGCGCGCGTCGGCGCCCCACACGGCCTTCTGGCTGCAGCGCTTCGCCCACGCGCCACGCAGCGTCGGCATCGACTACCTGCCGGCCGGCCACTGGGTGAAGCTGACGATTCCGCCCGACGGGGCAGCGGACGTCTGGCACGGGACCGTGAGCGCTCCGGTCGAAGCCTGTTACCCCGATTGAGCCGCTATGAGCCCCGCTTAGGCTCCTTAGGCAGGCCCAGCTCGAATTCGCCCACCTGCCCGACGGTTTCGAAGTCGTCGAAGATGTAGCGGACCAGAGGCGTTTCGGGCATCGGCCTGCCGTTGAGCCAGAATCCTGCCACCGCTTCGTTGCGGAAGACGCAGGGACGCGGCGTAGCGCGCATCTGGGCGAGGATGCGGTTCTGTCCGGTTTCGTCGAGCGCCGTGATCCAGGCGCCCGGCGCCGCCGGCTTGGGCGGCTCGATGCCCGACCAGAGGTAGAGGCTGTCGACGTTGGGGTAGCCGATGAAATCGGTACAGCGATTCTGTTTGAGGAAATCGACAACGCCGACGTATTCGTCGACCTGGGCCTGTTCGAGGCGCAGATCGCCGGCCCCCTTGAGCGGCAGCGCCGGCCGGTCGTTGTAGATCACGGCATTGCTGGCCGCCGGCAGCACGATCTGGCCCAGGGCGATCATCCCCGCCAGGGCGGCACTCGCAACGCCGACGACGGCGCCGAAACGCGCCAGCGGGAGCTCGCCGCGCGCCGCGCTCCAGACCCGCAGCGAAGCGAGTGCGTCGGCGATGCACAGCGCACCCACCGGGACGAACATCAGCGAGGCCACCCCGACCTGGGCGCCGGGCACCGGGTAGACGCCGAGCACACCGGCAACCGCGACCGCCGGCAGCAGGATGCGGAGGAAGCGCTTGTACGGAGGCTCGGGATCGCCGGCGGGCGGAACGGCTGCGACCCAGGCCAGCAGCATCGGCAGCACGTCCGGGTTGGTGCTGGGATTGAGGCCGAAGGGCGCCTGCTTCGCGATCGTGAACCAGATCGTCAGCCCAGCGGCGCCGCGCAGCAAGCCCGGCCACAGCGACGGCTTGCCGGAGCCCCAGGAGCGCAGCCTGGCGGTCAGCACTGCCGCCGCGAACGCCGCCACGGCCCAATCGATCGCCTGCGCGGGCGTTTCGAACGGGTGGGGATCGACCTCGCGTACGTTCAGCGGCTGCACGATCAGCCCGTCGTAGAGGTCCGAGAGGCTGGTGCCCAGCAGGAGGACGACGGCGATCATCGCCGTGGTCGCGGCGACGCAGCCGGCGGCGGCGGCGATCAGCCAACGGCGAAGGTCCGACTGCTCCTCGCCGTGCCGCGGCTGCGACGGCCAGACGGCGGCGACGATCGCGGCGCCGCCGAGGAGCTCGAGCACGACGAAGGAGCGCACCCAGCCTTCGCGGAGGTCGGCCGACATCACCAGCGTCGGCAGCGCGAGGAAGGCGACGATCAGCGGCCAGCGCAGCCAGCGGCGGCGGTTGAGCGGCTCCACCGTCATCGCCGCCGCGAGGACGACGGCGGCGATCGCGTAGACGCCGAAGTTGATCTTGGTCAGAAGCGCGGCGGCGAGCAACGCCCCGGCGAACCCGCCGGCGAGCGCGACGCGGCGGCCGGGGCCGCGCACCGCGAGTAACGCGAACCCGCTCAGTAGAAGGACGAGCAGGCCGTGCGGATGCATCGGCTCCGGGTAGAGCGCGTAGAGGGCGGCGAAGGCGACGACCATGCCCGCTATCCCGAGCATCAGCCGCCCGCTGAGGCGCTGGCAGGCGAGGCCGAGCAGGAAGCTCGTCCCGACCCAGATCACGACGACGATCGAGCGGCTCGCATCGTTGGTGAAGTCGTGGCCGCTGAGCGCCGCGAGGCCGCCGAAGAGCTCGAAGAAGAACGGACCGTACGGGGAGAAGACGTCGCGGTAGAGCAGATCGCCGTGTGCGAACGCATTCAGCGAGACGAGCACCGTGCCCTCGTCGTCGTAGATGGCAAAGTACGTGAAGATCGTCACGTAGGCGGCGACCGAGGCCGCGATCGCGACCAGCGCGTAGAGGACGATCGCGCGGATGGCGGGATCCGCCAGGGTCTCCCGCCAAAAGGAGCCGCCCCGCGGACTGGCCGGGCGGGTGGTCATTGCGGCTTGCCGCCGAAGCGCAGCAGCGGCACGCGCCAGGCGGCCTCGGCGACGATCGAGCGGTCCATCTTGGACGTCCCCGCGCGGCGCTCGCGGAAGACGATCGGGACCTCGACCACTTCGAACCCGCGCTGGATCGTCTGATAAGTCATCTCGATCTGGAAGGCGTAGCCGCGCGAGTGGATCGAGTCGAGATCGATCGCCTCCAGCACCTCGCGGCGGAAGCACTTGAAGCCGCCGGTGAGATCGCGCACGCGAACTCCCAGCACGAGCCGCGCGTAAGCGCTGCCGCCGCGGCTGATCGCCCGCCGCAGCGCGCTCCAGTCGCCGACCCCGCCCCCGGGAACGTAGCGTGAGCCGATTGCCAGGTCGGCGCCTTCGCCGGCCTCGAGCAGGCGTGGCAGGTAGGCCGGGTCGTGGGAGAAGTCGGAGTCCATCTCCAGCACCAGGCCGGCGCCCGCCGCGAGCGCCCGCCGAAAGCCGGCTATGTAGGCGGGGCCGAGGCCTTCCTTGTGGGGCCGGTGCAGGACCGTGACAGCCTCGTTCTGCGCCGCCAGGCGGTCGGCGATCTCCCCGGTGCCGTCGGGCGAGTTGTCGTCGACGATCAGCACCCGGGCCGTCGGGGGAAGCTTGGCCAGCACGGCCTCGACGAAGGGCTCGATGTTGCCGGCCTCGTTGTAGGTCGGCAGGACGAGCCAGGCCGGACCCTGTGGCGCAGACTGGGGCATCGGGCGGATGCTATTTGCTGCTGCCGCGTCCGTGCCTACGGCCGGGCACGACCGCCGGTGATGCCGACGAAGGCGTGCCAGGCCGGCTTGGCGTGGAAGCGTTCGGTTTCGCGGAAGAGGCCGACGGAATCGCAGAAGTTGCAGTAGGAGCCCGAGTCCTTCCAGGTGAACCAGTAGGCGGCCTTGAGATTGAGACGGTGGCGATTTTCGAGCATGTAGCGGTAGGCGCTGCGCAGTTCGCGCGCCTGGCCGGCGATACCCTGCTCAAAGGCGACGATGCCGGGGTCGTTCTGCGACCCCCAGCCCATCTCGGTGACGTAGAGACCGGTGCCGCTGTCGTGGTTTTCGACGACGACTTCCCGCATGCCCTCGATCATCGCTTCCAGGTCATCGACGTGAAAGGCGTACGGGTGCAGGGCGACGCCGTCGAAGTAGGGCCGAACGCCGCCGCTCCTGTAGACCCGCGCCAGGAAGTTGCCGGAGGCGACGTTGGGCGGAATCTGCAGAGGCCGGCCGAAGAGGCCGC
>DASUZP010000052.1:0-14066 GCA_036376775.1 Solirubrobacterales bacterium | reverse complement strand
CGAGCCGCCATCCCCACCGCCGCCGCTGCGCGCCCCTCCGACCGCGTCCAGCTCGTCGATGAAGATGACGGCCCGGCCCGACTTGCGCGCCTCCTTGAACAGGCGCCGGATGCGGGCGGCTCCCCTCCCCACGAACATCTCGACAAAGCTCGAGCCCGAGGCCGAGAAGAAGTCGACGCCGGCCTGCGCGGCGACCGCCCGCGCCAGCATCGTCTTGCCGGTTCCCGGCGGGCCGAACAGCAGTACCCCGCGCGGCGGTTGAGCGCCGAGCGCAGCGAAGCGATCCGGGTCGCGCAGCCACGCGGCGACGTCCATAAGCTCGTCCTTGGCGGCGTCGACCCCCTGCACCTCCTCCCAGAGCACCGGCTTGGTCTTGCTCGCCTTGACCGTCTCCGGCTTGGTCGCCCCGAGCGTGCCGCGCAGCAGCGTCACGAAGACGATCAGCAGGCAGAACATGAAGAGCACCCCGAAGACGGGGTACCAGTCGAAGAAGAAGGTCTTGATGCTTTCCACGACCAGCAGTGTCAGGGCAAAACGCCCCGACTCCTATCGCATATACGTCCGCAAAGCTTGTCTTTTGGCTTCAGAGCTGGCGCTGGCTAGGAGCGAATCACCTGCGAGCCGCCCACTATCGCCTCGAGGCCGTCGTCGCCGAAGACGATCCAGGCCTTGTTGCCGCCGTCGTAGTCGGGCGCCCAGAGCTTCAGCGTCGCCGGTCGGTCCCAGACGGTGACCTGCTCCTCGCCGGTCTGCGCCTCGCCGCGCCAGATCTGCACGAAGGGGTTCTCCTCCCACTCCTCGCCGATCGTCGTCGGCTCGCGGTGGCCGGGGTGGACCCGGGTGTCCGGCGGCAGCTCCATCAGCCGCATCACCGAGGACTTGAGGTCGGCGAAACCGCTGGCACCGGGGGCCATCGTCCCGCCGACCGTCCCCTTGAAGAGGACGTCGGCGGTGAAGACGTCGGACCCGTTGACGAGGAAGGCGAGGTGCCCGGCGGCGTGGCCGGGGGTGTAGATCGCCTCGATCTCGAGCCCGCCGGTGGTCAGCTTGCCGCCGTCGGCGAGCAGCTCGGCCACCTCGTCCTCCAGCTCCGCCGCCGTCTCGGCATGGGCGACCAGCGGCGGGTCGCCGATCTGCCGCCGCGCCTCGGCCAGCCCGGCGACGTGGTCGCCGTGGGGGTGGGTGACGAGGACATGGGTGATCTCGATGCCGTCCTGCTCGGCCCGCTCCAGCAATGGCCCGAGGTCGTCGTTGCCGTCGATCAGCACCCCCTTGCCGCCGGCTTCGTCGGCGACCAGGTAGGCGTTCGACAGCCAGGTCGGGTTCTCGGTCCGCTCGACGATCACGACACCGCGGAGTATTGCGGTTTTGCCGGCAGTGCCCGGAGGTCGTCGATAGGGACCCGGTGTCGACCCAGGCGGGGAGCGGGTCAGCCGTAGGGCCGGTAGAGCATCCGGTGGCCGAGCAGTTCGCTGACCGTGGCGAAGCGGTAGCCGCGGTCGCGCAGGGTGTCGATGATCTGGGGCAGGGCGGCGAGGGTGCCGCTGCGGTCGCCGCCGCCGTCGTGCATGAGGACGATCGAGCCCGGGCGGGCGGCGGAGACGATGCGGCTGTAGACGGCACCGCTGCCGGGATTGGCCCAGTCGGTCGGATCGACGTCCCAGAGGATCGTCTGCATTCCCAGGGCCCCGGCCGTGTCGACGACCGCGGAGTCGACGCCGCCGCCCGGGGGGCGGAAGAGGCAGGGCGCGAAATGGGTGTAGGAGCGGACCCGGGCGGCGGCGGCGGCGATCTGGAAGTAGTCTGGGTATTCGACGTGATTCACGGTGTGGTCGCCGATCTCGTCGCCTTCGCGCAGGATGCGTCGCATCGTCGCCGTGTAGCCGGGCATCTCCTGGCCGATCTCGAAGAAGGTGCCCCGCGCATGTTTCTCGCGGAGGACGTCGAGGAAGCCTTCGGTGTAGGCGCTGGGCCCGTCGTCGAAGGTCAGCGCGACGACGTTGCGGTCGCGCGGGCCGTTGCGGAACTCGCCGCCGCTGCCGCCCGTGCAGCCGACCGGTCTCACCGGACGCAGGCGGAAGACCCGCGTCCCGCGCTCGGGTAGCGCCTGCTCGCAACCGGGCGCGGTACAGCCCCGTCGATTCGCCAGCACCCGCCAGCGGTAACGATGGGGCGTCAGGCCCGCCGCGGTGGGGTCGATCGCCAGCGTCAGCTTGTCGGGACTCGGCCGCTTCAGCCGCGCGGCCAGCGTCTCCTTGCTCACCGGCCTCCCGGCTGCGTTGCGCAGCTCGAGGCCGACCCGGCGATGGGCATTGCGGGCGCCGCCGAGGCAGAGCAGCCGTTCGCCGCGACCTCCGGCCGGGCTTAGGTCGAAGCAGAGATAGCGCGAGCCACGTCCGGCGCTGGGCAGTCGTTCGAGGCGGGCAAGCGATACCGGGGAGGCGGTGCGCAGGGTCAGGATCAGGCTGCTACCCGCCTGGGAGAGCCGAGCGCGGAGCAGATCGGCGCCGTTCGCGGCGCTCGAAGAGCCGCCGGCGCTGGCGACGGTTCCGACCAGCAGCCCGGCGGCGAGTACGGTCGTGCACAGGATCTTGCGATTTAGAGAGATTGCCGGGGCTCCGCGAGTACCTATTCAGCGACGCCTCCATACTAGTGCCGTTCCGTGTCAGACACTCGCATCCAAACTCGGTACCTCGGTGGGAGATGGAGGGTTGGCACCGCAGCGCCGGGCGAGCTACCGTGTTGGCAGTTGACGTGAGGACCAGAAGCACCTCCGCGCCAGGGCTCCGCTTGGTGCTCCTGGCAAGTCTGTTCGTGATGGTGCTGACGGCTGACATGCCCATTGCCTCCGCCGCCCCGGATGGTGCGGGACAGGGTGTTGCGCCGCCGGTCGGCGGCGATACGCCCTTTGATCGCCAGGGCATGTGGATCTGGTACGTCGACCGCTCCGACGGCGGCAGCGTCGAACGGATCGTCGCCCGCGCCAGGCGCGCCGGTATCGGCACCCTCTACATCAAGGCCGGCGACGGCGGCGGCGCCTGGTCCCAGTTCAACGAGACGCTGGTCGGCGCTCTGCACGCGGCCGGCATCGACGCCTGCGCCTGGCAGTTCGTCTACGGCGACAGCCCCGTCGCCGAGGCCAGGGTCGGCGCCGCCGCGGCCCGGCGTGGGGCCGATTGCCTGGCGATCGACGCCGAGGGCTCCTACGAGGGCAAGTACGCCGCCGCGGACCGCTATCTCCGCGCCCTGCGCGGCCGTGTCGGCAGCGCCTTCCCGCTCTCGTTGGCCGGCTTCCCTTATGTCGACTACCACCCGTCGTTCCCCTACTCGGTCTTCTTCGGGCCCGAAGGCGCGACCGTCAACCAGCCGCAGATGTATTGGCAGGCGATCGGCACTTCGGTCCGTGCCGTCTACGAGCACACCTACCTCTTCAACCGGCTCTGGGGCCACCCGATCTACCCGCTTGGGCAGACCTACGGCGGCACCGCTCGCAAGGACATCGTCCGCTTCCGCCGCTTTGCCGAGAGCTACGGCGGACTGGCGCCGAGCTGGTGGGACTGGCAGGAGACCGGCAGCACCGGCTGGGGCGCGCTCGGCGCTCGCATCGCCGGCCCGGTCTTCGGCTACCGGCCGATCGTCTTCCATCCCGTGCTGAAGCTGGGCGCCAGCGGCGATCTGGTCGTCTGGGCGCAGGAGCACCTGCGCAGCGCGGCGCAGCCGGGCCTGCCCGTCACCGGGATCTTCGGCAAGCAGACCAGGGCGGCAGTCCGCACCTTTCAGGCCAGCGAGGGCTTGCCGGTCAACGGGGCGCTCGATACGACGACCTGGGGCCCGCTGCTCGACTTCGACCCGGTACGTCCGCGCTGGGCGGGTCGCCGGGCGGAGCGAGGGGGCGGCGCGACGGCAAGCCGCGCATTTCCGCCGCGCCGCCCACTTTCCGCCTCGCTGCCGGCGCAGGCGAACGAGATAGACCCGGGGCCCGCCCCTTGAGCAAGCGCCCGGCGGGGGCGCTTGCGGGTATAGCCATGCTTCTTCTCCTCGCCGCTCCGGCGAGCGGGTCGCTGCCGCCACGCGACACGGTGATCGAGGCGCCAAGCCTGGGTTCGGCGCGGATCTCCGCCGGCGCTGACGTGGCCGGGTACACGATTAATGACGGAAGTGGCGAAACTGTCGCGATCGCGGTCACCGCGGCCTGCCAGGCGACCTGCACCGCTGCCGATCCGCAGCAGATCGCGGATTTTCTCGGCACCCTGATCCACGGCTTTGAGATGGAACTGCTCACGGTCCAGCTCGACACCCCCTCGCAGATCGAATTCGACTGCGGCTACGGCGCCCAGGCCTGCTACTACGGCGCCGAAGACAAGATCGTCCTCAGCGGCAACGACTCGCCCGCCCCGGACGGCGCCAGCCGCGAATTTGTCCTCGCGCACGAGTACGGGCATCACGTCGCCCGCAACCGCGAAAGCCCCCCGCCCTTCCCGGCGGCGATCGATTGGGGCACGCCGCGCTGGTCGAGCTATGAGAACGTCTGCCGCCGTTCGCGCGGCGGCGCGCTCTTCCCCGGCAACGAGGGCCTTCACTACTTCCGCGACCCGGGCGAGGCCTTCGCCGAGAGCTTTGCCCACCTCCGCTTCCCCGAGAGCGACGTGCCGTGGCGCTGGGTGCGTTCTCTGAAGCCGGACGCTGAGGCCCTCCAGGCGATCCGCGAAGACACTCTCGATCCATGGTTCGGCCGCACAGCGTTCCGCTTGCAAGGACGAATCCCACCCCCGCAAGACGGAGCCGCGGTGAGAGCGTTCCGGACACCGCTCGACGGCATGGTCAGCCTACGACCCGCCGGCCGTCCCCACTACCGGTTGAGTCTGCTGAACCCCGCAGGTCACGTCCTGCGCACCTCTCGTCGCGGCCTCAGCTTCGGCCACCGGCTCAACTTCACGGTCTGCGGCCAGGCCGGATTGCGTGTTGCGGTACGCGCGTCGCGCCGCTCCGGGGGAGCCTTCAAGCTGCAAATCCAGCGACCCTGAGATAATCAACGCCGGGCGATCCCCTCGCCCGTGTCTAGGGGGCGTAGCTCAGTTGGTTAGAGCGCCGGCCTGTCACGCCGGAGGTCGCGGGTTCGAGTCCCGTCGCTCCCGTCTCGGAACACTGAATAATTCACCTAGGCGAGTTACACACACTTGCGCTCGGCCTGGGCGACCAGATCTGATAACGGCACTTCGAGTGCAGCCGCGAGCTTGAAGAGGTTGCGAAAGCTCGGATTCCGCAGTCCGCGCTCGATCTCGCTGACGTAAGTACGATGCATTCCGGCAAGATCGGCAAGCCCCTCTTGAGAGAGACCGTCGATTTCGCCCCGCCGCGTACGTATCGCTTCGCCAAGAGCCTTTAGAGCCACCTCCGACACGCGCCGAGCCTGCCAGCTATTTCGTTATGAGTCTACAGAATATAAGTAGATAGTCACGGCGCCCAAAACTCCACACTTATGCGTACCCATAAAAACCCTGTGCCCAAACCTAAAGCCAAAACAACACTAATGGACCGGTCGGGTGATTTTTCAGCCATCCCACAACACATAGTGTGTCAGTGAAAGCGGTCATGTGGCGCAAGTGAAAGTTAGGTATTGGTTAGCCCACCACCGGGCGGCGGAGGCCAGGAGATTCACGCGGCGCGTGCAATGTAGACGACCTTGGAGTGCACCAGTTCCTCGACCGGCTGCTTTGGCACGGCGTCGAAGCCGTGACCGTAGACGTCGAGGCACTCCAGCCCCGCCCCCGCGAGCAGATCGCGTACTTCCGCTTCGGGAAAGTGGCGCTGGCGGTGGACGTGGGTTTCGACCCTGTCTCCCTCGCTTCCCGGACCGACTTCAAAGCGTGCCTCGCTGATCGAGCGGGGCTGCGCGTCGGCGGAGCCCTGTCCACGCCAGATCAGCTGCCTGCCGTCACGTTCGATCCGCTGTTCTTCGGCGAAGAAGGTGCGGTAGGCCTGCAGCGTGTTGACGTCGAACATCAGCAGCCCGCCGGGGGCCAAGTTGGCCCGCATGCCGCTCAGCGCGTTCCCCAGTTCCTCGCCGCTGAGCAGGTAGTTGACCGCGTCATCGAGCGCCCAGACGAGATCGAACTCGCCGAAGACCGGCAGCTTCCTCATGTCCGCCACCGACAGCTGAGCCGCGTCCCCGGCCTTTGCCCGGGCCAGCTCCAGCATCGAAGGCGAGATGTCGCAAGCGGTGACCTCCCAACCCCGCTCGAGCATCGGCAGGAAGCTCTTCCCGGTGCCGCAGCCGACGTCGAGCAGGCGGCGCCCGCGCAACCCGTGGCTGCGGACCTTGGGAAGGAGATTGCCCAACCACAGCTCGTAGTCGTGGTGGGCGGTGAAATCGTCGTAGACGGGCGCGATCGCCTCATAGGCCTGCTCGGCCCACTGGCCACCCGGCTGGACTGCTGCTGCATTCATGGCGGCTCAGACCAATGAATGTTCGACAACGTTTCATTGATCAAATCTGCTAGTCTGCTCGACCGTGGAGGTTCGTCGTCTCGATCACCGGGTTGGCAGGGGAGCAGAGCAGGGCGACTCCTGGGACTGGGACGAGGCTCACAAGATCTGCCTGAGGTTTGCCTTCCGCTACGCGAAGAACCGGGCGGAGGCAGAGGACATCGCCCAAGATTCGATGGTGCGCGCATGGAGGAAACGGGCCACGCTGCGTAAAAGCGAGGCGCGCAAGTCTTGGTTGGGGACGATCGTCCGCAACGAGGCGTTGCGCGAGTTCGCCCGCAAACGCCCGACACCGACCGATCTGATCGAAGTCGTCCACGGTCGCGACGACGATCGCGTCCTCGCCACGGTCGAACGGGCCGACCTGCACGCGGCGCTGGATCGGCTCAACAAACGCGATCGCCAGCTGGTGCGGCTGCGCTACGACGAGGACATGACCCAGGAGGCGATCGCCCACCGCCTCGGTATCCCTCTTGGCACGGTCAAGGTCCGCCTGCATCGCGTGCGCGCCAAGCTGCGCCGCGAGATCGGCGCTTTTTAGAAACCGGGGAGGCGGGCGGTCAGCGAGGCGCGGGCCTCAGCCGGCCGCTGCCTTGCGCATCTCTTCGGTCGCGGCACCGGGGCCGATGTACGGGACCAGCATCGCGAAGAGCAGGTCCGGCAGCAGGGCGGGCAGTCGCTCGGCGCGTCCGGTCAGCAGCTCGTCGAAGATCAGACCGGAGACCGCGCCGGCGGCCATCAACCCGATGTTGCTCGGCAGCTCGCGCCCGTCGGCGAGCTGCTCCCCGTCGGCGAGGAATTCGGTGAACCTGGTGATCGCGTCCCAGTGGCGCTGGCGGGCGTCCGAGCCGGCCGCGGCGACCTCGACGACCGCCGTCCGGGCAAGCTCGGGATCGAGGGCGAACATCTCGACGACCGTCGTCAGCCCGACCCGCATCCGCTCCAGCCAGGGCTGCTCGGCATCGCAGCTGGCGACCACCGCATCCAGCACCCGCTCGACCACCAGATCGTAGGCGGCGAGGAAGCACTCGTGCTTGTCCTCGAAGTGCTTGTAGAAGGTCGTGCGGGAGACGTCGGCCTCCTCGATCACGTCGGCAACCGAGGTCGCCTTGTATCCCTTGCGACCAACCACGCGCACCATCGCTTCGAGGATCAGTTGATGCCGCGTTTTGCTGCCTGCCATCGGCCCGCCGGTCAGGGTTGAACTATCGGGTATATGAATCATAGCGGCAACGTGTACGCAAACGTTTATCGAGTCAGCCGCTCGACCTCCCGTGCTGCCGCATCAGGGCCGATATAGGGAACCAGCGTGGCAAAAACCACGTCCGAAAGCAAACCGGGGAGCTGTTCTGCGCGACCGGCGACCAGCTCGTCGGCGATCAGCCCGGTCACCCCGCCGATCGCCATGCGCGAGGTGTTTGCCGGCAGACTGCGGCCCTCGGGGGCGAAGTCCCGTCCCTCCTCGAACAGCGGCGTCAAGCGCTGTATGGCCGTCCGGTAGCGGCGTTGCGCCGCCGGTCCGGCGTTGCCGATGTCGACCAGCGAGAGCCGGGCCAGGGCCGGCTCTTCGGCAAGCACTTCGAGCAGCGCCGCAAGCGCCGCCGTGGCCCGATCCGGCCAGCTCTGCCCGGACTCATAGGCACTGAGAACCCGCCGCACGAGCACCTCGACCGCGCCGTCATAGGCGGCCAGGAAGCAGGCCTCCTTGTCCTCGTAGAGTTCGTAGAAGGTGGTGCGCGACACGCCCGCTTCCTTGGTCAGATCCCCGACCGTCATCGCTCCGTAGCCCTTCGACGCGACGACGCGGATCGCTGCCTCGAGCAGGCGTTCGCGCTGCGAGCGCACGACCACCTCCGCCGGCAGCCGGTGACGTCCGCGCGGAGGGCGCCACCGACCTCCCCCCCCTGCCCGCTCCACTCCGGTCAGCCTCCGGGTGGGCTCAGGAGCGTTTTCTCGGCCTGGCGGGATTGGCGCAGCGCCTCGTCCTGGCCGAGATATGGAACCGTCGTGATGTAGACGATGTCAGGCAGCAGTTCGCGCAGCCGCTCGGCGTTGCCGGCGAGGATCTGACCGACGATCAGCGACTCGGCGCCGGAGAGCGCCGCGCGCCCGGCGCTGGAGGGGATCGCTTCCTCCTCGACCGGGTCGTCGCGGCCGCGGTCGAGCAGCGACTGCAGAACTTTCTTGCCCGAGGCGTAGAGCTCGAAGGCCCGATCGCCGGTGGCCGGCGCCTCGACCAGCGCCATGCGGGCGAAGGCCGGGCGGCTGGCCAGCAGGTCGAGGAACTCGGCCGCCGCGTCGCGGACCATCGTCGCCCAGGGTTTGTCGGGCGAGTAGGCGGAGAGGATCCGTCCCATCGCGTCGGCCAGCGAGACCTCCATCGCGGCGTGGAAGCAGTCCTCCTTGTCCTTGAACAGCTCGTAGAAGGTGGCGCGGGATACGCCTGCCGGCTCGCAGATGTCGGCGATCGTCGTCGCGTTGTAACCCTTGGTCGAACAGCTCTCGGCCATCGCGACGAGGATCCGTTCCCGCTGGGAATGGGCGATCAGCGGCTCGGTAAGGTCCTCGCGGCCAGCAGGGAGGCGTTCCTTTTCGATCAGCCCGCTGAGGTTCACGATAAACGCGATTGTACACCCCAGTCGGCACTCTGTGGACGAGTCAGTACCGAGTTAATAATTCATCTCCACTTGGGAACGTCGGCGGGATGCGGCTCTGCCGCCGCGGCCAATTACGGACGGCGCAGTGAGGAAGCCATTCGGGCCTGGGTCCGATCGAGAGGGGGACGACCCGGACTTCAGCAGATGCGACGCTGTTTGCCGCTCTGCGCCTGTGCCGCCTTGCCCGCCTTGCCGTCCATCCTGGCGATCGCCGCCTCGATGTCGGCGCTCAGCATCTCGGCCATGTCGCGGCTGAAGTTCTCCTTGACCACCATGCGCAGCACCGAGACCGACTCGGCGTTCGGCGGCAGGGGGTAGGCGGGACTGATCCAGCCCCGCTCGCGCAGCCGTTCGGAGAGCTCGAAGACGTCGAGGCCGCCGTCCTTCTCGGTCGGCCGCACGACGACGACGGGCAGGTAGCGGGCGTCGTTGAGCAGTTCGAAGCGTCCGCCGGCGGTCAGCGCCTTCTCCAGCTCGGCGGCGTTCTCCATCAGGTTTGCGGCGATCCGCTCGTATCCCTTGTGGCCGAGGCGGAGGAAGTTGTAGTACTGGAGCAGCACCGCGTTGCTGGCGCGGCTGAAGTTGAGGCTGTAGTTGGGCATCTCGCCGCCCAGGTAGGTGATCTTGAAGACCAGCTCGTCGGGCACCGCGTCCATGTCGCGGAAGACGACCGAACCCATCCCCGGGTAGACCAGCCCGAACTTGTGGTTGGAGACGTTGATCGAGCGCACCTGCTCGAGCCGGAAGTCCCACTTCAGCTCCGGATAGGAGAAGGGCGCGATGAAGCCGCCGCTGGCCGCGTCGACGTGGATCGGGATGTCCCAGCCCTTTTCCTGCTTGACCCGCCGCAGCAGCTCGTCGATGCCCTCGATTTCGTCGACCTGGCCGGTGAAGGTGGTGCCGAGGATGGCGCCGACGGCGATCGTGTTCTCGTCGATCAGAGGCTCGACCTCGTCCGGGCCGATCGTGTGGCGCTCGGGCGTCAGCGGGATCACCCGCTGCTCGACCTCGAAGTATTTGGCGAACTTCTCCCAGCAGGTGTGGACGTCGGCGCCGAAGACGACGTTGGGTTTGGCGCTCTCGTCGCCGCGCCGTTCGCGCCAGCTCTGCTTGTGCGCCAGCAGGCCGAGCATGATCGCCTCCGAGGAGCCGATCGTCGCCGTGCCGACGGGCTCGCCGGCGTCCGGCGCGTTGAAGAGGCCGCCGGTCATGCTGATCACACGCTGGTGGATCTTCTCGGTCTGCGGGTACTCGTCCTGGTCGACGAAGTTGCGGTTGAGCGTCTCGGTGGCGAGCAGCTGTGCCTCGGGCTCCATCCAGGTGGTGACGAAGGAGGCCAGGTTGAGAGCCGGATTGCCGTCCAGGTTGAGCTCGTCGTGGATCAGCTGGTAGGCGGCCCGCGCCGGCATCGACTCCTGCGGGACCCGCTGTTCGGGGATCTCGTCGGTGAAGTAGCGGCTGCTGTAGGTCGTGTTGGTGAGCCGCCCGGCCTCGCTGCGTACCTTGCGCATGGCCCGCACTGTACATGCGGGCGGGGGCGCTACCGAAAAATTCGGACCGCTGTACAACGACCTTTGGCCGCGGCGTCGCGACCATTTGACGATGAAGACGCTGCGCCAGATCGTCGCCTTCGGAGGGGGCGGGTTCTCGATGGAGTCGGGCAACCCGCTGCTCGACGAATACGTGCTCGGGCTGAGCCGCTCGAAACGCCCCAAGGTCTGCTTTTTGCCCTCGGCCAGCGGTGATGCCGACCACTACATCGTCCGCTTCTACCGGGCGTTCCCCGCCGAGCGCTGCGAGGCCAGTCACATCTCGCTCTTCCGCCGCGAGCAGGGGCCCGGAGACCTGCGCGCGCATCTGCTCGAGCAGGACCTGATCTACGTCGGCGGCGGCAGCGTCGTCAGCCTGCTCGGGGTCTGGCGCGCGCACGGGCTCGACGCGATCCTGCGCGAGGCCTGGGAGCGGGGCGTCGTCCTCTGCGGGCTCTCCGCCGGTTCGCTCTGCTGGTTCGCGGAGGCGGTGACCGGGTTCCACGGCGCCCCCCGCCAGGTCGAGGGGTTGGGCCTGCTGCCCTTCAGCAACTGCGTCCACTACGAGCGCGACTCCAGCCGCCGCAACGCCTACCACGACTTTCTCCGCTCGGGCATGCGTTCCGGTTACGCGGCGGAGGACGGCGCCGCGTTGCATTTCCTCGACACCGAGCTGCACCGGGTCGTCGCCTCGCGGCCCGAGGCGCGCGGCTACCGGCTCGACGCGGTCGGGGAGCGGGTGGTGGAGATGAGGATCGCCACCGCCTATCTGGGCGACGCGGCGGCTCCTTCCCTGGCGCCGCTTCCCGAGGCGATGTCGACGGCGGTCGCGGCGTGATGGACGCCGTCGATCGATGATCGGCCGCGTCCTCGCTCTCGGCGGACACGACTTCACCTCGCGTCCTCCGGATCGCGCTGTCTGCGAGCTGATGCTGCGGCTGGCGACGACGCGGGCCGGTGGGCGGCCGCGGATCTGCATCCTGCCGACCGCCAGCGGCGACACCTCCGAGCAGATCGGCCGCTTCTACTCCGCCTTCGGCGAGCGCCCCTGCGACACGTCCGATCTCTCGCTCTTCCGCCTCGGCAGCAAGCCGATGGAGTTGCGCGACCATATCCTCGAACAGGATCTGATCTACGTCGGCGGCGGCAGCCTGCTCAACCTGCTGGCGGTCTGGGAGGCGCACGAACTGAGCGCGATCCTCAGCCTCGCCTGGCGGCAGGGAGTCGTCCTCGCCGGCCAGAGCGCCGGGGCGATGTGCTGGTTCGAGGCCGGCATCACCAAGTCCTCGGGCAAGCCCCTGCCCGGCGCCGGCCTCGGCCTCCTGCCGGGCAGCCTCTGCGTCCACTACAACAACGAACCCGATCGCCGCTCCGCCTACCTCGACGCGGTCTCCAGCGGCATGCCGGGCGGCTACGGCCTAGACGACTACGCCGGCCTGATCTGGGAGGGCACGGGACCCCCCTCAGCGGTAACCGCCCAAAGGGGCGCCCGCGCCTACCGGGTCAGCAAGAGCGAAAACGGCAACGCGATCGAGTCCCCTTTACCAGCTCGTTTCTTGCCAGCACCTGCGCCGGCAGCTCTCCGCGAGGACATAGCCGAGTTCCGCCGGATCACTGCAATGCGCAAGAAGGCCGGCTGGTTGAGCTGAGGGCGGCGGGGGCCGCCTCGACGATGCCTCGCGAAGCGGCCCCGGCAGGGTGGTCGAGGGCCGCGAAGCGGCACCAAATTCCACCGCCCGCAGGGCGGTGGTGGGCACTCGGCGAGGCGACCCCCGCCGCCCCTCCTACCCGCCCGAACCAGCAGCAGGCGGCGCAGTCGGATCCCCGCCGCCCTCGCCGGGGCTCTCCCGCGCGATGTAGTCCTCGGCCAGCAGCAGGTTGTCCTTCGAACGCTCGACCACGTTGAGCAGGTCGCTCATCAGCGCCACCTCCTCGACCTGCTCCTTGACGAACCACTGCATGAACTGCTCGGCCCTGTAGTCCTTCACTTCCCGCGCCAGCTCGAACAGGGCGAAGATCTCCTCGCCGACCCGCTTCTCCTGCTCGAGCGCCTTCTTCACCGGCGTCGTCCCGTCCGAGTAGCTCGTCTCCTGCGACTTGATGTCGGGGATGTGGACCTCCTCGCCGACGTCGAGCAGGTACTGGACCATCATCATCGCGTGCTCGCGCTCCTCCAGCGCCTGGCGGTAGAAGAAGGCAGCGAGGCGAGGCAGCGTTTCCGCGTCGTAGTAGACGGCCATCCCGACGTACTGCTGGGAGGCGGCGAACTCATTCGCAATCTGCTCGTTCAACGCTGCGGCAAAGCTCTTCTCAGCCATGGCTCTCCTTCGTCGGGTGGGCGTAGCCGGACCGTAGCCGAAACCCGAAATTCGGTTAGCCGAAGGGGACGGGGAGTCCCTCCCCCGGAGACTCAAGGAACCACGCCAGAGCCCCCACCAACGATTCAGCTGCGCGACGGTCTCCGGGGGAGGGACTCCCCGTCCCCCTACTCAGCCCAACGAAATCCAGTGGGGGTCAGCTGCGGTAGCAGCGGACTGGTGGGGAGACCCTGCGGTGGGTCGGATTCGTTATAGCTGCGCGGAGCGGTGTCGTTGGGCGTGTCGGGGTGGAAGAGCGAGGCGAGGACCTGGATCTGGCCGCGGCCGGGGCCGAGCTCCCACTGGCCGCCGCCGTAGGCGCCGATGCTCCGCTCGGCGCAATAGTCATAGGTTTCGCAGAGATCGCGCAGCCCGCCGATCCGGGAGGGCTTGATGTTGACCATCCGCGGTTGCCAGGGCAGCGCCTCGATATCGGCGATCGAGTGGATCGGCGCGTCCCAGGTGAGGCGGTCGCGGACCGGTTCGAGCAGGGGCCGGGTTTCGTCGTTGACGTCGGGGTCCTCCAGCCAGGCGTCGGGGAAGGCCTCGATCAGCTTCCCGTACAGCTCCGGGTCCGTTTCGACGTCGACCACCGTCCCTTTGTAGAAGCCCTTCAGGTCGAGCGAATCGACCGCGCCGGTCTCGACCAGGGCGGCGATCAGCTCGTCGGTCCAGTCGTTGGTCGGGTCGAGCTTGAAGCGCAGGCCGGGGTAGGGGTCGAGCTTGCGCCGCAGGGTCTCGATCGTCGAGGGCTTTTCTTCGCCCGGCGAGAGCCCCATCGAGCAGACGAAGCTGACCGGGCGCGGCTCGCGGCCGAGCGCCCCGGCGATCCCGGTCCCGGACTGGCGGAGCGCCAGGTCGAGCGCGGCCGACTCGAACGCCCAGCGCCGGTAGCGGCGCGAGACGTCGCGCTGCGGCTCGGCCGGGAAGGTGTCGACCTCGCCGATGAAGTCGCAGAACTCGCCCAGCGTCGCGTACCCGGTCAGGTCGAGCGAGGGCCCCGCGTCCTGCAGGGCGATGTGGTCGACGGCGTCGTA
>DASUZP010000051.1:0-11930 GCA_036376775.1 Solirubrobacterales bacterium | reverse complement strand
TCGGTCTTCATCGCCTACGTGATCTCAGGGGTGCTCGCCCATCCCGACTGGGGCGCGGCCGCCAAAGGGCTTGTCGTGCCAAGCATGCCGCTCAATCGCGAGGCGCTGCTGGTCGCCGTCGCCACCGTCGGCACGACGCTGGCACCCTGGGGTCTCGCCTTCATCCAGTCCTACGCGGTCGACAAGCGGCTGCACGTCAAGGACCTGCGCTTCGAGCGAATCGACGTCGTGGTCGGAGCCGTGCTCACCGGCGTGATCGGGTTATTCGTAGTCGTGGCCTGCGCTGCCACCCTGCACCCTGCAGGCGTGGAGATCAACGACGCCGGGGATGCCGCGAAGGCCCTCGAACCGCTGGCCGGCGACCTCGCTGCGACCCTCTTCGGTCTCGGCTTTCTCGGCGCCGCTCTGCTGGCGGCGGCAATCGTCCCGCTTTCCACCGCCTACTCGATCTCCGAGGCGCTGGGCCGGCGCGCCGACCTGGACGACAGCTTCGCCGAGGCGCGTCCCTTCTATCTCAGCTTCGGTGCAGTCGTCCTCGTCGCGGTGACGATCGTCCTCATACCCGGCGCCCCGCTGATCCAGCTTCTCTTCTTGACGCAGGCGCTCAACGCCGTGCTCCTGCTGGTCATCCTTCCCTTCATCCGCTCCCTGGCCAAGGACCCGGAGTTGATGGGCGATCATGCCCTGGGGCGAGGGGGACGATGGGTCACGGGCATCGCCTTCGCTTTGATCGCGATGTCGGTGCTGGCCCTGGGAGTCCTCGCGATCGCCTGATCCGCACCCCCCGCTCGCCTGTATTCAAACACCGAGCGCGATGCTCAAACCCAGCATTACCGCGGCGCCGGCGACAAGGCCGAGGGTCGGACCCAGAGGCCGTGAATCGGAATAGGCCTTGGGAAGCATCTCGACGACGATCAGCGCCAGCATCGCTCCTGCCGCAAAAGCAAACGAGAGAGGCAGCAGGCCGCTCACCTCTTCGACTGCCAAAAAGGCGATCAGAGCACCGACCGGTTGCGGGGCGCTGGTTGCCACAGCCGCCCAGAACTGGCGGGCGCGGCCGAATCCCGCTTCCTGCATCGGGATCGCGACGCTGGTCCCCTCCGGCACGTTCTGGATCCCGATCGCGAGAATCACGAACAGGCTCAGCCCCGCCCGCTCGGAGGCGAAGGCGGTCCCGATTGCGAGTCCCTCCGGCAGGCTGTGGACAAAGAGGACGAGGAAGACGAGGGCTGACGTTCGCGCCCCGGGGCCGGTGCGGCCCATGAAACCGACGTCAGGGCTGAGACGCCGCCTGACCGCCACCAGAAAGAGAACGCCGACCGCAACTCCGGCGATCACCTCGACGGCCGAGCCTTCCTCCGAAGCCGGGATGAGCAGACCCGAGACAGCGGCAACCCCCATCACCCCCGCGGCGAACCCGAGCAGGAGCGGCGTCAACCGCTCGACGCGCTGACCGAAGAGAAACACCGGGATCGCGCCGATCCCGGTCGCAAGCGCAGTGGCCGAGGCGGCCAGAAAGAGGACGATGACCTCGGGCATTCAAGGGGCGCGCGAACCGCGCGCATCCCACGCCCGTTCGATCTGCCGCATCAGCGCCGGATAGACGACCCAGTGCCGGAACGGCTTGATCAGCTCCATATATCCCTTCCCGAGCCGACCGCGTGGCTTTACGTAGACGGCCATCTGTCCTTGGTAGCGGTCCTCGCCCTGGTCGACCCAGGCCAGGTGCATCACGGCATGGACCGTCCGGTTCGACAGCTCCGCGGCGAATTCGACGTCGGTGCGATAGAGGGGAGCGAAGGGCAGCGAGCCGAATTCGATATCCGTCGCCGTGTTGCGCAGATCGTCCGGCAGCCGGTCGGCGAGTGAGGTTTCGTTGGTACCCGGAATGGGCAGTCTGCCCGCGGCATCGTCACCGCCGCTCTCGATCGGGGTCGAGATCCTGCCGAGGGAGAACCGGCTGCCGAGAAGATCGCGGACACGCCAGAGGACCCGGGTCGGGAGGGAACTCGCGTTGGCCGGATCGGAGGAGACCATCAGCTCCAGCAGCGCCTGGAAGTCCTCGGCGCCACCGTGCACGGGCAGGGCCCAGACGTCCTCCAGGATGAAATCCGGCACGATTTCGCGGATCCGCCAGGGGCGGGATTCGTGTGCTGCGTTTGGGAGCCTCAAGTCGATCCTCGATCCATACCATGTCGTATGTGTCGACTGCTCAGCGAATCGTGGGGCTGACACGCCGAGAGCGTCCGGTACTCGTCTACGACGGAGACTGCGCGTTCTGTACGAGGTGCGCGCACTTCCTGGAGAGGATCGGGCCAGATGCGGAGATCGTCGCCTGGCAGCTCACCGACCTGGCCGAGCTGGGAATAACCGCGGAGCAGGCGGCCGACGCCGTGCAGTGGGTTCAGATCGACGGTACGGTGCGCTCGGGGCACGAGGCGATCGCCGCAGTGCTGAACAGCGCCGGGCGGATCTGGAGGATCGCGGGCCGCGCGATCCTGCTGCCGGGGATCTCCTGGATCGCGGCGAAGGTCTACCGACTGGTCGCGGACAACCGCTACCGGCTCCCCGGAGGCACGCCCGCCTGCGCGGTCGCCGCTGAAGATCGAGACCGCCCGGCAGCGTAGCCCGCGTCGTCAGTCCGGGAGCTGCTACACGAGAGAGACATCCGATCTGTCAGACAATGTGTTGCCATGCGATCCGCACCGATCACCGATCGCCCGGGCTGGCGGAATTCTTTGCTGGACCGCTTTGCCGATGCAATCACTGTGGAGGGAGGTAGGCGAGATGGCAGCGCCGAGACCCGGATCAGGCTTGATCTTCGCCACCCCGATGTTGCCGATTCACCGGACAAGGGCTTCGAGCGGTGGCGGCTGCGAACAGCTCGGCATCGCCTTGCTCGCGCACCCTTTTCCCGCGAGACGCTCACTGCATTCCATGCTGCCGAGGCACAGAAGGGACGGCGCTTGATCGCTGTCGACCTCCAGAATGACAGTCGGGTCGCAGCGCTCATGGCGTGGCATTTCGAGGCACGTCCTGCCCAGGACGGGAGTCGACGGCCGCACCTGGTTGTCGCACTTGGTCCGGCCCAGGACGCAGATGGAGCCCTACGTGCCGAGTATCTCGTTGCCTGCTGGCTGCTTTGCCTGATCGGCCTGGCCATCGACCGGCGCACCGTGGCAAAGGGGTGCATTGGCGTCGTGCTGGATACTGCGATCGCCCTTCCCAAAGACGAGCTCGGCGCGCTTGGATTCAGGCGTGGATCTCAGCGCAACGGATACTCGGGCGACTACTTTGAACTGCCCGCGTGACGAAGGTAGATCTCCTCCGCCTGCTTGGCGTAGCGCTCCGGCAGGGTACCCCGAAGCTCCGCCAAAAACTCATCGGTGACCGAGGGCTGACGCTCTGGTAGCGCATCGAAGAACTGCTCGATCTCGCGGCTGATCACGCCCACCAAATCGGGATGGTCCCGCTCGACGACTTCGAGGAGTCCGCCGGCAACCTCCTCGATCGATGCGCGGCGAAGATAGGCCGCGAGACGCAGCAGGTCCTCGACGGTGAGGTGCTTCTCCCGTCGCCCCCACGGCAGCGGCTCCAACCCGAGCTCGTCAATTCCGCGCGTAATTCCCGCGGGGCTGATGTCGATCAGCTCAGCGGCCCCCGAGAGCGTCGGAAGGGCGCGTATGTAGTCCGCGCGGCTTCTATCGATAGTCGCCATGCCGTTTTTGAGTTTAGCGCAAGAAATGAAAGAACTGAAAAATCTGGCCGCAGCGGCCGGCGCTGCGCTGGGAGCTACACCTAGCCGAGCAGCTTGGCCTTCTGGGCCGCGAACTCCTCCTCGGTGAGGATTCCCTGGCTTTTGAGTTCGCCGAGCTCTTTGAGCTGGTCGATCGTCGAGCTCGCCGCGGGCGCCGCCGGGGCAGCCGCTTGCACGGCCTGCGGCTGCTGTGGAGGCGCTTCCTGCCCAGCCCAGCGTTCGGACTGGCGTTTGGAGACGCGGTTGCTCACAGCGGTTGCGGTCCCGGCGACGACGGCCGTCCGCGCGACACCTCTGAGTAGTCCCGGCATGACAGTTCTCCTTTGCCTCAGGCCGCTTCCGCCGCGTCCAGGGCGGCGAGCATGGCTTGGATTGGAATGCGCCCCGTCGCGACCAGCTGACCGCCTGAGCGGCGGACCGCGGAGGCGAAGGGCGCGGCCCAGCGGTTCTCATAGACGAGCAGCGCCGCCGAGGTACCCGGCTCGAGCGCACCGCCGGCTTCATCGGCGTCCTCCTCTGAGAGCAGCCCCGACGAAGCGCCCTCGAAGGCGGCAAACGCCGCAACCTCGTCGCCCAGGTCGGAGATCTCGACCCTGGTTACGGAACCGTCCTCGGCCTTGCTGAGGAAGACAAAGTCGAGGATGCGGATCAAGCCGCGGTCGACCAGGTCCAGAAGATGCGGTGCCGCCTCTCCGGTCGGTTGGCGCCCCGGCCACTCGACCAACAGGTAGTCGATCGGCCCCATTTCGTCGAACTCTTCGGTGCCCAACCCGCTCCCTTCGTCGCGATCAAGTGAGCCGGACGATCCGGCCGACCCACACTAGCGCCGGAGCCAGATCGGCGTCCGCCTCAGTTGTCGATCGGATGTCAGCTCGCAAGCAGTGTCAAAGATCCCGTTTGCGTTGACTTGCCGCCGGGCCCGTGGGAGCATCGGCCGGCGAACAACCGATCGGGAGGCGCGATGACCAGGGCGGAGCACAACGCAAGCCGTTCGCGTCTCCTGAGCATCGGCGGTCGGGGCGAGCGGTGAGCGCGATTGCGCTGGCCGCACGCGCGCTGCTGGGCGTCGTGTTCGCGGTCGCCGGCGCCGCGAAGCTGGCCGACCTGAAGGGCTCCCGCTCGGCGCTGGAGGCGTTTGGGGTGCCGCGACGCCTCGCTTCTGTGGGTGGCGTCGCCCTGCCGGTGTTCGAGCTGGCGGTGGCCGTGGGCCTGCTCGTCCCCGCGACCGCCTGGTGGAGTGCGCTTGGCGCGGTCGCGCTGCTGCTCTTGTTCGTTGCCGCGATAGCTCTCAGCCTGGCTCGCGGCAGGGAACCGGACTGTCATTGCTTCGGGCAGGTTCATTCCGCGCCGGCGGGACCGAGCACGCTGCTGCGCAACATCGGGCTCCTGGCTCTTGCCGGCGTGGTCGTGGCCGCGGGCAGGGACGAGATGCTCAGTCCGATCGCCTGGGCAGGCGAACTGTCTGCGGTGGAGGCCGTATTCGGAGCGATCGCGCTGGCGCTGATCGTCGTCGCGGTGGCCCAAGCGGTGTTTCTGCTGCAGCTGTTGCGCCAGAACGGAAGGATCCTGTCGCGCCTCGAGAGCCTCGAGGCTCAGCCCGGGCCGGGTCTGTCAAACGGCGCGCTGCGGGCGGAATCCTCGGGAAACGGCGGCGGCGGAATCCAGGGCCTGGCGGTGGGCGTCTCGGCGCCGGAGTTCGAGTTGCCGTCGCTGGACGGCGGGCAGGTCTCGCTCGAGCGTCTGCGCTCGCGTGGCCTGCCGGTGCTGCTCGTGTTCTCAGACCCGGCCTGCGGACCGTGCAACACGATGCTGCCCGACGTCGGCACCTGGCAGCGAGATCATGCCGAGCGACTGACGGTCGCGCTCGTCAGTCGGGGAACCAACGAGCAGAATGCCGCGAAGGCCGGCGAGCACGACCTATCGGATGTACTCCTGCAGCAGGATCGGGAGACCGCGATCGCCTACCGGTTGAGCGGCACTCCAGGCGCGGTGCTGATCTCGGTCGATGGAAGGATCGCGAGTCCGTTGGTGTTCGGCCCCGAAGCGATCGCGAGCCTGGTAGAGAACGTGACGGCGGTCAGCTCGACCCCCGACGCCACGGCACCATCTGGTTTACAGGTGGGCGCCGAGGCGCCCGAGCTCGAATGGGAGGACCTGAACCGACGGACGATCGCGTTGCGCGAGCTGCACGGCACTCGGGTGACGCTCATCTTCTGGAATCCGCGTTGTGGGTTCTGCCAAAGCATCGCGCCGGAGCTCAAAGCGTGGCAGGAGTCCCATCGGGTCGACGAGCATCACGCGATCGTCATCTCTTCGGGAACGGCCGCCGAGAACCGGGCGCTTGACCTCCAGCTGCCGATCGTCCTCGAGGACAGGTTCAGCACCGGGCCGATCTTCGGTGTCAACGGCACTCCGTCGGCGGTCGCAATCGATGCCAACGGCAGGGTCGCCGCACCACCGGCAATCGGCGGGCCGGCGCTCCTGGATCTGCTTAGCCACAGCAGCCCACAATGACCGGCAACGACTCCAAAGCTAGAGCGGGACGGCACCGCAGACTGCATGGCAAGGCGAAGCGGGCCGAGGAACTGTCGAAGAAGCTCACGCACCGATTGGCCGCGCCCGAACCGGACGTCGCCGACCTGAAGAACCTGGTGAGGGATCTGCGTCCCGTGCTCGCCAGTCTCCGCAAGTCGACGCTGGCGCAGAACGGGCCGCATGCGGCGATTGTCGCCAGCGGTATCGCCGACCTCGCTACCGCCTTTGAGAGGCTCGCGCAATCGAAACAGAACTCCAGCCCCAAATCGGCGCTGCAGCAACTGATCGAGGGCAAACGTGCCCTTGACAGTGCGGCCGCCAAAGCTCAGAAGGCCGGCGATGCTTGGCCGCTCTGACCCGAGCGACGACCCGGTAGGCAACGGGTTCGACCACCTGGCGCTGCTCGCAGATACCGGCCTTTCGCGACGCCAGGTGTTGAAGCGCGCGGCCGGACTTGCGCTCGCCTCGTTGATCCCTCCCTGG
The DNA here is from genome assembly GCA_036376775.1 of Solirubrobacterales bacterium. GTDB lineage: Bacteria > Actinomycetota > Thermoleophilia > Solirubrobacterales > 70-9 > VRUE01. Next base: position 5,155 of record DASUZP010000051.1, on the reverse strand, counting down.
ATCTCGGCGGCAAAGGCCAAGACCCCTGGAAACCCGGCGGGCACCGGCTCGCCGGCGTCCAAATACGGCTGGTGCCCAAAGCCGGCTCAGGGGGTATGCGAGGGAAGCCTCACGATGTGGACGCCGCAGTGCACCGCCCCGGTCGCCAGCGGCACGCCTGCATCGCACAACGCCTGTGGACCGCAGGGGGGAGTGGATCTCTGGGGCATCAATGTCGGTGACATCGAGGCCGCGGACAAACCGCTGGGACTTGCCAACTTCACCCAGCCATGCAACGACCATGACTGTTGCTACGGCACCTGCGGGAAAAATAAGGCCACCTGCGACGTCGAAGCGCTCAACGGATGGCTGCAGGCGTGCAATCGGCAGCTGGGCAGCTCAGCGGACGACATCATCGCGACGGCTCGTCTGGGCTACTGCTACGGCGCAGCGTGGACGTACTACGAAAAACTCGACAGCGAGAAAGGGATCGCGGCCTTCAACGATGCTCAAGGGGAAGCGTGCAACTGCTGCATACCAGGCGAGCCCTGCGGCGGGAAAGTGTGTCCTCCGGGCGAACAATGCTGCCAGGATTCGATCTGCTTCAACCCGGAAGCGTACCGGTGCTGCAATCTGCGGCTGCCCGGACTATGCCCCACCCACACCCCCGGCGGCCATCTGCTCTGCCTCACCCAGCCCGGCTCGAACTACGTCCAATGCGCATTGGACGCGGCATTCCCCAACGGCACCTGCAGCGAATTCCTCAACGTCAATCCGCAGTTTGACGGATGTTCCTAGGCTGAGCGCGCGCTGACGATCACCGATCGATGTTCCCTCGCGAGCTTGAGCTGCGGATGGCTTCCGACTTCGAGGGCAGCTGCGCCGATATCGGCTTCGAGGGCTTTGATGATCTTCCTCAGCGTGCCGAGCGCGTCATAGACCCACTGCAACTCATTGCGAACCGCACCCATGCATCTGTTCGCAAACGCAAGTCGCTTGAGCTCGTCTTCGCGTACTTTTCTGGACTCCTGCATCTCGGCGACATTGCCTTGCTCCGACAACTCGTCGGTCGCAGAAGCGATTACCCGGGCCAGTAGCGCAATGGGATCGATGAAAATCGACTCGTTGTGAGCTCTGAGGTAAGGCTCCAGAATCGGCGGCCGGTTCATCAACACCTGCTCGTGGATAATCATGTCGGCATGATTTGCAGCCGCCCGGATCCGCGTCACGTCGTCACGCAAAGCGACGTAAAGAGCAAAGAGCGCCGGGTCGTCACGTCGCTCCACCAGCCCCGGAAGGTTCATCTCGACGAGGTTGGACAGGTAGGTGACGCGGCGAGTTCGTGAGCCCTCGAGGTAGTAGCCCTCGAGAGTCCATCGCTGCTGGGAAAGTTCAAGGAGGGTGTTCAAATCAGTCTCTCCGATCAAGCTCCGGTAGAGATCGTCCAGCTCGCCGGCCGATGTAGCAAGCTTTTCCATCTGCTCGTCGAGAGCAGCCATGACGTGGGGCGGATCGAGGTCCGGAGGCCCGAGGTCTTTTGGGCTGCTCCAACCGGACGCAATCAGACCCGACAGGAGAGTCAACGACCTGAGGTCTTCTTCTTCCGCACGTTGCCAGCGACGACTGCGATACCAATCGAGCAGACCGACGATGATGATCGTGGTTGCCACAAGCATCACGAAGTCCCCCAGTGCGTCCGCCCATTCCCAGTCCCCAGAGCCGATGAAGCGTTGAATCAGCAGGACGAGAAGCGAACTGACAAGGGCTACACATGCAACTATCGCCGCGCGACGGGAGCCAATGGTTTTGAGTGCTGACCACATCTCTATCAACGAATACCTATAGGTAGAGGCACCGGCCGTCAAGCTCGATGCCAAGGCCGTGACAGCCGGCTTTCAGGAACGATCGACACATGACCCTTGGGCGATCAACGAAGAGCATGGCGCTGATGACCTCGGTTGTCGGCGCAGTCCTTCTCACCGTTGCGGTACTTCTCTACGGGTGCTGATCGTCCTAACCGCCGTGGGCTTCGTCGTCGCGCTCGGTGCGCTCGTGGGAATGTGGCTCGTCAGGCGTTGATGGAGCCGGATGTGGCGACGAGCAAGGGGATGCGGGCCGGACTGGCTGTCGCGACGCCTTTCCTCAAACCGACAGCGCAAACAAGGAGGAGGTCATGCTCACGGTTCAATGCCGGATTCGTAGCCCGATTCGTAGCTGTGCTCATCCTGATGGAAAGCGTTTTCCTGTGCTTCCACCGCTGGTCCAAATATCGCCAGTCCTGCGCCATATATGACGGCCAAGATGCATAGCCCGATGGTCACCCACACCAGGGTAACTCCCAATTCGGCAGCGGGACCGGCGACGGCGATCGACACTCTGTTCGGTGGCTTGACGAAGGACCCGAGCTTCCTGAAGTACTCAGCCTCGGGCTTATCCAGCGTCTCAGCCAACAGGCTCTTCAGCGGATCTATCGTCCCGCCTGCTTCGGCGGCCGAACGAGTCCAGTCTCTGATCCAGTTGCCGCCCACCAGATAGCCGCCAAGAATGAACAGCAGACGCAATCCGCCACCGGTCTGTGAGAGTTCGCCCCCAATGGAGACCAGCCACGCGGCGAGAGCACCCATGACGGCTAGGACAGTGAGTATTTTCCCCCAGATAACCCCTAGACTCGTTCCGTAGACGGCGCTTCGTGCCAATTTGAGCGCCTGCTTCTTACCAAGGTTCGTGGCAGTCGCGAACTGGTCGTCGAACGAGCTTCGGTACTCGTCGAAGCGCTTGGCAATCGCCTCGCTATGTAGCCGCCGCGTTTCCTTGCTCGCCTTCTCGCAACTCAGAGCAATGGCATGACGGCCAAGAACAGCAACCGGATCGGCAAGACCGTCAAGTCGCTTGAACGTTGCCTGGTACGCGGCTATCAGTGCATCGGCCTCCTTGTCGAGGTCGAGACCGGGGACATCAGACATGTTCGCCTCCCAGATCGAGACTGTCGACCGAGCCTATGGTCGCAGCGTTCGACGACGCAAGCGCCCAAATAGATGAACGCGACTGTTCCACCTCAGCGGGCAGTCAATCTGGATAGACGAGGTAGCGGACACGCCAAGAGGGTCGCCCTTCCAGATGGCAACCGATCCGCATGGGGTTGAAGCCGTAGCCGCTGCAGTACCAAACCCCACCCTCGACCCCCCATCTACCTCCGCCCCCGCCGATTTCGGCGAGCTTCAACCCGCGCCGCGCGACCTTTCGTGCCAGTCGGCAGCCGACGCCGCGGACAGAAAGTGCTGAGGTCATCGGCAGCCCCCTGCAATGCCTTCTCAGGCGAAGTGACGTCCGCGCGGTTGCTCGATCGCCGAAGCGCCCACCGATCTCGGCGCCTCGTCGCAGATTCTGAAAAGCCCAGACGCCGTGATGTGCGAATCCGTGCGCTCCGTTCGCCGGCAGAACGCCGATCGATGCCCATACAGCAACGATGATCGTCGTGATCTGGGCGAACCGCTTCAATCTGCCCCTCCCCTCACGCGCATCCTTCGAGCGGATAGCTGACAGGACTGTCGTTGCCAATCTTGATCCAGAAATGCGAGTAAATCTTCTCCGGCAGGCTCGAGCAGCGATCAGGTCGGCTCAGGCGGACGATGGCGTGTGCCCGATAGTTCATGTTGCCTACATAGGTGCCCGATGCTCTGGCGACCTCGGACCCCCAATGCCTCCAGTGCAGGCTTCTGACATAGATCGCACCTGCGGAGGAGGCAGCCGCACCGCCGGAACCATGACTCGTCGAACGCATGGCAACGCGGTTGAGGTAGTTGGCATTCTCGAAGGAGCACTTCGTCGGCTTCACGTAGTCGACGGTGTTGCCGTATTCGTCTGGGCAGAGCACGGCAGATTTGACGCCATGCGACCTCGCCAGGGCCATGCTGGCCATTAGACAAGTCAGCACAATCACGGCAGCCACAGCGCAGATGCGAGGACTCATAGGGACATAGCCGCCATTCTTCGTCGCCTCACCACAAGCGCCCGTCGCTGCTCGTATTTTCGAAGTCGAGACCTCCCCAACCGGCGCCATACGTTGCGATCCTATATCCAACCTCGCGGTGCCTGAAGTGGCGCCAAAAATTGGGTCACCGTTGGACATTCTCGGAAGTGAGTTGCCGCTTGCAGACGCGGTCGATTACCGCCACTCAGGCACTCCTGGCGCCGAGTGCCTCAAATCGCTACACCTGGACAACCTCGATCAAATCCGCCTCAGCGGCCGCATCGAAGTCCGCGTCCTGCGTGCATACCGCAGCGCCGTGGGCCATCGCGGTCGCAGCGATCCAAGCATCCATGACCTTCATCGCCCTCCCGATCGCCTTGAGGGCGACCCGCAGCCGAGCTAGCTCGTCTCCAACCGCATCGTCAATGACTAACGGCTTTGCAATCTGCCGAGCAGCCTCCAAAGTGCTCAGGCGCCGTGCCATCCGCTCATGACCGTCAGCGGCGAGGACGCCGTGGCGCAGCTCCGAAAGGGTCACGACGCTGACAGCAACCTCGTCCGGGAGATCGCCGAGTGGCCGCTCCTGCTCGCGCGCGATGAAGACCGACGTGTCGAGTATCGCCTGCATACAGGTAACCGACGCCTAGAGCTGATCCGTCGTATCCGGAAAAGCCTGATCCAGCTCGGCGGACAGGCCCGCGTCGGCTTGGGCCGACGAAATCAGCTCCCGTGCCCGCGAGCCGGCAGTCCACGAGGGCGCGTCCTCGATCGGGACAAGATCGGCTGCGTCGCGCCCCGCAACCGTGACGCGCAGCTGCTCGCCGGCCATCACCCGGCGCAGCACAGCTGAGACGTCGTTGCGTAGCTCGCGCTGTGGAATCCTCTGCATGTCAGGGATCGTAGCAGAACTGCTACACACAACGTGCCCGGGCGAGCCTGCACCATGTGCCCCCATGTCAAAGCGCAACAGCCACATTCCGGTAGCTCGCAGGCGCCCCGCCAACGAGCCGCAGGCAGCGCAGGATTTCGCTGGTCACCAGAGCCGCCAGAAGCGTTATGACCCATCGACGAGGTTCTACGCGGTGGCGAAAACGACCTTGCAGCCGCCCAGGGTGAATGACCCCGCGGCGAGCGCTCGCTTCTTCGGCAGCCGGGCCTCTTTCGTCTCAGGGCGGATGTCGATCATCAGCTCGATGTCCAGGCCGC
>DASUZP010000050.1:0-28888 GCA_036376775.1 Solirubrobacterales bacterium | reverse complement strand
ACCGCGGAAGCCGGCGGCTTCGTCTCGCAGTGCTCCGGCAGCGTCACCTACGTACAGCAGGGCAAAGAGGGCTCGGGAGGCGGGGGCTCCTCGCAGCCGCCCAAAGCGAAACCCGCTCCGGATCCGGGTCCGCTCGTACTGCTTCCCTTCGAGATCCCGCGGACGCGGATCACCTTCGGGCCCGCTTTCAAGACGCGCATGCGCCGTCCCGTCTTCCGCTTCACCGACGCGACCGGGCAGGAGGGCACTAAGTTCGTCTGCAAGGTCGACCACGGGCGCTGGAAGTCGTGCGGGTCGCCGCTCAAGCTGAAGAAGCTGAGTCGCGGCAAGCACTCCTTCGGCGTCAAGGGCGTAAACGCGGTCGGCGTCTGGCAGGAGAAGCCGAGCAAGCGCAGGTTCAAGGTGGTCCCCTGATGCCGCGCTTCCGAGACGAATCCGGTCTGACCTTGGTCGAGCTGTTGGTCGCCGCGGCGATGAGCGTGGTCCTCGTCGGCGCCGCCTGCACGATGCTGATCAGCGCGGTCCGCCAGCAGCCGACGCTGAGCAAGAAGGCGCAGGAAATTTCGACGGCTCGCTACGTGCTCGAGCGGATGACCCGGGAGATCCGCAACGGCATCTCCGTCTACTCCGGGGCCAGCGGGTCGAAGGTCGAATTCAAAACCCAGGTTCGGCGCAGCGCCTGCGGCGGTGGCGTGGAGGAAGACCCGAGCGCGCCCGCGATCGAATGCCGCGTCACCTACAGCTGCACGACCACCGCCTGCACCCGGACCGAGACCGCACCGGCGGTCCCCGGCAGCAGCGGCACTCCGATTCCGCTGGTGAGTGGACTCGACAGCAACCAGGTCTTCAACTACGAACCGAGCGTAGAAGAACCGAGCTTCGTCGGCATAACCCTCCACATCGAAAACCCGGAAGGCGAAGGGGAGTTGACCGTCACCGACGGCGCCGGGCTGCGTACCCAGGCCTACCTCGAATGACCGCGCGCGAGTGGATAGACAAGCGGATGGGCGGCGGCGAGGCGGGCCTGACGATTATCGAGGTCCTGGTCGCCGCGGTTGTCCTCGTGATGGGCGCGGCGGCGACCTTCGGCGTGCTCGGTGCGGCGACCAAGAACGCCCAGCGGGCGAAGGCGACCCAGGTGGCGCTCGACCTCGCCCAGGAAGAGATGGAGCGGCTGCACAGCATCCCCTACGAGGACCTGGCGGTGAACACCATGCCCGTCGCCTCGACCGACCCGAAGAACCCCAACTCGCGCATCAGCGGCAGCAGCTTCAACCTGCGTCGCGACCCGCCCACGGCCTACTTCCCGGTCGACGTCGATCCCGAAAAAGGCTTCAGCCCCCAATCGGAATTCTTCACCGGCGACACCGAACACAACGGCATCAAAGGCACGCTGTACCGCTACGTCGTCTGGCGCAACGACCCGAGTTGCTCGAGCGAAATATGCAAAGGCGAAGAGGACTACAAGCAGCTCGTCGTCGCGGTCAAACCCGACCGGCCGGTGGGTCAGGGAGGCGAGAGCGGCTACGTCGAAGTGCAGTCGGCGGTGACCGCACCGCCGGAAGAAGAAGACCCGCCGGATGACGATGGCGGCGGTGGGGGCAGCGGCGGCGGTGGGGGTGGCGGCTCCGGCGGAGGCGGAGGAGGCAGCGAAGGCAGCACCTCCGAAGTGACCGCCCAGCAGTTCTTCCTCTCCGACACGGCGTGTGCTGCGAGTGGCGCCACGGTCCGGCAGGGCATCGCCGGCGACCATCTGCTGCACAACACGCTCGGCACCTGTGCCAGCGGCCTGCGGACGGGCAACGAAAGCCCTGGCGCCCCCGATGCGCTGCTGCTCGCCGGCCCGCCCGATCCCGCCCCCGAAGACGAAGCGGTGCCGGCGCTATACGACTATGCCGACGACTTCTACCTTGAGCCGACGCCGGACACCGACAAGGGAGTGCAGATCCGGCGCGACGACACCAGCGGCTGCCACTACAACCCGACCGGCACCACCAACCCCGAGTCGCAGGTCCATCGCTGGGTCACCGACGCGATGCCGAAAGCCTTCGAAATGGGCGGCAAGGTGACGCTCGAGTTCTACACCCGGACGCTCAACGACGCCCTCTACACCGGCACGCTCTGCGTCTACCTGTTCGAACGCGGGGAAACCGGCCCGGCCGCGGCCCCGGTGGCCACCGACACGATGCTGCTCGACAAAGGGGACGGCAACCCGTACTGGACCTACGAACCGGAGGGAAACGGCTACTGGCCGCGAAATTCCTGGGCGAAGATACGTCTGACGATGGAATTCCAGGGTGCGCCGCGGATCATTCCCCCCGGCAACCGGCTCGGCATAGCGCTCAGTGTCGACCGCGCCAACACCTTTGCCGACGCGATACCGATCATGTACGACCACCCCAACTACCCGACCCGGATCGAGGTCGACACCAAAACGCCGCTCGAAGTCCCGGCGAGCTCCGAAGAAGAAGGCGGCTAGGCGGTGGCCGCCGCCGCTGTGCTCGCCTTCCTCGGAGGGCTCCTCGCCGGCAGCTTCGTCACGGTCGTCGCCCACCGCGTGCCGCGCGGCGAATCGATCGTCGGGCCGCGGTCGCGCTGCCCCGCATGCGGGGTGCAGATCGCCGCCTACGACAACGTCCCGGTCTTCTCCTGGCTACTGCTGCGCGGTCGCGCGCGTTGCTGCGGCGCCGCGATCTCACCGCGCTACCCGCTGACCGAGCTCGCGCTCGGCGCCCTCTACGCCGCCACGGTGCTCGTCCTCTGGGAGGAGCCGGGCGAGGTGGCGCTCGGCCTCGTCTTCGTGACGATGCTGCTGGCGGTCACGCTTACCGACCTCGAGCGGCGGATCATCCCCAACAAGATCCTCATCGTCGCCGCGGTGCTCGCCGTGGCGATATCGGCGGTCGCCGACCCCGGCAGCCTGCCCGAGCGGGCGATCGCCGCCGTCGCGGCCGGCGGGCTGCTCTTCGCCGCCGCGCTGGCCTACCCGCGCGGGATGGGGCTGGGGGACGTCAAGCTGGCGGCGACCATGGGCCTCTTCCTCGGTCGGAACGTCGCCCCGGCGATCTTCGTCGCCCTGCTGAGCGGGGCTCTGGTCGGCCTGGCGATGATCGCCCGCGAGGGCGCGGCGGCGCGCAAGCGGGCGATTCCGTTCGGCCCGTTCCTGGCCCTCGGCGGTGTCGTCGGCCTGCTCGCCGGCGACCAGCTGATCGACTGGTATCTGGGCGCCTTCTGAGTCGACTGGGCACCTTCTGAGCCGGATCGCAGCTTTTTGGGGTCCATAGGGCACAAAAAGCTGCGATCGACCGCCGGCGCCTCGCAGGTTCTCCTAGAAATGAGTACATGCAGCGCGAAAGGTCGGCGGCCTTTTTGTCGATGCAAGGCCCGAGGATGCGCCTCCCACGCCCAGATTTCGACTTCTCCATGCGACTCGGCAAGCAGAAGGCGAGCAGCGTCGTCGGCCTCGACATCGAGGCCGGCAGCGTTGCCGCGACCGAGGTGACGACCAACGGCTCGGTCCAGGTCACCGCTTCGGCGATCGGCTCGCTGGACCCCGGCACCTTCCACGAGGGCGAGGTGCTCGACGCCGATCGCCTCGCCGACTCGCTGAAGGAGCTGTTCGCCGAGCACAAGCTGGGCAAGCGGGTGCGGCTCGGCGTTGGCAACCAACGGGTCGTCGTCCGCACCGTGAGGCTGCCGGCGATCGAGGACCCGAAGGAAATGGAGGCGGCGGTCCGCTTCCAGGCCCAGGAGCAGATGCCGATGCCGCTCGACCAGGCGGTCCTCGAGCACCAGGTCGTCGGCGGCGTCCCCGCGGAGGAGGGCAAGGCTCCGCAGGTCGACGTGATCGTCGTCGCCGCGCGGCGCGACATGGTCTCCTCCTTTCTCGGGCCGATCCGCCGCGCCGGTCTGGACCCGATCGGGGTCGACCTCTCCGCCTTCGGCATGATCCGCGCCCTCGCCGGCGAGGGGCAGCAGGTCGCCGACCCGCCGGCCGAGCGTCCCGCCGCCGCCGTCCTCTACTGCAGCATCGGCGACGTCACCAACCTCGCCGTCGCCCGCGGTCGCTCCTGTCTGTTCACCCGCGTTTCCCACGCCGGCCTCGAGACCCCGACCGGCGCGCTCGCCGGCGCGCTCGGGCTGAGCCTCGAACACGCCGCGCAGTGGCTCGCCCACGTCGGGCTCGAGCGACCGCTGGAGGAGATCGAGGGGGATCCGGAGACGGTCGCCCAGGCGAGGCGGGCGCTCGAAGAGGGCGTCACCGCGCTGCTCGACGAGCTGCGCCTCTCGCTCGACTACTACGGCGCCCAGGAGGCGGCCCTGCCGGTCGAGCGGATCGTTCTCTGCGGGCCCGGCAGCGCCATCCCCGGCCTGCCGGCGCGGATGGAAGCCGGGGTGGGGATGCCGATCGGCGTCTCCCGCCCGGTCGCCCTGGAGGGCTTCGACCCCGTCGCCGCCGCCCGCCTCACCCTTCCCTACGGCCTCGCCCTGGAGCAGTAGAGGCCGATGCGTCCCGTCAACCTGATTCCCGCCGAGGAGCGCCGTGGCGACCAGGCGCCGCTGCGCAGCGGCCCGCTCGCCTACATCGTGCTCGGCGCGCTGGTGGCCGTCCTGGTCGGCGTCGCCGCGCTCGTCCTCACCGGCAACCAGATCTCCGAACGCGAAGACGAAGTCGCTTCGCTGAAACGCGAAGACGCCGTGGCGGCCGCGCACGCGAGCAGGCTCGCCTCCTACGTCCAGTTCCGCGACCTCAGCGAACAGCGGGTGGCGACGGTGCAGAGCCTCGCCGACAGTCGCTTCGACTGGGAGCGGGTGATGCGCGAACTGGCGCTGGTCCTGCCAGGCGACGTCTCGCTGTCCGAATTGAGCGCGACCGGCTCGGTCGAAGGTGGAGCGGCAGGAGGCTCCGGAAGCGGGGGCGCGCTCGCCGCCGCCGTGTCCGGGCCGGCGCTGGAACTGAACGGCTGCGCCGCCGGCCACGGCGGGGTGGCGGGCTTCATCCTGGCGCTGAAGGACATCGACGGGGTTACGCGCGTCGGCGTCCAGTCCTCCGAAGTGACCGGCGCAAGCGGCGAATCGGGCGGAGCGGAAGGCTCCGGTTGCGGCGTGGCCGCGGACACCACCGAGTTCTCGTTGATCGTCGCCTTCGATGCGGCGCCTGTCCCGGCGCCGGAAGGGGAAGCCGAAGCCGCCCCCGAAGCGGCGCCCGAAGTAGCCCAGGCCGCCTCGAGCGAGACCTCCGAAAGCTCGAGCGCAGAAGCGGAAGGCGGCTGAGCCGCGATGAATGCGCTGAAGAAGTCCGGCACCCTGACGATCGTCGCGATGCTCGTCGTCGCCGCGCTGGCGATCGCCTTCTGGACGGTCCTGCTGGGCCCGAAGCGCGACGAAGCGGCCAAGCTGGGGGCGCAGATCGAACAGGTCGAATCCTCGCTCGCGCAGCACCGGGCCGAAGTCGCGACCGCCGAGGAAGCGCGCAAGCAGTTCCCGGTCGATTACCAGAGGCTGGTCGTGCTGGGCAAGGCGGTCCCGGCAAATGACGAAACCGCCTCGTTGCTGGTCCAGCTGAACGGGATCGCCAAGCGCGCCGGGGTCCAGTTCCAAGATTTCCAGCTGAGCTCCGACTCGGGCGAATCGGGCGAAGCCGCACCTTCGCTGTCCAGCAGCGGGGCGCAGGTGACGGCGACCGAGGCCGCCGCCTCCCTGCTGCCGCTCGGGGCGACGATCGGGCCGGCAGGGCTCGCCGTGATGCCGTACACGCTCACCTTCGACGGCGACTTCTTCCAGATCGCCGACTTCATCAAAGGGCTCGACGCCACCGTCAAGACCCACAACGAAAAGGTCACGGTCGACGGGCGTCTGATCACGATCGGCGACTTCACGCTGGCGGCCGGCGAAAGCGGCTTCCCGTCGTTGACCGCGACCTTCATGGTCACCACCTACCTGACCCCGCCCGGTCAAGGATTGACCGCCGGCGCCTCGCCTTCGAACCCGCTCGAATCGACCGCGACCCCGACCGCGACGACGACCGGAGGGACGCCGTGAAGCGGCCGAAGGGACCGGAGCTGAAGATGCCCGACCTGAAGGTGCCCGCCTTCCTCGCCGACGTCTACTACGACCTGCGCGACCGCCGGCTGCTGCCGCTGATCGGCCTGGTGGTCGTGGCGATCGTCGCGACTCCGTTCCTGCTCGGCCAGAAGCCGGAAACGACCGCCCCGCCGGAAACGCCCGGGGTGATCCAGGCGCTGAAAGAATCGGGTGGCCGCCGGGTCTCGTCGCTGACCGTGGTCGAGGCGAATCCCGGTCTGCGCGACTACCGCAAGCGCCTGCGCGGCCGCGAGCCGCTCGACCCCTTCAGGGTCGTCGGCAAGCCGAGCCTGAAGGGCGCGCAGCTGAATGAAGTGACGGCCGCCCCCGCTTCGGGCTCGAGCGGCGAAACCAGCTCGACCAGCACGACGAACGGATCGTCCGCGGGCGGCGGCTCCGCGCCGGCGCCCTCCGGTGGAGGCGCCGGTGGCGGCGGTGCCCAGCCGGGCGAACTGCCGCCGAGTGGCAAGGGTCACCTCGTCCTCTATTCCTACGCGATCGACGTCAGGATCGTCAAGAGTGTCGGCGGCCAGGCGCAAGAGCCGATCGTCCGCAAGCGGGTGCTCATGCAGACGCCGCTGCCGGGGGAGAAGGAACCGGTCGTCACCTTCATGGGACCCGCCCGCGAAGGCGAGAAGGCCACCGGCAAGGCCCTGCTGCTCGTCTCCAACCAGGTGACGGAAATCGCCGGCGACGCAAAGTGCCTCTCCGGCGACGAAATCTGCCAGCTGCTCGAAGTCGAACCGGGCTTTCCCGTCGTCCTCACCTACGGCGAAGACGGCGTCAAGTACACGATCGACGTGCTCAAGCTCGGCCTGGTCGTGACCGGGCATACCTGAGCCCGGCAGGTTCGGCGCGCCGCCTGGAATCGCCAAAACTTCAGCAAGTGAAGCATTGGCGCTAAACTCGCTCTGCGAGCCGATCGAACGCAACCCCGGCCCGCACCGATGGCCTGAATATGAGCGCCGAGAGCAACTCCCGCTGTCCCGTCTGCCGCACCGCCGACGTCGTCTGCGGCAAGTGGACCCTCCTCGTCATCCGCGACCTGGCGGGCGGCTGTAGCCGCTTCTGCGAGCTCGAGCGCTCGCTGGAGGGGATCAGTCCGCGCACCCTCTCGCTGCGCCTGCGGGCGCTGGAAGAAGAGGGCATCGTCTCCCGCAACACCTTCCCCGAGGTGCCGCCGCGGGTCGAGTACGCGCTGACCGAGAAGGGCGAAGCGCTGGTGCCGCTGATCGAAGACATGCGGCGCTACGGCAGCCGCTGGCTGCTCGAAGAAGAGCAGGCGCCGGTCCCCGCCTAGCTGCAAGGCGGCTTGCAGGCGCAGGAGGGGGGTGGCGTGGGGGGAAGGTCGGGGCGTGCGTGATCCTCTGCTCAATGAGGCGCTGCGGCGGTTGGCCGCGGAGGCCGCTACCCGCTTTACGACGCTGGTCGCCGGCGGCGAGCAGATTCCCTTTGACGTCGCCGAGCAGGCGGGTCCCGACGAGGCCTTCTTTCACAGCTATGTGCCCCTGACCGCGCGCTTCGTGCGGGAGCGGGAGGCCGAGCTGCGCTCGCTGCCGGCTTTCGAGGCGGCGCGCGACGGGGTCGCCATGGCCGGGATCGCGGCGCCCTATCTGGAGCAGCGGGGCGAGGTCGTTCCCTCCGACCCCGGCGAGAGGGCGGCTCGTCTGCTGACTGTCTTCATCGCATCCCTCTGGGACGGCTGCACCGAGTTCTCGCTCGACCGCGAGCGGCTCGAGGAGGCCCTTGCCGTGCTTGACGCCGAGGCCGGCGACATCGACGAGGCCGACATCGTCGTCGTACCGATCGTCGGCCTGCAGATGGCGGTCGCGCGGCTGCAGCTGCCGCACAGCGTGCAGCTGGTTCGCGCCGACAGCATCGAGGCGCCGATCGAGGCGATGCGCAGCGAGGGCATGGGCCGCGCCGTCTGGGAGCCGCAGTTCCTGGCGATCGCCGAGCAGGGCGAGGGAACCGACAGCGCCGCCGCGGCATTGCACCAGCTGGCGGACCTGATCAGCGTCATGCGTCTCTATAAAGGGGGCGGTGTCGGGCTCGGCCCCTATGCGTTCGCCCCGACGGGCGAGGGCCGCTGGCGCCGCATTGCGACCGGCGCGGCCGCACCGCGCGCCGACGGCTACCGGCTTGACGAGGAGGAGGCGGCGCAGCTGGTCGAGCTGGCCGAAACACTCGAGGCCAGGCCCGATCCGGTCGGCCCGCTGGCCTGGGCGGTGCGCCGCTTCGAGTTCGGCTGCGAGCGTCCCTCAGCCCGCGAAGGCCTGAGCGACCACCTGCTGGCGCTGCGCGCCGTGCTCGACGGGCAGGGCCCCGTGGGTGCCTCGCTGCCGATGCGCGCCGCGGCGCTGATCGCCGACGGGTCGACCGATCGCCTCGGCGCCCGCGAGCAGGTCGAAGGCGCGCTCGAGCTGGAGCGGGCGGAGATGTCCGGCGCCTCGGTGGAGGGCGCGGCGGAATTGGCGATCTGGGCCGAGGAGAGCGTGCGCCGCATTTTGCGCGAAGCCGCGCTCGGCGAGCTCGGCGCCGATCTCAACGAGGCCGCCGACGAGACCCTGATCGCCACCGGTCTCGACTCGGGAGACGTGGAGATCGCTGTGACCGTGCAGGACGTCGAGCCTGAGCCTCGGCCCGCGGGTCCTGTCGGCGCAGGGGACCCACCTCCCCCTGCGGTAGCTAAAGCTTCCTCGGGGGCGGTACCCCCTACGCCGCCACCCGCGGGAGAGGCGCCTTCTGTCGAAGCTGAAAGTCACGAGGAGGAGTACGACATGGACCAGGACACCCGCATCCTCGAGCCGGTCCCGGCCGAGGACGAGATCCGGATCACCGCCAGGCACTGGCTCGACGAGGTCGAGGAGAGCACGCTCGATTTCCCGGCGATCGAGGGAGACCTCGAACACCGCGAGCGAATCGACACCCCTCGCGTTCGTCACCTCTTCCCGGTTCCCGAGGACGCCGACTGGGAAGTGAAGGAGCTGCGCTACGACCACTACCGTCACCAGGCCGGCTGAGCGAAGCTCCCGGTCGGAGAGGGCGCTTGTAGGTACGGGACGCCGCTGCCAGGCCTGCCCTGACAGCGACGTCTCATTACGCGTGGCTGGTCGCTGGGTCTATTTGACCCAGATTCCTACATGGTTTTCTTCTGAGTCCTCACCTTTGACTGTGATCACGCCGGTGTAGGTGCCGTTTTCTGTCGTCTGTTTCTGGCTAGCGCAGGTGGCGCCGTGTTCCACGTATTCGATGCCAGACACATTCAGATCGGCGATCACGCTGCGTGTGGTTCCTTCGCCCTCGTTTGTGAATGTGACGGTTTTCCGTGGTTCCTGGGCGGGAACTGTGATCGTGCATTCCCCGACGTCGATTTCGATCTTCCCGCCCGCAAAAGGACACTCGATGCCCATGCGCGCCTCGATAGGTTCAGCCTGTTCCTCGAGGTGGAACGTGTAGGCGCAGCCGTTGAGTGTCACAGTTGCATTTTCACCAGCCATTTTGCATTCCTGGTATTTAGGTTTGAGTGTCATTGTCGTCGTTGTCATGGCGCCTTGCGAGCCAGAGAAGTTGACAACTTTGCATTTCATTTCGCCCAGATCCGTCGTAAACGTGTTGGCGACTACCCCGGTTTGTCCGCCTGTCAGGAAGATGCCGGCGAATTCGGAGTGGAAGAAGGGGTTAGCCGACGCGGCTGAAGCCGTGACGGAGCTCATTCCGAGGGTCGCAAAGAGGGCGATCCCAAGGGTCTTGAATTTGCGAATCATCTTTATCTCCTTGATTCCGGTCGCCCCGGGTGGGGCAACCTGTCAAGGTCGATCATCTCAATGATCAGAAAATATTTATCGGCTGACCTGGACCACAGTGTGGTCAGCTTTCCGTACCGCGATGTCTATGCCCGGCCGGCGGCGATCGCCTCGCGCTGCTCGCTGCTGGCAAAGAGGTAGCGGTTGATCTCGGCCAGGCCGCCGAGGTCGTGGACGTCCTCGTCGAGATAGCCATGCCGCTGAAGGCGTTGAAGAACTCGGCCAGATCGGCGATCAGGTCGAAGCCGACGATCCGCTGAAGGAGCTGCGCTACGACCACTACCGGCGCAGCGCCGGCTAGAAAGCGGCCGACGGGCCTAAAACGTCACCTGCGTAGATCTGTTTCAGGCCCGTCGACAGGCCGGGGTCAATCGACCCAGATGCCCACGTGCTGGCCTCCTGCTTTCTCGCCTTTCACTGTGATTCGGCCGGTGAGGGTGCCGTTGGTTGTTGTTCCTTCTCCTTCGCTGCCGCATTCGGCACCGTGTTCTTTGTAGTCGATTCCACCGACGTTCAGGTCGGCGACGAGTGCACGTGTCGTGCCTTCGCCCTCATTTGTGAATGTGACCTGCTGCAGGCCGGCCTGGGGCGGGATTGTGATCGTGCAGAAACCGGGCTCGACCACTAGCTGTTTGCCTGCGGGACACTCGAGGTCCATTTTGGACTCGAAGGTTTCTGTGTTCAGCCCCAGGTGAAAGACGAGCGCACAGCCGTTGGTTGTCACAAAGGTGGTGATGCCGCCCATTTTGCAATTTTCCCAGGTGGGTTTGAGTGTCAATGTCGTGTTTGTGGTGGCGCTCCATGTGCCAGAGAATTTGACGATTTCGCATTTCAATTCGCCTTTGTCCGTCGTCAGGACGGTGGGCACTTCCGTGCCTTGCGAGCCTGTGAGGATCGTGTCTTCGACTTCGGAGTGGAATATGGGGTCCGCCGAGGCCGCGGGGGCCCCGACGGCGCATATTGCGCCTGCGGCAAGCAGGCAAAGGCCGAGGATTTTCATAGTGGGGAACATCTTTCTCCCTTGTTCGGTGGGCCGCTCTGGATGGGCGGCCGGTTGGGAGACAGTTGATCAAAAAATACTTTGTAATGCCAATCGTCCGCGTCCGACCCGCGGAGGGCTAGATCCGCCCTGCGGCGATCTCTATCCGCTCCTCGCTCGAGGCAAAGAGGTAGCGGTTGATCTCGGCCAGGCCGCCGAGGTCGTGGACGTCCTCGTCGAGATAGGGGACGCGGATCACACCTTTGGTGCGCAGCTCCCTCGCCAGGTGCTCGATGTTGCGGGCGTCGCGCTCGGCCAGCGCCTGGTAGTCGGCGAAGTTCTCGGCTGCGCGCTGGGCCAGGTCGGCGTCGCCGAGCTTCGCCGTCAGGGTCCCCTCGAGGTCGGCGCCGTCGCCGCGCAGGCGCTCGGCCGGGTAGTGGACCTTGTTGACGATGACGCCGCCGAAGGGCAGCTTCGCCTCGACCAGCTTGCGGTGGAAGTAGACGGCCTCGTCGATCGGCTCGCCCTGTGGGCCGCAGACGACGAGGAAGCAGGTGTGGGGGTCGGCGAGCAGGTTGTTGACCCGTTTGGCCCGGGCCTGGAAGCCGTCGACCATGCCGCTGAAGGCGTTGAAGAACTCGGCCAGATCGGCGATCAGGTCGAAGCCGACGATCCGCTTGAAGACCGAGAGGGCGACGGAGGCGCCACGCCCGGCCACCTTCGCCGCCAGTCCGGTCGGCCTCATGAACACGCGCAGCGAGCGGCCTTCGATGAACTGGGTCAGGCGCCTGGGGGCGTCCAAAAAGTCCAGGGCGTCGCGACTCGGCGGCGTATCGAGGACGAGCAGGTCGAAGCGGCCTTCGGTATGCAGCTCGAACAGCTTCTCCATCGCCATGTACTCCTGCGAGCCGGCCAGCGCGCTGGAGATCTGCTGGTAGATGCGATTGTCGAGGACCCGGTCGCGCGACTCCTCGTCGGGTGCCTGGCGGGCGACGAGCTCGTCGAAGGTGGCCTTGGCGTCCAGCATCATCGCCCAGAGTTCGCCCTTCATCTCGATCCCGTGCTGCTTGAACAGCGCCGGGTCGACCCGCGTCGCCTCGTTGCCCAGCTCGCGCAGGCCGAGCGAGTCGGCGAGCCGCTTGGCGGGGTCGATCGTCAGCACGCAGACGCGCAGCCCGCGTGCCGCCATGCCGGCGGCGATCGCCGCCGAGGTGGTCGTCTTGCCCACGCCGCCGGAACCCGCACAGATGCAGATGTCCTTGCCTTCGAGGATCTCGTCGACGGCAGGCATCAGTGGATGGCCGGTTGCGTGATCGCGGGACTGGTCATCCGAGCCTTCTGGCGAGCTGCTGCGCCGCCTCGACGCCCAGCTCCGGCTCGAAGAGGAAGGGGAGAGTTTTCACCGGCGCCTCGACCCGGCGGCGCAGGCGGGCGAGCTGCGCCCGCTGCGAGCGGGCCCGGCCGTGCTCGGAGACCGCGGCGCGCGCCGCGGCGCGCATGATCCCGTTCTCGCCCTCGGCCAGCTCCTGCAGACGCTCGGCCTCCTCTTTGGAGAAGCGCTCCGGGTAGAGCCCGTTGAGGTAGACGCGGTCGACGGCGACGCCGACCTCGGAGCGCAGCTCGCTCTCCAGGGCGGCGGTCTCGTTGACCGGCATCTCCTCCGGTAGGGCGACGATCGCGGTGCCGGTGTGCTCGTGGTCGACGATCAGCCGGTTGAGCTGCTGCGCCTGGGAGTGGATCGGCCCGACCCGGGCGATCGCGGCGAAGGTGCGCGGCGTCTGCAGGAAGCCGATCCCGTGTCCGGTGGCGGGGGCGTCGACGATCACCAGGTCGTACTTGCGCCCGCTCTTCACCTTGCGGTCGAGTTGGGCGAGCTCCCAGATCTTGCCGATCGTGACTAGCTCCTTGAGCCCGGGGGTGGCGGCGGCGAGGTAGGAGAAGATGCGACTGCGGAAGAGCAGGTCGCGCATCGCCCGGACCTTCAGCTGCAGCAGGACGTACTCGCGCATCGACTCGTCCGGGTCGATCGAGATCGACCAGAGGTTCTCCGCCATCTCGACCTCGTGGAAGCCGACTTCGGTGTGCTCGAAGATCCGCGAGGTGTTCTCCTGCGAGGAGACCTCGCAGACGATCGTGCGCTTGCCGGCTTCGGCCGCGCGCAGGCCCAGCGCGACCGCGACCGTGGTCTTGCCGACTCCGCCCTTGCCGGTCACGAAGACCAGTCGCTTGTCGAGAATGTCCGGGATCAGGGTGATTCCTAGCAATTTCGCTGGGCGGCAGGAAAAACGGGCACCCCTGCGAATACCCGCGCAATGGGATTCCTCAGCCGCAAGACCAAGTCCAAGCCCGCCCCCGCCCCGGTCGAAGACGACCATCCGCTCGTCGAAGAGCTGAGGCAGATGGAGAACGCCGTCCCCGAGCGCACGCGGGACGACCAGGGTTCAAACCGTCAGCCCGCGGGTCCTGTCGCGGAGGTTCTCGAGCCGTCCCGGCCCGCGGGTCCTGTCGCCGGGGGTAGCCCTCCGGCTCACGCGCCGGAGGGACAACCCCCGACGCCACCCGCGGCAGAGGCGTATGAGGAAGAGGTCTTGCCCACTGGCGTAGGAGTCGAGGAGCGGGGTGTGGAGCCGGCGAATAGCGGTATGGCGCCGGCCACTCCGGAAGCTGAGAGGGATGTGGCGCCCGTGGAGGATTCTGGGCCTGTTCGTTTTATGCCTCGGGATCTGATTGCTCCGTCTCGGCATGAAGCTGTGGTCGAAGAGCCGGTTGCTGAGGTGCCCACCAAGCACGCCGAGGTCATCGCCTTTGCCAATCAGAAGGGTGGGGTCGCCAAGACGACGACCACGCTGAATCTTGCCGTTGCCTTCGCCGAGTCCGGGCATCGGGTGCTCTGCATAGATCTCGACCCGCAGGGGAACCTGACGATGAGTCAGGGGATCGATCCGGACAAGGTCGAGAAGAGCCTTTATGACGTGCTGGTCAACGACATGCCGATCAGCGAGATCATCCAGCGGCGCGAGATCGACATCGCCGTCTCCTCGATCGACCTCGCCGGGGCGGAGATTGCGATGAGCACCAAGATCGGTCGCGAGCGCTCGCTGGAGAAGGCGTTGAAAGAGGTTTCCGGGGAATACGACTTCGTCTGCATCGACACGCCGCCCAGCCTCGGGCTGCTGACGATCAACGCGCTGACCGCGGCGAACAAGGTGATCGTCCCCGTTCAGTGCGAGTATTTGTCGATGCGCGGACTGGTCCAGCTCCAGAACACGCTGACGATGATCCAGGAGAACCTCAACCCGGATGTCAGGATCGAGGGCATCCTGCCGACGATGCTCGACTCGCGCACCGTCCACGCCAAGGAGGCGGTGGAGATCCTCGAAGAGAACTTCGGCGACCTGGTCTTCCGCTCGCGGATCCGCAAGGCGATCAAGTTCGCCGAGGCGCCGGTGAAAGGCGCCAGCGTGCTCAAGTACGATCCTCAGAGCAACGCCGCGGGCTACTATCGAGACTTGGCGAAGGAGGTCTTGGCACATGAGTCGGCGTAAGCGGGCGAGTATGCGCGAGGGTCCCCTTGCCGACCTCTTTCGCTCTACTTCCGATGACGCCCCTCTCGATCCGCCCGAGGGACCGGGGTCCTCAGCCGCGGGTCCTGTCGCCGGGAGCAGCCCTCCCGCTGACACGCGGGAGGGACAGCCCCCGACGCCACCCGCGGGTGAAACGCCTGACTCTGCGGGACCTGGCGAAGCAGCTCTCGAGGGGGAGCGGGACGAGGTGGCTGCGGGGGGAGCTGGATCATCCGAGTCGCCGCCTGAAAGGCTGAAGCGCGTTTTCTCCGAGGAACCGGGTCCTCGGGCTGAACCCCCGGCTGAAACTCCTCGCTATGGGCGGGAGGAACCTGAGTATGAGCCGCCCGGGAGTGGGGAGCCGCATCAGCCTGTCATCCGGGTCGTCGGAGTGGGGGGCGCCGGGGTCAATGCGGTCAACCGGATGGTCGACGCCAACGTGCCCGGGGTCGAGTTCATGGCCGTCAACACCGATCTTCAGTCGTTGCAGCTCTGCGTCGCCGACGTCACCGTCCACATCGGCGAGGAGCAGACGCGCGGCCTCGGCGCCGGCGCCGACCCCCAGGTCGGCCACCGCTCCGCCTTTGAGGAGCAGGACAAGATCAAGCGCCTGCTCAAGGGCTCCGACATGGTCTTCGTCGCCGTCGGCGCCGGCGGCGGTACCGGCAGCGGCGCTGCCCCGGTCATCGCCCGCCTCGCCCGCGAGGTCGGCGCGCTGACCGTCGGCATCGTCACCAAGCCGTTCAGCTTCGAGGGCTCGCGACGCGGCAACCAGGCCGGCAAGGGAATCGAGGAGCTGGCGGCGGAGGTCGACACGCTGATCGTCGTCCCCAACGACCGCCTGCTCGAGGTGCTCGACCAGCACACCTCGATGGTCGAGGCCTTCCAGGTCGCCGACGACGTGCTGCGCCAAGGCGTGCAGGGGATCTCCGACCTGGTCACCCTGCCGGCGCTGATCAACCTCGACTTCGCCGACGTGCGGACGATCATGTCCGACGCTGGCCGGGCGCTGCTCGGGATCGGCATGGGCAGCGGCGAGGGCCGTGGCCTGCTGGCCGCCGAGAAAGCGATCTCCTCGCCCTTGCTGGAGACCTCGATGGAGGGAGCGCGGGCGATCCTGCTCTCGATCACTGGCGGTCCCGACCTTTCGCTGGTCGAAGTCAGCGAGGCGGCGAAGCTGGTCGGCGAGGCCGCCCACCCCGATGCCAACATCATCTTCGGCGCCAACATCGACGAGGAGCTGGGCGACCAGATCTGGGTCACCGTCGTCGCCACCCGCTTCGACGGACAGGCCGCGCCGCGCCGCGCCGCCGAGCCGACGATCCGCCGCACCAAAGACGCCGGCCGCGCGCCGCGCAACGAGAAGGCCGGCGAGCTGAGCAGCCTCGACGTCCCCGAGTTCCTCCCCGGCTAGCCCGCGCGCCATGCCTGGCGTCGTCGCGGCAGGCCATCCTCTTACCGCGGAGGCCGGTGCCGACGTTCTGCGCGCCGGCGGCAACGCGGTGGACGCCGCGGTCGCCGCGGTCCTCGCCTCGTTCGCGGTCGAGAGTCCGCTGACCGGCTTCGGCGCCGGTGGCTTCATGATGGTCAGTGGCCCTGGCATTGACCCGACCCCCTCCGACCGTGGGAGCTCGGTCACGTCCAAACCCGATTCCCATGACCGAGTGGGAGCAGAGGAGGGGGCCGGAACTGTGTTGGTCGACTTCTTCGTCGCCGCCCCCGGCAAGGACGGGATCGAGCGTGGGGTGGAGCTTGCCCCGGTGCCCGTCCACTTCGACGAGGAGACGGTGCAGACGTTCTACGTCGGCCCGGCCTCCTGCGGGGTCCCGGGGACGGCGGCGGGGTTGGAGCTGGTGCTGCGCCGCTTCGGCACGGCGCCGCTCAGCGACCTGGTCGGGGCCGGCGTGCGGCTGGCTCGCGAGGGCGCCCCGGTCAACGCGGAGCAGGCCTACATCCTCGAGATCCTCTGGCCGATCCACGAGCGCCTGGCCGAGACCCGGCAGCTCTACGCGCCGCAGGGGCGGCCGCTGGGCGAGGGCGACGTATTCCGCTTCCCCGAGCTGGCCGAGGCGCTGGAACGCTTCGGCGCGGAGGGCGCCGAGCCCTTCTACCGCGGCGAGGTGGCGTCGGCGCTGAGTGCCTATATGGCGGAGCACGGCGGCACCCTGGGGACGACCGACCTGGCCGAGTACGAGGCGATCGAACGGCAGCCGATCCACGCCCCGTTCCGCGGGACCGAAGTGCTGACCAACCCGCCACCTTCTTCGGGAGGAATCCTGATCGCCTACTCGCTCGGTCTGTTGGAGCGGTTGGGGACGCGCAGCGGCCCCGAGCAACTGGTCGCAGCGATGGACGCTGCCAACCGGGCGCGGGGGGAGGAGTTCGCCGAAGCGCTCTACGGCGAGGGTCTGGAGCAGGCGTTGCTCGACCCGGAGCGGCTCGACCTGCGGGCCGGCGACCTGCTCGGCTCGACCACCCATATCTCGGTCCTCGACGGCGACGGCATCTGCGCCAGCGTCACCTGCTCGAACGGCTCGGGCTCGGGGGTGCTCGTTCCCGGCACCGGCGTGATCCTCAACAACATGCTCGGCGAGGAGGACCTCAACCCGCTCGGCTTTCACGCGATCGCACCCGGCCGCCGAGTCCCCTCGATGATGGCGCCGACCGTGGTGCGGCGCGACGGCGAGATCGAGCTCGGCCTCGGCAGCGCCGGCTCCAACCGGATCCGCTCGGCGATCGTGCAGACCGTGGTGCGAGCGGTCGAGGGTGGGATGGGCGCCGGCGACGCCGTACGGGCGCCCCGCCTGCACGTCGAGCAGGGAATCGTCCAGACCGAGCCCGGCATCGACGAGGAGGCGCTGGCGCGGATCGAGGCGCGCGGCATCCCGGTGCTGCGGCGCCCGCAGATCAATCTCTTCTTCGGCGGCGTGCAGGCTGTGGCCCGCGATTCGTCCAGCGGCGAGCTCAGCGGCGGCGGCGACCCCCGCCGCGGCGGCGCCATAGCCACCGCCTGACCCGACGTGCCGGTGATCGAGCACCCATATGGACCCCTCAGCACCGGCACGTCTGTGCGTTAGGCGCGAGAATGCCGCGATGAGCGAGATTGACTTCGAGGCCGAGGGACTGCTGGACGGGCTCGAGGGCGAGGCGCGCGAGGCGCGGCGGGATCTGCTCGAGCGGCTCGCCGGCGAAGGCGTGCCGCTGGAGGAGTTGCGGGAGGCGGTCGAAGGCGGCCGCCTGACCCTGCTGCCGGTCGAGCGTTCCCTGGCCGGCGACGGCCCCCGCTATACGCCGCGTGAGATCGCCGAGCTTGCCGGGGTCGACCTCGACCTGCTGCAGCGGGCGACGGCGGCGCTCGGCATCCCCAATCCCGACCCCGACGACCGTTCTCTGACCGGAGCCGACCTGGAGGAGGCCCGCCGCGTGGGAGCGTTCCGCGAGGCCGGCCTGCCCGAGGAGGGGATCGTGCAGGTGGCGCGGACGATCGGGATGGCGACGGCGAGGATCGCCGAGGCCAACCGCGACCTGGTCGTCCGCACCCTGATGCAGCCGGGGGACACCGAGCGCGACCTGGCGCTGCGCTTCGCCGCCGCCGCCGAGTACATGCTGCCGATCTTCGAGCCGACGCTCTCCTACGCCTTCCGCTCCCACATGCTCGAGCAGATCCGCCGCGATGTGATCGGCGCAGCCGACCTCGCCGCCGGGCAGCCGGGCGCGATGTCCGAAGTATCGGTCTGCTTCGCCGACCTGGTCGGCTTCACCAAGCTCGGCGAGCGGGTGGAGACCGAAGAGCTGGGCCTGATCGCGGGCCGCCTCGACGAGCTGGCGACGGCGGTGGCGGAACCGCCGGTGCGGCTGGTGAAGCTGATCGGCGACGCGGCGATGCTCGTCTCCTCCGACGCCGCCGCGATGGTCGAGGCGGCGCTGCGGATGGTCGAGGCCGCCGACGCCGAAGGCGACGAGTTCCCCCGCCTGCGTGCCGGGATCGCCCACGGATCGGTTCACGTGCAGGCCGGCGACTACTACGGCCGCCCGGTCAACCTGGCCAGCCGCCTGACTGCTATCGCCAAACCGGGCAGCGTCCTGCTCGACCCCGTCGCAAAGCAGGCCGCAGGGGACGACTTCGACTACTCCTTCGCCGGCGAAAAACGCCTCAAGGGCTTCGACTCCCGAGCAAAGCTCTTCCGCGCCCGCCGTCCGTCCCGCAAATAGCGCTCAACACCTGCCGTCACCCGCTCCAAGGGGGGCGAACTCGGCATCCTGGACGCTTGTGTCCCCTATGGGAGGCACAAAGCTCCATCCTGCGTCGAGTGAGCTGTGGGAGCTATCTCGGTTGCAGCACGGTGTCGTGGCGCGCGCGCAGTTGATTGAACGCGGATTGACCGAGAAGGCGATTGCTCATCGCGTCCGCACGGGGCGCTTGCATCGGCTCGGGCGCGGCGTCTACGCGGTCGGCCGCCCCGAAGTGGGCCAGTACGGGCAGTGGATGGCCGCGGTACTGAGCTGTGGGCCGGAGGCGCTGCTGAGTCATCGCAGCGCCGCGGTGCTGTGGGGAATCGCCAAGAGCTCGCTGGAGATGGAGACCGAAGTGGTCGTTCCGGGCGCGTTACGCAGGCGCCGCCCGGGGGTCCGCCTCCGGCGGAGAGCCGACCTGAGCACCGCCCATCGTCGCGAGGTCAGCGGAATTCCCGTCACCGACCCCGTCTCTACCCTGGTGGACCTGGCTTCGTGCGTCGTGGAATGGCAGGTTGAGAAGGCAATCAACGACGCGGATCGACTCGGCTTGGTTGACCCCGAGGCCCTGCGCGCAGAGGTGAACGGCTTGCCGCCGAGGCCTGGCATGGCGTGCCTCCGTCGGCTGCTCGGTTGCGACGCGCTCACCGATACCGGGCTCGAGCGCAAGTTCCTCAGCATCGTGCGAGATGCCGGTCTGCCGCTGCCGAAAACGCAGGCCTGGGTGAACGGCTATCGGGTCGACTTTCACTGGCCGAACCTGGGGTTGATCGTCGAGGCAGACGGCTGGGTTCATCACCGCACTACGGGAGAGCAGGCGACGGACCACCGTCGCGATCAGGCGCACACGAAGGCGGGGTTGACGACGCTGCGTTTCGCGGAAAAGCAGGTGCGCTACGAACCCCGTCAGGTGAAGGCGACCCTGTCGGCGGTCATGCGCCGCCTCCTCCTCGCGCAAGACGGACTCTTGTAGCCCCTACGAGGGACACAAGGCTCCATCTTCGGCGGGGAGAGCTCTTCTATGCCGGCTTGCGGCCGGAGAGGAGGAGGTTGTAGAAGAGCTCGGCTGGGAGGTAGGGCTCGAGCAGGCGGGTGTCGACCTTCTGCAGGGCGATGTAGCTGTTGAAGGCGAAGCGGCGCCAGCTCCAGGAGACGGATTCCGGCTCGGCGCTGGCCTCGACCGTGCGCAGGCCCCAGCCCCAGGCGTTGGCCAGCAGCTCCTCGCCGCCGACTCGGGGCTGCTCGAAACCGCTGTCGCGCAGCAGACGGCGCAAATCGGCGGGGACGAAGGCGTGGACGTCGACCTCGCTCTCCAGAGCATGGCCGTTGGACTGCTCCATCTCCGGCACGGCGCGCGGACTGGCGCCGACGAGCCGGCGCCAGGCGGGTGCGGCGAGCAGTCCGGCCCGCTTCGGCGCCGCGGCGAGGCGGTCGCCGTAGCGGGACGGCTCGCCGCAGAAGGCGATCGCTCCGCCGGGTCGCAGCACACGGCGGAATTCGGCGAAGGCGCGCTCCAAGTTCGGGATGTGGTGCAGGACGGCGTGGCCGAAGACGAGGTCGAAGCTCTCGTCCTCGAAGGGAAGCTCCTCGGCCTCGGTCGTCACGGTCTCCGCCTCCAGCCCGAGCGATTCGGCGGTGGCCGAGAGGCGCTCCAGCATGCCCGCTGAGATATCGGTTGCGGTCAGCCTCTGGATCGTCCCCATCTGCAGCAGGTTGAGCGAGAAGTAGCCGGTGCCGGAGCCGATCTCCAGCCCGTCGGCGAAGCTCAGGCCTTCGAGCCCGCCCAGGGCCTTGATCAGCTTCTGCCGCACCTGGCGCTGGCCGGTGGCGCCGAAGTCGATGCCCCACTTGCCGTCGTATTCGTCGGCGGCCGCGTCGTGGTAGCGGATGTTGACGTCCTTGATGTGGGCGGGCGTGGCGGTTGGGGAGGCCGGCATGGGGCGGGAACTCTAACCCGCTCTCCTTGCGGTCGCCGTTCTTCTCGATATCGGGAGCAAGTGCGATCGCCGACGCTCCAATACGGTCCCCCGGCGTGGCGCGCGAGTACGTGCAAGAGAATCAGCCCCCCGGGGTTCCCCCGCTGCCGCTTACCGGCGAGCGGACGTTGCCCGACGTGCCCGAGGAGAACTACTGGTTCCGTCGCCACCTGGCCGTCTACGAATGGATCGCCGCGCGGGTGGCCGGCAAGCGGGTCGTCGACATGGCCTGCGGCGAGGGCTACGGCTCCGATCTGCTGGCGGCGAAGGCGACGAGCGTCGTCGGCGTCGACGCCAACCCAGAGGCGCACGAGCATGCGCGGTTGCGCTACCTGAGGCCCAACCTGCGCTACGAGCGCGACCTGGTCGAGAGCTTCGACGAGCCCTGCGACGCGGTCGTCTTCCTGCAGACGATCGAGCACGTGCAGGACGCCGGCGCGATCCTCGAGCACTTCAAGTCGATGCTGGCACCGGGGGGGACCGCCTACATCTCGACTCCCAACCTGCTGACGCTGGCGCCACCGGGAGCCGAGAAGTCCGACAACCCGTGGCACGTGCGCGAGTACCGCGCGGCGGAGTTCCGGCAGCTCTGCGAGGCGCACTTCGAGCGGGTCGAGCTGCTCGGCCTCTTCCACGCTCGCAAGCTGCGCCTGCACGAGATCGCGATCGGGTTGGGCTGGGACAGCGTCCACAAGGCGCTGCGGCTGACCAGGCCTTTCTACGAGCGCTTCACGCCGGCGATCGCGGCGTCGGACTTCAGGCTGCGGGACGCAGACTTGGATCGGGCGCTGGACTTCCTTGCTGTTTGTCATGCGTAGGGGGGAGGGTCGGGTGTCCCGGTCGCGTGCTGGGTTTTTCGCCGGGCGGCCCGCTGCTCTCCCTGACTGGTCTGTGCGAAAAGCATGACGCCGCACGCGACCGGGACACCCGACCCTCCCCCTCTCGGGAACAGCGCCGGCGACCTCGCGATCGTCTTGCACAGCCACATGCCATATGTCGAGGGCTTCGGCACCTATCCCTTCGGCGAGGAGTGGTTGTTCGACGCTGTGATCCGGTCGTATCTGCCCGTGCTGGAGGTGGCCGAGCAGCTGACCATGACTGTGACGCCGGTGCTGGCAGATCAGCTGGAGGACCGCGGGGCTGCCGAGCGTCTGCGGCGCTTTCTGGTCGAGTGGCGAGTGGGGGCGGCAGAGGCCGACATGAGGCAGGTGCCAGCGGAGTGCCGGGATGCCTGCGAGGCGGAGCTGGCGCGCTACCGGCACGCGTTGGAGCTGTTGGACGAGACCGGGGGGGACCCGCTGGGGCTCTTCCAAGGGGCGGCTGCGGAGGGAAGGGTGGCGCTTGCGACCTCCGCCGCGACGCACGCCGTGCTGCCGCTGCTGGCCAGCCGGGCCGGCCTGCGGCTGCAGATCGACGCGGGCATCCGCTCGCACCGCCGCCGTTTCGGTTGGGACGGCGGTTTCTGGCTGCCGGAGTGCGCATACCGGCCTGGACTCGAGTGGCGCCTCGCCGAGCAGGGGGTGCGGTGGTTCTGCGTCGATCAGAGCGATCGCGATGCCGATCCCCTCGACGCCCTGACCCCGGTCGCCACCGGCGCCGGTCCGGTGGCGCTGCCGATCGACTGGGAGGCGATCCAGTGGCTCTGGTCGCTTGACGGCTACCCCTCCGATCCCGCCCATGCCCAGTTTGCGGGCAAATCGCTGCGTGGGGTGCGGATCTGGAAGGTCGGCGGCGGCGCCTACGACCCGGCCACCGCCGAGGCGGTGGCGGAGCGCCAGGCGGAGGAGTTTCTCACCGCCGTCGCGGCGCGGCTGCGCGATTTCGCCGCGCGGCGCGGGCGGCGCGGCCTGCTGGTCTTCGCGATCGACACCGAGCTGCTCGGCCACTGGTGGTCGGAGGGCGCGACCTGGCTGCGCGAGGTGCTGGCCGGCGCCGCAGCGGCGGGCGTCCGCCTGCTCACCGTGCCGCAGGCGCTGGCCGAGCACGAACCCGTCGCCCGCCCCCTGGCCGCCTCGACCTGGGGTGAGGAAAAGGACCTGCGGACGTGGGACTCGCCCGCGGTCGCGGACCTCGCCTGGGGGGCGCGGCGGCTGGAGCTGCGGCTGCTGCGAGCGCTCGCGCGGGGCCTCGGCGAACCCGCTGCCCTGCGGGCGGCGCGCGAGCTGCTCGGTGCGCAGGCGAGCGATTGGGCCTTCCTCGACAGGCGCGGCCAGGCGGGCGACTATGCCTTCCGTCGCGCCACCGATCATGCCGAGGCGATGCTGGAGGCCATAGACTCTGCCGCCAGTAGCGACCCGTGTATGCGTGCCCTAGCCCCGGACCTGAGCCTCGCGCCTTTGTTGGAGCCCTGACTCAAGGCTCCGACCTACGCCCCCGATGACCCGAGTCCTGATTCTCTCCTGGGAGTACCCGCCGCTGATCGAGGGCGGGCTGGCGCGGCATGTGCGCAAGCTGTCCGAGGCGCTGGTCGAACGCGACGTAGAGGTCCACGTCCTGACCCGCGGCGGCGAGGAGTCGCCGGCCGAGGAGCGTCGCTCCGGCGTCGATATCCACCGCATCCGCGAGCCGCAGCGCCCGACCGAGCTGGGCGAGTTCGTCGCCTGGGTGGAGCGGATGAACTCGGACATGCTCGCTGCGGGGGTCGAACTCGGCGACCGCTACAGCTTCGACCTGGTGCACGGCCACGACTGGCTGGTCGCCAACGCCTGCGACCACCTCGCCAAGCGCTTCGAGGCGCCGCTGGTGACGACGATCCACGCCACCGAGCACGGCCGTCACCAGGGCTGGGTCGACAAGCACCCGCAGAGCTACATCCACGGGGTCGAGCGCTGGATCTCCAACCGCTCCGAGCGCACGATCGCCTGCTCCCACTACATGCGGGAGCAGATCGTCGACATCTTCGGCGTCGAGGAGGAGCGGGTCAGCGTGATCCCCAACGGGATCGACCCCGACGACCTGGCGGTCCCGGACCCGGCCGAGCTGGTCCGGATGCGGGCCGAGTTCGCCGCGCCGGAGGAGAAGCTGGTGCTGCTGATCGGGCGGTTGGTCTACGAGAAGGGCTTCCAGCTTGCCCTCGAGGCGATGCCGCGGGTAATCGAAGAGGCACCCGGGACGCGCTTCCTGGTCGCCGGCTCGGGTACCCACGAGGAGGAACTGCACCGTCAGGCGCAGGAGTTGGGCCTTATGGAGCACGGCACATTCCTCGGCTGGATCGGCGACGACGTCCTGCACTCGCTCTACCGGATCGCCGATCTGACCGTGGTGCCCTCGATCTATGAGCCCTTTGGCCTGGTGGCGCTGGAGGCGATGGCCTCCGAATGCCCCTGCATCGTCGCCGACACCGGCGGCTTGCGCGAGGTCGTCCCGCACGAGGAGGTGGGCCTGCGCTTCCGCTCACACGATCCCGACGCGCTCGCAGAGGTCGCGATCCGCGTCCTGCGCGACGACGAGCTGGGCCAGAAGCTGGTCGCCGAAGCCTACGAGCACCTGCGCCGCTTCGACTGGGGCGACGTCGCCGAGCAGACCGCAGCCGTCTACGCCGAACTCGCCGGCGACCCCAGCCCGGCTTAGCCTGGGCGCACGTGGCGCTGCGCATCTCTGCGTCCTCGGTCGCTCGCGTGCAGAGCACGCCACGCTCCCTGCGTCCTTGATCTGCTTGGCCACGCGCGCCAGGGCGCTTAGTTCGACTGGGGGTCGCCCTCGCGGGCGATCGCAAAGCGGCCGTTCGTCGTGTTGCCCGGCGTCCATTCGATCCCTTCGATCAGTTCGACCGGCGGGATCTGCAGGGCACTGGAGATTTTGATCAGGGTGTCGATGCGGGGGACCCGCGCTCCGCGCTCGAGCAGGCCGATCTCTGTCCGGTGCAGGGAGGAGCGCATACCGAGCTCTTCCTGGGAGAAGCCGGCACGCCGGCGGCAGCGGCGCAGGTTCTCCCCGAAGCGGTCGGCTACATCCATGGCGGGGATTCTTCTGTCTGTCAGGTGAAGGATCTACAGCCTCCAAGCGGGCGATTCCGAGTCTCTACGGTGGAATCCGATTGTCTTGCAGACAATACAATGCCGATCTGATATAACTATTGCAGACAAAGAACCACTGGTGGAATCGGCGTACGATTACACCATGGCACTCAACATCAAGGACCCGGAGACGGAGAAATTGGCCGCGGAGATTGCAGAGCTCACCGGAGATAGCAAGACGGGAGCCGTGCGCAGCGCGCTGCGGGAGAAACGAGATCGGTTGGAGCTCGAGAGGAAGAGCGGTAGGCCTCGGCGCCGCGGCGATCTTGCGCGGTTCCTGGAAACCCAGATCTGGCCCCAGATTCCGGAGGAGCTCCGCGGCAGGCCCATTTCAAAGGCCGAACGCGAAGAGATCCTCGGCTATGGACCGGAGGGATATTGATTCTCGACAGCTCCGCAATGGTGGCGATGCTCATCGAGGAAGACGGTTGGCGCCGGCTCAGCGAGGCGGTGGAGACCGCCGAGGTGGTGGGAATTGGAGCGCCGACCCTCGTGGAGACCGACATGGTGATGCTGGGCCGCTTCGACCTGCGTGGTGGCGGGCTCGTGGCGCAGTTTCTCGAAGAGAATCATGTGATTGTCGTCCCCTTCGATTCGGAGCACCGACACCTTGCCGCCGAAGCCTTCGTCCGCTACGGAAAGGGTCGTCATCCCGCCAGGCTCAACTACGGCGATTGCATGACCTACGCCACCGCCTATGTCGCCAATCAGCCGTTGCTCTTCACCGGCAAGGACTTCGCCGAGACCGACGTGGTGTCGGCGCTCGACTGACGTCATTCAGCCCGCTGTAGCGTCGTCCAAGCCTCTGGGTCGGGCTCGACCGGATTAGGCCATTTGAGCTGCTCCGGGGCGTCGCGCATCCTCACGATCCGGGCTGGGACGCCGGCTACCACCGCGTTGGCCGGCACGTCTTTGGTGACGACGCAGTTGGTGCCGACGATTGCGTTGTCGCCGAGGCGGACGCCGCGCAGGATGCAGGCGCCGTAGCCGATCCAGACGTTGGAGCCGACCTCGACCTCGCGCGTGTAGATGCCCTGGCGGCGGATCGGCCGCTCGACTTCGACCACGCCGTGGTCGAAGTCGATGAACATCGCCCGGTCAGCGATCACGCACTGCTCGCCGATCCGCACCCGCTTGTAAGCGGAGATCGTGCACTCCTGGCCGAGCACGGTCTTGTCGCCGATCTCGACCACCCCCTCGTGGCAGCGGATCTTGGTGCCGTGGCCGAGCCAGACGAAACGGCCGAACTCGACCCGTCCGCGGCGGGCGATCTGCAGTTCGAGTCCGCTGCCGAGGAAGAGTGGCCCCCGGGTGCGCCAGCGCCAGCCGGCGGGCGTCAGCAGACGTCGCCACAGGTAGCGTGCAAGCAGCAGCGCGTATCTGGGCGTCAACATCCCCTGGCGGGCGCAGAAGCGGAGAAATTGGATCACGACCGGCCGCACTTTAGACTGGCGCACCCGTGCCCGACGCCGCCAAATCTGCGCCGCTTGCCGAGCGCCTCGTCGCCGGCGACAAGCGGGCTCTGGCGCGGGCGATCACGCTGATCGAGTCCGACGACCCCGCCGGCTGGGAGCTGGTTCGCGAGGTCTACCCACGGACCGGCAAGGCGCGGATCGTCGGCTTCACCGGACCGCCGGGCGTCGGCAAGAGCACCCTGATCGGAGCGCTCACCGCCGAGCTGCGCAAGGCCGATCGCGAGGTGGCGGTGCTCTCGATCGACCCTTCGAGCCCCTTCACCCGCGGCGCTCTGCTCGGCGATCGCATCCGCCTCTCCGATCACTTCCTCGACCCCGGCGTCTTCATCCGCTCGATGGCCTCGCGCGGAGCGCTCGGCGGCCTCTCCGAGGCGGCGCTGCAGGTTGCCCTGGCGATGGACGCCGCCGGCAAGAGCGACGTGCTGATCGAGACCGTCGGCGTCGGCCAGGCCGAGATCGACATCGTCGACCACGCCGACACGATCGTCCTGGCGCTGATGCCCGGCTCGGGCGACTCGATCCAGGCGTTGAAGGCCGGCGTGATGGAGATCCCCGACGTGATCGTCGTCAACAAGGCCGACCATCCGATGACCGACACGATGGTGCGCGAGGTCCGCGGCGTGCTCGCCCTCTCGCACGAGCCGGGGAGATGGCAGGTGCCGATCCTGCGGACCGAGGCGGCGCGCGGCGAGGGAGTCGAGGAGTTGGCGACGAAGATCGACGAGCACCGCGCGCATATAGAGGCCGAGGGCACGCTCGAGCAGCGCCGCGCCCGCAACCTGCGCAACGAGGTGCTGGGAATCGCGACTTCGCGGATGCGGCGGCAAATGGAGGCGACGGCCGAAGGCGACCCGGCGACCGCCGAGCTGCTGGAGCGGGTCGTGCGACGCGAACTGGATCCGGCCAGCGCCGCGAGCGAGTTGATGGAGCGGCAGACCGGTGAGTGACGCGCCGGGGGGAGCTCTGCCGAGCCTCCCCGAGGCGCTCGGCTGGCGGGGATTGGAGGTCGACGACGCCGGCGGCAACTCGGTCGGGCGTGTGGAGGGCATCTACGCCGACATGGAGGGCGGCGGTCCGGTCTGGGTCGTCGTCGTCCGCAGAAGGCGCCGCCGCGCAAAGGCAGTCGTCGTCCCCGTGCGGGAGTGCGCCGCGATGCCGGGCCGCGTCTGGACCGCCCAGCGGCGCGAGGCCATGCAGGACGCTCCGGCAGTCGACCCGACCCGGCCGTTGCTGCGCGAGCACGAGATCGCCATCTGCGCCCACTACGGGATCGGCGAGGCGGTGGGCCGCCATGCCGAAGTGGCCCGGCGCCCGGCAGGCGCGGTCACGGCCCAGCCGGCCTAGGGCCTTTCCCGTTAGGGATTGCACCTCCTCGTTCACTTTCGGCTAGACGTGCCGGTGGAAAGAGGTCCATATGGGCATCGTTCCACCGGCACGCCCCAGGGGCTTGTGGAAAGAGGTCCATATGGGCATCGTTCCACCGGCACGCCCCAGGGGCTTGTGGGCGGGGGTCAGCAGCCGAGCTGGCGGGCGATGACCATCTGTTGGACCTCGTCGGTGCCCTCGCCGATCGTGAGGATCTTGGCGTCGCGGTAGAAGCGGCAGACCGGGTACTCCTCGATGTAGCCGTAGCCGCCGTGGATCTGGACCGCCTCCTCGCTGGCGCGGACGGCGAGGCGGCCGGTGATCAGCTTGGCCTGGGCGGCGGTCAGGGTGAATGACTTGCCGGCGTCCTTCTCGAGCGCGGCGCGCCAGGTGAGCAGGCGGGCGGCCTCGATCTGGGCCGAGAGGTCGGCGATCTTCGCCTGGATCGACTGGAATTTGGAGATCGCCTGGCCGAAGGCCTGGCGCTCCTTGGCGTAGGCGATCGCCTCGTCGAGGGCGCCCTGGGCCAGCCCGACCCCCATCGCGGCGACGCCGATGCGACCGCCGTCGAGGATGTGGAGGAAGTTCTTGAAGCCGTCGCCGCGGCGACCGAGCAGGTTGGTTGCGGGCACGCGGCAGTCCTCGAAGGAGAGCGGGCGGGTGTCGGAGGCGTTCCAGCCCATCTTGCGGTAGGACTCGCCGGCCTCGTAGCCGGGGGTGCCGGTGGGAACGATCAAATTAGAGATCTCCTTGCGCCCGTCGCTGTCGCCGGTGACGGCGGTGATCGAGACGCAGCCCGAGATGTCGGTGCCGGAGTTGGTGATGAACTGCTTGGCGCCGTCGATGACCCATTCGCCGTCCTCGAGCTTCGCCTGCGTCCGCACGTTGCCGGCGTCCGAGCCGGCCTCGGGCTCGGTCAGGCCGAACGAGGCGAGCTTCTGGCCGCTGCAGAGGACCGGCAGCCACTCGTCCTTCTGCTCGTCGGACCCCCAGAGGTAGATCGGCATCGTCCCCAGCGAGGTGTGCGCCGCCATCGTGATGCAGACCGAAGAATCGATCCGCGCCAGCTCTTCCACAGCCAGCACATAAGAGAGCGTGTCGGCCCCGCCACCCCCGTACTCCTGGGGAAACGGAATCCCCATGAGCCCCAGCCCGCCAAGCTTCTCGACGATCTCGTAGGGAAAGGACTTGGTCCGATCCAGCTCCTCGGCAACGGGAGCCACCTCAGCCCGGGCGAAATCCCGAACGGTGTCCCGCAGCAGCCTCTGCTCGTCAGAGAGATCGAAGTTCATGCCCGGCAGCCTATTGAGCCGCAAGCTGGGGCAGCTTGGCGATACGTGGGGGAGGGGTGGGGGTGTGCCTCCGGCGCAGCGGCGTCCGTTTTTCGCCCC
>DASUZP010000049.1:0-38353 GCA_036376775.1 Solirubrobacterales bacterium | reverse complement strand
TGGGGTTCGGCGCCACGCCGGCTGTCCAGACGACGGTCCGGGCGGGCAGCGTCTCCCCGGTCGAGAGCCGGGCCGAGTCGGCGGTCACCTCCTCCAGTGTCGTGCCGAGGCGGATGTCGATGCCGCGCCCGCGCAGCTCGCGCAGCGCGTAGTCGGCCAGACCGGCGTCGATCTCGGGCAGCACGCGGTCCGTCGCCTCGACCAGCACCCAGCGCATTCCGTGCAGACGGGCACGCGGGTAGCTCTCGATCGCGTCGGCAGCGAAGTCCTGCAGCTCGGCGAGCGCCTCGAGGCCGGCGTAGCCGCCGCCGACGAAGACGTAGGTGAGCAGTTCGTCGCGGCGGGCAGGATCTTCGACGGCGTTTGCCGCCTCGAGCGTTTCGACGACGTGGTTGCGCAGCCAGATCGCGTCGGCGAGGCTCTTGAAACCGACCGCATGCTCGGAGAGGCCCGGCACCGGCAGCACGCGCGAGACCGAGCCGAGGGCGACCAGCAGTTGGTCGTAAGGCAACTGCTCGATCTCGCCGTCGCGCGTGCGCAGCTCGACCGTCCGCGCCTCGGGGTCATGGCCGCTGACCGTCCCCAGTCGCAGGTAAGTCCGGTTGAGGATCTCACGCAGCGGCGTCACCACGTGCCGGGGCTCGAGCGTCCCCGCCGCAGCCTCGGGCAAGAACGGCGTGTAGAGCATGAAGTTGACATCGTTGACCAGAACGAGCCGCGCCGCCTGCCGCGGCATCACCCGCTCCAGCTCCCGCGCCGCCATCGCCCCACCGAATCCACCCCCGGCGATGACGACGTTCCAGGCCATAGCCCAAAGCTAGCACTTTGTAACAACGTGTTACAAAGTTACGGAAGGGGGGATTGTGTACTTCACGCAGGGCTAAATTCCGCCGCCTCTCGCCCCTAGCTTCCTGGCCGCAATCAGAGAAAGTGGCCGGGGCACCGCTGTAACGGCCCCCGGCCTGGCACAGGAAAGGGGTCTTTCCCATGCATCATCAGGCTAATGGCAGGCGCTCAAAGCGCTCGCAGGACCACATTCAAGATGTCCGCGATCAGGCGGTCGTTATGACGTTCGTCCTGACCATTCACCCGGACCACCTCACGATCCCCCATCTCGCCCGCTCGCTCGACTCCCAGCCCAGGTATTTCAAGAGGCCGGATGCCGTTGAGCGGGCGGTGCGGGACCTGACCGGCGTGGGGCTGGTCGAGATCGGCTCAGGCCGCGTCCTCCCCACGGCAGCCGCGCTGCGCTTCATCGAGATCATTGAGAGCGGCGTCTAGGTCGGGGGTTACCTTGAAACTAGTAGTGCCAGAAAGGCTGCCCAATTGACATCTCCCTTTGCAAACGTAAGGATGCTCGCCGGGTACGCCCCAGGGTCGCCTACGAGGCCTGGCAGGGAGTAGCCACCTTGCGCGCTATGGCAGAGACGACCTTTGGGGTTAACTACGACGGACCCGCGCTCGATGACGGGCGGATGCCCGTGCGCGATCTGGCCCCTGCGCTGCTTGCGCTTGGGGAACTATTCAAGGAGGCAAGCGCCGACCTTTACCCGGAGCTCCCACCTCCAACCCTCGACGTTAAGGCGACCGAGAAAGGCTCCTTCGACGTTCACCTGATCCTGAGCGCGGACGGAATGTGGGATCAGGTTGTCGACATGCTGACGGCCGATGGCTCGACGGCCCTCTCGAATCTAGAGGCTCTCGTGCTCGGCGGAGGAACCCTGGGCATGGGCCTTTTCAAGCTCATCAAGTTTCTCCGCCGCCGAACGATCAAAACCGCGGAGGGAAGTCCGGATAACCCGGACCTGATGAGAATCGTGCTTGACGACGAGACGACGCTTGAAGTCCCCACCGGGACGCTGAAGCTCTACCGCAATCGGAATGTCCGCAAGGCCGCTAAAGAAAGCGTCGCGCCCCTTAAGCGCAGCGGTATCAACCGGGTCGAGTTCCAGCCCGGCCCAGCAGATGAGCCAGTGGAGATTGCGGTGGAGGACATTGAGGCCTTCGAAGTGCCCTCGGACGGCGATGAGAATGAGCTGGTCGAAGAACGGATGATGCTCGTCACGCTCGTTTCGCTGAGCTTCAGCGAGGGAAACAAATGGCGAGTTAGCGACGGCACGATCACGTTCCCCGTGGCGATCGAGGACGAAGGTTTTCTGGATCGGGTCAATCGTGGTGAGGCATTTCGAAAGGGCGACATGCTGCGCTGTCGAACGCGGATCGTCCAGTCCACGAAAGACGGGAAGCTACGGAGCGAATACTCCATCGCTGAAGTGCTCGAACACATCAAAGGCAGTGAGCAGTTGAACCTAGATGATGGCGACGACCCCGAGGTAGAAGCGGCCTAACTCTCCACCAACTCTGCGTAGGGCAACGTCTCGCCCTCGATCATCCGCAGCAGCGTGTCTCGAAAAAGATAAGGGTTGTCGCGGTTGTTGAAGCGGAAGGCCATCTCGTCCAGGTAGGCGGGCAGGTGCTTCGCCGATAGCTGGTGGTAGGTGCCGACTACGGAGCGCTTGAGCAGGCTCCAGACGCCCTCGATGGTGTTCGTGTGGACGATTCCCCGGACCCACTCTTCTTCGCGGTGGTTGACTTTCCGATGGGTCGTGTCCCAGTCGGTCATTTCGCCCCAAGAGCTATCGGAGTCGGTGAAGATGAACTTCGCTTTGTCGTGGACCACGTCCTCAACGAATCCCCGGTAGGAGACTTTGGACTCGCGGCCCGGTCCCTTGCGGATCTCAAGGCGAAGATCGCCGTCGCGCTGCACCGCGCCAAGCACCATCGACTTGTTGTCTTTGGCTTTGCCTTTGTAGCGCCGATGTTTCCCGCCGATCCAGGTCTCGTCGATCTCCACGATCCCTCGCAGCGGCACGGGCGAGTCTTCCTCCATCGCCGAGCGGATGCGGTGCCCGAGATACCAAGCGGTTTTGTAGCTGACGCCGAGGGTGCGTTGAAGCTGCTTGCCGCTGATCCCCTTCTTGGACTCCCCGATCAGGTAGATCGCCAGGAACCATTTCCAGAGAGGAAGATGGGAATCATGGAAGACCGTCCCCGCCGTCACGGAGAATTGGTAGCGGCATGAAGTCCCGTTGCACTCCCACTGGTTGCGCTTCTCGATCTTCGAGACCGATTTGTCCCCACAGCGTGGACACCGGACCCCGTTCGGCCAGCGGAGGTCTTCAAGATATTCCCGGCACTTGTCCTCAGAGCGGAACTGCTCGATCAGATCAGGAAGGTTCATAGCCATGCCCCGCAGGAAGAAAAAAGCGCGAGAGCTGACCGATGAGGAGACGATGAAGAAATTGTTCCCGAAAAAGGTCCGGGAGGAAGCGAAGAAAACCGCGCTAGAAAGCCGAAAGCCATCCTCTAAATAGTATCTGCGGCATCGGACGCCCTGTATGAACTAGATAGATTCTGCCGTGCCCACGCGGTGACGAGCCGCAGTGAGACCTTCGAGACTGGCTTCCATCCGTCTCGCAGGGCCGCTTCGCATCTCGTTTGCCATGGCCAGCACTTTCTGCGGGGTTGAGCGCTTGTCCTCATCGCTCGCCTCCGCCTCTGTCGCCTCTCGCCGCTTCCGAAGATGCTCGTTAGCTCCATTTGCGTAGTCGGATAGAAGCGCTGGGTACCTCTCGATGAATAGGCCACGGATGCGCTTTTCAAAGGCTTCGACCTTGTCCCACCATTCGTCCGACGCCCACTCGCCAGAGATCGTCGTTACCCCGTTTTTGACTTCAGGTTCCGCTGGCGCTTCCAGCTCGGCCAAAAGGACTTTCCCCTCGCGCTGAAGATCGTCAATCTGGTGAGGCAGCAACTGTTTCTTTGCCTCCATCTGCACCCGGCTTCGATGGAAGCTCCAGAAGGCAGCAGCGACAAGAGCCAGCGACGCAAGGAACAGCCACTTCCAAAGCGTGTCCAACGACTGATCATCCAACGCCTGAACTAGACCCACAGCACCGACAAGGCCGCTCACGGCACCACCAAGCCTCCACACGGGGCCGACGAAAAAGGCCTTGGCGCTGTCAGCAATCCCCACGCCGCAAGTCTAGATTCAGCATCGGGCGCGACCCTGCGTGAAGTACACAATCCCCACGGAAGGCACGAGTGTGCACTTGATACAGGGTAAAATCCATCCGCCCCTTCGGTCCCCACCGGCCAACCCGTCGCCTCCTCGCATGAAGCGTTAAAGTTTCGGCCAGGTATTGGTATCCACATTTGTTGAACGGCCCCGGGCGTTACTCCCGGGGCCGTTTCTTATTGCGGCGCCTCCTCTAGCGATCCGCGAGCTTCGACGCGAGCGCGATCAGCGCCCGCATGACACCCGCGTTGGCCACGAGGACCACCGCCGTATCGTTATCCACGCCGGGTCAAGGACACAGCGGCGGAAACTCTCCCCCTCAGGCGCCCAGCTTCTCCTTGATCAGACGGTTGACCTCGCCGCCGTCGGCGCGGCCCTTGGTCTCCTTCATCACCGCGCCGACGATCGCGCCGATCGCCTTCTGGTTGCCGGCGCGGATCTGCTCGACAGCCGCTGGGTTGGCCTCGACCGCGGCGGCGACTATCGACTCCAGCTCGCCGCTGTCGGAGATCTGGGCGAGACCATCGCGCTCGACGATCGCCGCAGGGTCGCCGCCTTCGGCCACCAGCGCCGCCAGCACCTGCTTGCCGCTGCCGTGCGAGATCTTCTTCTCGCCGACCATCGCGACAAGCGTGGCCAGGGCAGCCGGGGCGACCTTCGAGTCCGCAGCCGCACCGGCATCGGCCTGGCGCAGCGCCGCGGCCAGCTCGCCCGTCACCCAGTTGGCGACCACCTGGGCTTCCGCGCCGGTCGCCTCCTCGCAGACCGCTTCGAAGTAGGCGGCCTCCTCGGGATCCGCCGCGAGCTGGGCGGCGTTCTCCGCCGAAAGCCCGAGCTCGTCCTCGTAGCGCCGCATCCGCGCCTCGGGCAGCTCCGGCAACGACTCCCGCGCCTCGCGCAGCATTGCCTCGGTCGGCGCCAGCGGCACCAGATCGGGCTCGGGGAAGTAGCGGTAGTCGTGCGCCTCCTCCTTCGAGCGCAGCGCCGTCAGCGAGCCGTCCTCGGGGTGGAAGTGGAGGGTCTCCTGCACCACCGTCCCCCCCGCCTCGACCAGCTCGCGTTGCCGCGCCAGCTCGGCCTCGATCCCACGTTCGAGGAAGCGGAAGCTGTTCATGTTCTTCAGCTCGGTCTTGGTCCCGAGGGCATCGCTGCCGGCCGGCCGCACCGAGACATTGGCGTCGATCCGCAGGCTGCCCTCCTCCATGTTGACGTCGGAGACCTCGAGCTGACGCACGGTGGTGCGCAGCAGACGCGCCCAGGCGCCGGCCTGCGCCGCGCTGCGCAGATCGGGCTCGGTGACGATCTCGACCAGGGGGGTGCCGCCACGGTTGAAGTCGACCAGCGAGGCACCGGAGCCGTGGATGCGCCCCGACTCGCCGACGTGAATCGTCTTCGCCGCGTCCTCCTCGAGATGGGCGCGATGGATGCGAATCCCGCCGAGTTTGCCGTCGACGGCCAGCGGCAGGTCGTACTGGCTGATCTGGTACGCCTTCGGGTTGTCGGGATAGAAGTAGTTCTTGCGGTGGAAGATCGAGCGGGGGGCGACATCGCACTCCAGCGCCGCGGCGATCTTCAGCCCGTAGCGGATCGCCTCCTCGTTGGGCACAGGGAGCACTCCGGGATGAGCCAGGCAGACCGGGCAGGTGTGGACGTTCGGCTCGTCGCCGAAGGAGAGCGCGCAGCCGCAGAACATCTTCGTCCGGGTCGAGAGCTGGACGTGAATCTCGAGCCCGATCACGGCCTCGAGCTCAGCCATCGGCGTCGCCCTCGCTTCCAGTGCGCCTTTCCCTCCCAGTGAGTGGAAAAGGCGCACTGGAACGGAAGTCGATCGCCTGCTCGAGAGCGTGGGCCGCCTCGAGCAGCTTCTGCTCGCCGAACGCCGGGGCCGCGATCTGGAAGCCGACCGGCAACTGCGGCCCGCCGCCGTCGGGCTCGGCAAGGCCGGCCGGGATCGAGATCGCCGGGATTCCGGCCAAGCTCATCGGCACGGTGAAGAAGTCGTTCATGTACATCGCCAGCGGGTCGCCGGTCTTCTCGCCGAGGCCGAAGGCGACCGAAGGCGAGGTCGGCGTGACGACGAAGTCGAACCGGTCGAAGGCAGCGGCGAAGTCCTCGGCGATCTTCGTCCGCACCCGCTGGGCTCGCCCGTAGTAGGCGTCGTAATAGCCCGAGGAGAGGGCATAGGT
This sequence comes from Solirubrobacterales bacterium, assembly GCA_036376775.1. Lineage (GTDB taxonomy): Bacteria > Actinomycetota > Thermoleophilia > Solirubrobacterales > 70-9 > VRUE01. The sequence continues at coordinate 32,089 of DASUZP010000049.1, read as the reverse complement.
GCCGAGCATGATGCGGCGCTTGACCTCGGCGCCGAAGCCTGCCGCGCGGGTCGTTTCGTACATCTCGACCACATCCCCGTCCGCCTCGGCTCGCATCCCGTAGCGGACCCCGTCGTAGCGGGCGAGGTTGGACGAGGCCTCGGCCGGCGCGATCACGTAGTAGGCCGAGATGCCGTGCTCGGCGTGCGGCAGCGCCACCTCGGCGATCTCGCCGCCGAGCGCCTCGATCCGCTTCAGCGTCGCCTCGAACACCTCCCGGACGCCAGGCTCGATGGCGTCCCCGGCCAACTCGGCCGGCACGGCGAAGCGAAGCCCGCTCAAATCCTCGCGGCTGGGCGCCTCGACCCCACCCTCGATCCCGACCGAGGTCGAGTCGCAGCGATCTTTTCCCTGCATCGCGGCGAGCAGCAGCGCCGCGTCGGTCACGTCGCGCGTCAGCGGTCCGCACTGGTCCAGCGAGGAGGCGAAGGCGATCATCCCGTAGCGCGAGACGGCTCCGTAGGTCGGCTTCAGACCGACAATGCCGCAGAGTGCCGCCGGCTGGCGGATCGAGCCGCCGGTGTCGGTGCCGATCGCGCAGGGCGCGAGGCCGCCGGCGACGACGGCCGCCGACCCCCCGGATGAGCCACCCGGCACCCGACCGCGGTCCCAGGGATTGAGGACGGGCCCGTAAGCGGAGTTCTCGTTCGAGGACCCCATCGCAAACTCGTCCATGTTGGTCTTGCCGAGCACCTCCGCGCCGGCCTCGGTCAGCCTGCGCACCGCCGTCGCCGTGTAGAGCGGCCGATGGCCCTCGAGGATGCGAGAGCCCGCGGTGGTCGGGATCGCCTCGGTGCAGAAGAGATCCTTGACCGCGACTGGGACGCCCGCCAGAGCGCCGTCGCTCTGCACCGCCCGGTCCTCCGCGCGCCAGAGATAGGAATTGAGCTCGTCGCCCGCCGCGGCGTCGCGCCAAGCGTCGAAATACTCCTCGCGAGAAAGCTCGACCGCCTGGATCCGCGTCGCCGCCTCCGCGACGCTCATTTCCAACAGGTCGGACATCAGGACTCGGCCCGCGGCGAGGGCACCCGAAACGCACCGTCAGCCGGATCGGGAGCCTGCTCCAGCACATCGTCCCGAGGCCAGCTCGACCGCGGCTCGTCGGGCCGCAGCACGTTCTCGAGCTCGATCACGTGCGAGGTCGGCGCCACATCGTCCAGCTCCAACTCCCCGATCCGATCGACATGCCCCAGAATCCCCGAAAGCTCCCCGGCCATCTTCTCCACTTCGGCATCGCTCAGCCGCAGCCGCGCCAGCTTCGCCACGTGCAGTACCTGCTCCCGCTCGATCATCGCGGCGGATTCTAAGAGGCGACCGAACTGCGTGCGGGGTGCGGGCAGGGGGTGAAGCGTCTTGTACTTTTGGCCACCGGGCAGCAAGCGCCAGCCCGATTCGACCTCACCCAAAAAGTTAAGCGGAACCCCCTACCCGCAGCCCGCACCTGGCCAGCCAGCCAGTTAGAGTGCGCGCACCATGCGGGGCGCCAAAGCAGAGGCATTCGTCGTACTGAGCCTGCGGCTGCTCGCCGTCAGTTTCGCCCTGGTCGGGATCCTCTTCATCGCTGTCCCAAGCGGCGTGCTCGACACGATCTCCGACGTCGGCGAATGGTTCGGCAACAACACGCGGGCGCCGCACACCCAGGAGGACCTATGGTTGGCGCTCGCCTTCGCCTACATGGTCGTGATCACCGGCATCTGCCTCGTCGCCCAGGCCGACGTCGTCCGCTACCGGCCGATCCTGCTGGTCCTGGTGGCCGGCAAGACCGCCTCCTCGCTGGGCTCGCTCGGCTTCTTCCTCGTCGATCAGCACGTCTTCATCTACCTGCTGAACTTCCTGGTCGACGGCTTCCTCGCGCTGCTGGCGCTCTGGCTCTGGTCGCTGAGCGGCCGGGTCGACCGCGCCGACCCCGGCTGACAGCGCCCGCCGGGGCTTTCGGCCGCCGAGCAGCGCACCCTGAGCGCGATCTGCGAGGCGATGGCCCCCGCCTTCGACGGCCTGCCCGCGGCCGAGCGCGAGGTCGACGTCGCGGGGCCCGTCGGTGAGTTCCTCACCTCGCTCTCGCCGCGCGTACTGACCCGGGTCCGGCTCGGCCTACGCGCCTTCGAGTGGCTGCCCTTTCCCTGGCGATTCAGCCGCCTCGACCTGGCGGCGCGCGAGGACTTCCTGCGGCGCATGGAGGACTCTCGCCTCAGCCTGTACCACGAGCTGCTGCTGATGGCCAAGACCTTCACCACGCTCGGCTACGCGGTCGACGAACGGGTAGAGGAGAGGCTGGGCCTGGAGACGAGCTGCCGCGTCGGCGATGGCCCGCCGCCCGAGCCGGCCGGGCCGCTGGGCGACCTCGAGCCCGCCGGCGAGGGCGAGGAATGCGACGTCGTCGTGATCGGCTCGGGCGCCGGCGGCGCTGTTGCCGCCGCGACCCTCGCCGAGGCCGGTCTCGACGTGATCGTGCTCGAGGCGGGTCAGAGCTACACCCGCGACAGCTACCCCAGCGACCGGATCGAGGCGATCGCATCTCTCTACCGCGATGGTGGGTTGACGATTGCCGAGGGCCGTCCGCCGATCCCGGTGCCGGTCGCAAAAGCGGTCGGCGGCACGACTGTGATCAACTCGGGGACCTGCTTCCGCGCCCCCCAGCCGGTGCTCGAGACCTGGCGCGACCGCTACGGGGTCGAGTGGGCCGACCGGCTCGATCCCGACTTCGCCGAGGCGGAGGAGTTCCTGCGGGTGACGCCGCTCGATCCGGAGCGGATGGGCCGCAACGGCCAGCTGGCGATGGAGGGCGCCGCGGCGATCGGCGCCAGCGGCGGCCCGATCTCGCGCAACGCCGGCAATTGCGTCCAGTGCAGCTCTTGCCCCTACGGCTGCCGCATCGACGCCAAGCGGGGCATGCATGTCAGCTACATGCCCCGCGCTGTCGCCGCCGGGGCACGGCTGCGCACGGGGGTCGAGGCGCGTCGCATCTTGGTCGAGGACGGCCGCGCCGCCGGAGTCCGCTGCGTCGCCGCTGCATCAGGCGAGCGCAACGGCAACCGCCGTCCCTACGCGGTCCGCGCCCGCCGCGCGACGATCGTCGCCGGCGGAGCCCTGGGCACGCCGGAGCTGCTGCTGCGCTCCGGTCTCGGGGGCGACCAGGTCGGCCGCAACCTCCATATGCACCCCGCCTGCTGGGTCGGAGCGCGCTACGAGGAGGAGGTGCGTGGCTGGGAAGGAGTGATGCAGAGCTACTACGTCGACGAGTGGGAGTCGGAGCAGGTCCTGCTCGAGGCGACGTTCACCCCACTTCCCTTTGGTGGAGCCTGGCTACAGGGGTCGGGACGCGAGCATCAGGAAGCGATCCTCGACTTCGGCCACGTCAGCTCGATCGGCGTCCAACTCACCGACGAGTCGGCGGGGCGCGTCGGCATCGCCCGCGACGGCTCGATTCGCGCCAGTTACAAGCTGACCGACGACGATGCCCGCCGCGTCGTCTTCGGCATCGCCCGCGCCGCGGAGATCCACTTCGCCGCCGGGGCCTCCGAGGTCTACCCCAACATCGGCCGCGCCCAGGTGCTGCGCCCGGGCGAGGTGGCCGCGTTCGAGGCGACCCGCTTCAAGCCGTCCGAGCTTCGGCTCGAGGCCTTCCACCCGATGGGAACGGCCCGTATCGCCTCCGACCCGCGCGAGGGCGTCTGCGCGGCGGACGGTTCGGTAAACGGTGTCGACGGTCTTTACGTCGCCGACGCCTCGCTCTTCCCCACCGCGGTCGGCGTCAACCCGATGATGACGATCATCGCTTTCGCCAAGCAGGTGGCCGCCGGCCTAGCTGGATAGCCGGTCGGCCGCGTCGCCGAAGGTCGTGCCTTCTTCGCGCATCGCGCTGTAGCCGCCGTAGGCGATCCCGGCGGCGGCGAGCAGGCCGAGGAAGATGCCCAGCTCGAGCGTCGCGTCGACCGATATCCCGGGGGTGCTGGCGAGGCCCGGCGGATCGACGATCCGGTAGAGGATCAGCAGGAAGGCGAGAGCGCCGACGGCGGCGACTATCGAGTTGAGCGAGATCGACAGCTCCAGGTCGGCGTCGGTGAGGCGGACCACGGCGACGCCGACCGCGACGACGATGGCCAGCATGAGGAAGAGCGGGATCACGTCGAGGGTCTGCCAGGCGCTGCCACCGCCGCTGCCGCTGTCGGTGACGTTCCCGGAGAAGCCCGGGACCCCCGACACCTTGCCTCCGAACCAGTCGAAGAACATGAATACGAAGAGCAGGACCGCGGAGACCGCGGAGACCTTCTCGCCCCTGTTCAGCTTGCTGGGCTGCATCGAGCGCGACACTACACCCGGGCCCGGGCGGCAGCCAGGGTATTAACGAGCAGCATCGCCCGCGTCATCGGCCCGACGCCGCCAGGCACCGGCGTGATCGCCCCCGCCCGCTCGCTGACGGGGTCGAAGTCGACGTCGCCGACCAGCTTGCCGTCGACCCGGTTGGTGCCGACGTCGATCACGGTCGCCCCCTCGCGCACCATGTCGCCGGTGACCAAGCCCGGCTTGCCCGCCGCGGCGATCAGGATGTCCGCCTCGCGACAGATCGCGGGCAGGTCGCGGGTCCGCGAGTGGCAGTGGGTGACGGTCGCGTCGGCGTTGAGCAGCAAAGCCGCAAGCGGCCTGCCGACGAGGATCGAGCGCCCGATGACAACCGCGCGCGAGCCCTCGACCTCCACGCCGGCCTCGCGCAGCAGCTCCATCACCCCGGCCGGAGTGCAGGATGCGATCGCATCCTCCCTCCCCTGCATCAGCCTGCCTGCGTTGATCGGCGTGAGGCCGTCGACGTCCTTGGCGGGGTCGATCGCGGCGATCAGCGGGTCTTGGTCGAGGTGGTCCGACAACGGCAGCTGCAGGAGGATCCCGTGCACTCGCTCATCTGCGTTCAGCGCCTCGATCAACTCCGCGAGTGCCTCCTGCGAGACGTCGCCGCCGGGCTCGTGGTGAAAGGAGGCGATCCCGACCTCGGCCGAGTCTTCGCGCTTCATCCGCACGTAGACGGCCGATGCGGGGTCGTCGCCGACAAGAATCGTCGCGAGGCCCGGCGGCGTCGCCATCTCGTCGACCTCCGACCGCACCCGTTCGCGCACCGCTGCGGCGACCGCCTTGCCGTCGATGATCCGCGCTGCCACCCGGCTACCGCTTCCGGATCGGCGCGTAGTCGGCCATCAGCTTGCGCTCGGAGCCGTCGCCGGCGAAGCGGACGACGACCACGCCGCCCGGCTCCACCGCGGTGACCACACCGTCGCCGAAGCTCGCGTGGACGACGTCGTCTCCCGTGCGGAGCTCGAGCGCCGGCCCCGGCTCGATCGCCACGCTGGAGCCCCCGCTCTGCGTGCCCGTCCAGCCGACCACGCTCGAACCGCGCTCGGTCAGCTCCTCCGGCAGCTCGTCGACGAAGCGCGAGGGCAGGTTGCGCTCGGCCCGGCCGAACAGCCGCCGTTCGCGCGTCCAGGTCATGTAGAGGCGGGAACGGGCGCGGGTGATGCCGACGTAACAGAGGCGCCGCTCCTCCTCCTCTCCCCCCTCTTCCAGCGCTTTCATGTGCGGGAAGGCGCCGTCCTCGCAGCCGACGATGAAGACCGTCTCGTACTCGAGGCCCTTGGCGTTGTGCAGGGTCATCAGCGTGATCGCCGACTCGTCCCGAAGGTCGTCCTGCTGCGTGTAGAGGGAGATCTGCTGCAGAAACTCCTCCAGAGCGGAGACCTCCCCGTCGCCCTCCAGCTCGCGATTGGCGTCGAACTCGGCGGCGCCGTCCACCAGGGCCTCGAGGTTCTCGGCCCGCCCCTCGGCCTCGATCGTCCGCTCGGCCGCCAGCGCGTCGAGATAGCCGCTCTCCTGCAGCGTCGCCTGCAGCAACTCGGCCACCGGCGCCTCCTCAGCGCGCGCTCGCAGCCCCTCCATCGTCTCGTAAAAGCGCGAGACCGCCTTGATCGCCGCAGCCCCCAGGCCCGGCACCTCCTCGACCTGGGCGGCGACCTCCCAGATCGGCAGGCCGGTCGTGTTGGCGTGCGCGGCGAGCCGCCCCTGGCTCGTGTTGCCGATCCCCCGCCGCGGCGAGTTGACGATCCGCGCGAAGGAGACCTGATCGGCGGGGTTGGCAAGCAGGCTCAGGTAGGCGATCGCGTCCTTGACCTCCGCCCGCTCGTAGAACTTGGTGCCGCCGATCACCTGGTAGGGCAGCTCGAAACGGACCAGCGTGTCCTCGAGCACCCGGCTCATCGCGTTGGTCCGGTAGAAGACGGCGATGTCCTCGCGGTCGACGCCCTCGTCCTGGCAGAGGCGCTCGATCTCTCCCGCCGCCCAGCGGGCCTCCTCGTGCTCGTCGGAGAGCTCGCGCAGCTGCAACGGCTCGCCGCCGGAGAGTTCGGTCCAAAGCCGCTTCGGCCGCCGTTCCCGGTTTCTCTCGACGACCGCGTTGGCGGCGGAGAGGATCGTCTGGGTCGAGCGGTAGTTCTGCTCGAGCTTGACCACGCCGGCGTCCGGAAAGTCGCGCTCGAAGTCGAGGATGTTGCGGATGTCGGCATGGCGGAAGCCGTAGATGGAATTGTGGGTCACCAGCCCGTTTGCTACGAAGTTGTGCGTGCCCTCGACATTGATGTCGTAGACCGGCCGATCGAGCTCGACCTTCTCAACTGATTTGACCCAGTCATAGGACCCGTCACCGAGAAACAGAGTCATCCCCGGACGCACGGAGCCAGCCGGAATCGTCGGCAGCGAGTTGCCGACGATGCGGCCGCTTTGCTTCTTGCCGAAGCGCCCATAGAAACTGACATCGACGTCGAGCGATGCAGTGATGTCGCCGGCGAGCCGTATCGCCTCGTCAAAATCCTTCAGGACCGTCTCATAGCGCCACGAGCCGGATCCCGGCTTTGCCTCGCGCGTCTTCAGACCAATCGTCTCCAGGGTCGCTCGCCCCTCGTCATCGCGTCCCGCCAGTGCGACTCGGTGCATAGGCGTCTTGCCGCGTTTCTCTGCGCAAAGAGTGATTCTCAACACCCTCCTGCGCCCATCCGACGTGGCGGCAAGATGATGCGGATGCTGCACGCTGAGTCCCTCGTCCCGGAGAAGCTCGAGGCCACCACGTTCCGAATCAACCGTTGAGAAGACTCGGTCAATCGATGCTTGATGGCCGACGAGGCTCTTCCCCGATGCCGATTTGCGTTTGACGAAGGGCAACATCGGCAGGCCATAGCGAAGCGAGAGCGCAGCCTCGGCAGCGCGAGCCTCGGCATCGGTGTCATGCGTAGAGATGACCCAGACGGCGTCCGCATGCTCATGAAGACAGCGCTGGCGGATACCGACTGCCTCGCCCCCTCTTGTCGATTGGATTCCAGTAACGCCGATCCGAAAGCCAACCCCTTTCTTCCACATCAAGTAGGTCAAACGCATCTGTGGCGCGGTTCCTAGCCTGTATCCCGCAAAGTGCATGTGCTCAGGGGTGCTCACCAGCCGGCGACCTGAGCCAGTTTCAATTGCAATGCCGTCCTTCTGCCACGCCCTGAACACACCACTGACGCGCGCGGGGCGGAATTCCGCACTCCCGTAGCAAGACATCACCATGTCGCCCTCAGACAGGCTCTGGATGGGTTTTAGAGACCCATCGCCCATCGTGACCGGGGTCCCCTCGATCAGGCATTGGTCCTCATCGCCGACGACCATCAGGTTGCCGTGCTCCTCGGTGAGCAGTTGCAGCAGCCGGTACTGGGCGTGGTTGGTGTCCTGGTACTCGTCGACCAGCACGTGGCGGAAGGTGCGGCGCCAGCGCTCGCGCACCTCCTCGAAGAGCTCGAGCGCGTTCACCGTCCGCACCAGCAGGTCGTCGAAGTCCATCGCGTTGGCGGCCAGCATCCGCTTCTCGTAGAGGTGATAGACGCCGGCGGTCGTTTCCTCGAAAACGCTTCCCTGCGCCTGCGAGTAGGCGTCGGCGTCGACCAGCTGGTTCTTGGCGCCGGAGATCTGCGAGCGGATCGCCCGCGGCGGATAACGCTTGGGGTCGACGTGCAACTCCTCCATGCAGCGTTTGAGCATCCGCAGCGAGTCCGACTCGTCGTAGATCGTGAAGCCGCGCGAATAACCGAGCCGCTCGGCGTCGGCGCGCAGCATCCGCGCACAGGCGGAGTGGAAGGTCGTCACCCACATCGCCCGAGCCGAGCGGCCGACCAGCGACTCGACCCGCTCGCGCATCTCCGTCGCTGCCTTGTTGGTGAAGGTGATCGCCAGGATCTCCCCCGGCCGCGCCTGGCCGGTCGCCAGCAGGTAAGCGATGCGATGCGTGAGCACGCGCGTCTTGCCCGAGCCGGCGCCGGCCAACACCAGAAGCGGGCCCTCGCCGTGGCGCACCGCCTCGCGCTGCGGATCGTTGAGCTCGGCGAGCAGGCGCTCGGCCCGGTCCGCGCCCGGCTCGGTCGGCGCGCCGGGGGAGTCGGCAGGGCTCTCTGGCTCGACTTGAAGCATCAGAGCCGAGAATAGTCAGCTGCGCGGCTGGCCCGAATCGGCTCAGCCGCCGGCCGAAGAGCGGCCGGTGCGGGGACGGAGGCCCTGCTCGTCTTGGGAGGCCGTCGCGCCGCCGTCGAGCTCCGCCAGGCGCTCCTCCAGCTTGGCGATCCGCTCGGAGAGGGTCTTGATCGCCTCGGCGATCGGATCGGGCAGATGGATCCAGTCGGCGTCCGGTCCCTCCGGGCGCCTACCTTCGACCTTGACCGGATGGCCGGGATTGCCGACCACGGTCGCGTGGGGCGGCACGTCCTCGACGACAACCGTGTTGGCGCCGATCTTGGCGCCGTCGCCGACGGCGATCGGCCCGAGCAGCTTCGCGCCGGAGCCGACGGTGACGTTGTCGCCCAGGGTCGGATGGCGCTTGCCGGGCTGAAATCCGGTGCCACCCAGCGTCACTCCCTGGTAGAGCGTCACCCGGCGGCCGATCTCGGTCGTCTCGCCGATCACCACACCGGAACCGTGGTCGACGAAGAACTCGGGGCCGATCCTCGCCGCCGGGTGGATCTCGACCCCGGTGACGGCGCGGCTCAGGTAGGCGATCGCACGCGGCGCCAACGGCACTCCGGACTCGCGCAGGGCAAAGGCGACCCGGTGCGCGAGTAGCGCCTGCACCCCGGCCCAGCCGCTGAGGATCTCGAAGGAGGAGACGCCCTGCGCCGCCGGGTCGCGGTCGCGCGCGGCGGCGACGTCGGCACGGATCTCCTTGGCCACGCGGCGCAAAAGGTTCATGGGGCAAAGAAGGGTAGGGACATGTAACGCTCGCCCGAGTCGCAGACCACGGTTACGACCCGTTTCCCCTCCATCTGTGGCCGGGCCGCCACCTCCAGCGCCGCCTTGATGTTGGCGCCCGCCGAGATCCCGGCCAGGACGCCCTCCCGCTTCGCCGCGAGCCGCGAGGTCTCCAACGCGTCCTCGTCGGAGACGCCGATCGTCTCGTCGATCACCGAGCGGTCGAGAACCTCGGGGACGAACCCCGCGCCGATGCCCTGAATCTTGTGCGGACCGGGCACACCGCCGGAGAGAACAGGAGATGCGAGGGGCTCGACCGCGACGATCAGCGCGTCTGGCTTCCGTTCGCGCAGCATGCCGCCCACCCCGGTGATCGTCCCGCCGGTACCCACCCCGGCAACGAAGGCGTCGACCTCGCCGTCGGTGTCGCCCCAGATCTCCTCCGCGGTGGTCCGACGGTGTACCTCGGGATTTGCCGGATTTGAGAACTGCTGCGGCATGAATCCCTTGCGTTGCTCGCAGATCGCCTCGGCCAGCTCGACCGCCTCGCTCATCCCGCCCAGCGACGGCGTCTCGCGCACCTCGGCGCCATAGGCGCGCAGCAGCTTGGCCCGCTCGCGGCTCATCCCCTCGGGCAGCGTCAGAATCAGCTCGTAACCGCGCGCCGCGCAGACCATCGCCAAGGCGATCCCGGTATTGCCGCTGGTCGGCTCGACGATCACCGATCGCCCCCGCTCGATCAGCCCCTCCTCCTCCGCGGCGTCGATCATCGCCACCCCGATCCGGTCCTTGACCGACCCGCCGGGGTTGAAGTACTCGAGCTTGGCGCAGACCTCCCCCGGCAACCCCTCGCCGAGCCGCCGCAAGGCAACCAGCGGCGTCCCTCCGACAACCGCAGAAGCCTCGGCCCCGATCCTCATCTCCGCCATCCTCTCGCGCTCATGGAGGGCGACACTACCGCGCGAATCGCGGCCGGCTCAGCGACGATCGTCGGCGATAGGCGTCGTCGCGCGCCGTCAACTTAGAGTTTTCGGCGATGACTCGATCCGAGGCCCTGCCTTCACCTGGAGCGCTGGAGGAAGTCCGGCGCCTGGCGGGCCCGTCAGCCGAGATCCTGGGTGCCGCGCGCCTCGAAGGCGGCCAGCACGCGAACACCTGGCGAGTCGATACCGAGAATCCCCCGACCAGCGTAGTCGTCCGCCAGTTTCCGGTGGGCGACCCTGCACCCTTGCGCGAGCAGCTTGTACTGCGGGCCCTCGACGGACTCGGCGGTTTAGCCCCGGTGCCGCTCGGCGGCGACCTGAACGGCCGCTGGTCGCGGTATCCGACCTCGTTGATCAGCTGGCTTGACGGTCAGCCGGACATCACTCCGACCGACCCCAGGGGGTGGGCGCGCGAGTTAGGTCGCGCGCTTGCTGCGGTGCACACGGTCCCGACCGCGCGGCTGGTGGAATTGCCGAGCGTGTTCGACTGCAGCGGAGGCTCTTGGGAGATATTGGGGGGCCCGCTGGCGGCGGAGGTTCGGTCTCGCTGGTCACAGGTTGTTACGTCGCCGGAGGTGCTCACCCACTGCGATTACTGGTCGGGCAACGTCGTCTGGCGGGACGGACGGCTCACGGGCATCGTCGATTGGTCGGGCGGGTCGCGCGGCCCACGTGGCTTCGACTTTGGCTGGTGCCGACTCGATCTCGTCCTCCTGTTCGACGAGCAAATTGCCGACGACTTTCTTGCGGCTTACGAAGCAGCGACCGGCCAGGCAGTCGACGAGATGCGCCTTTGGGACTGCTGGGCCGTCGCTCGGTCCGATGACGCGGTCGGGTCCTGGGCCCCGAACTACCTGCCGCTGGGCCGCACCGACCTCGATGAAGATGAGCTTCGGCGACGCCATACGCAATGGACGACACGCCTCCAAGAGCGGACGTAGCCTCAGCCCCGCAATCTAGATGAAGTACATGCCCGAGCCCGCCTCCTCGGCCTCGCGCCGGGCCACTTCGGCGATCGTGGTCTGGCCGAAGACTTTGCGCAGAGCGGCAACGCCCTCGGCCCAGATCCCGCCTGCCTCATCGGCCTCCTGGCCGACCTTGCCGTCGAGGCTCTGGACGACCTCGAGCACGCTGATCTCATCGGCGGGGCGAGAGAGCGTGTAGCCGCCTTTCATGCCGCGGTGGCTGGTCAACAAGCCGGCCCGGCGCAGGGTCGAGAAGAGCTGCTCGAGGAACTGCTCGGGGATGGCGCGCCGCTCGGCCAACTCCTTGATCGGCACCGGCCGCTCGCCCGAGCGGGCCAGCTCGGCCATCGCGACAACTGCATAGCGAGACTTGGAGGTGATGGAAATCACGAGCCCTTTCTACCGCACGATGCGGACTTTGCTGGGTATAGGATCGATTAGTTCCGAGCGAGCGCCCACATTGCCTTGTGATCGACGCCCAGCCGCTGGTCCGACTCGGCGTGCGCGAGGCCCTGGCGGGGGACTTCGAGATCCACGAGAGCGAGACGCGTCGCGAGGCAGTCGGCCTGATCCAGGACATCGGCAGCGTCGATGTCGCGATCGTCGACCTGCGCCGCGAGCTCTGCGAGCCCGACGAGGCCCTGCACGGTCACGAGGCGATCCGGACCCTGCGCACCACCGCCCCCGGCATGGGAATCGTCGCCCATGGCGAGCGCCCGGATCGGCACCTGGCGTCGATCGCCCTGCAGGCCGGCGCCAGCGCCTACGTCGCCCGTACGGCCGGCGCCGCGGAGATGGCGAAAGCCGTCCACGCCGCGCTCGAGCAGGAACGGTTCGTCGACCCGGCGGTCCCGCCGCGTGGAAGCCGCGGCAAACTGACCCGACGCCAGCGCGAGATCCTGCAGCTGCTCGCCGACGGCGGCTCGACCGTCGTCGCCGCGCGCGAGCTCGGCCTCAGCGAGGAAACGATCAAGACCCACACCAAGAACGCGCTGGGCCGACTCGGCGCCAGAAACAGGACTCACGCCGTCGCCATCGCCCTGCGCGAGTGCCTGATCGACTAGATCGTCTAGATCCAGCCGCGGTCGCGAGCGGTGAGCACCGCCTGCGCCCGGTCGACGGCGCCGATCTTGCCGTAGACGTTGTGCAGGTGGGTACGGATGGTCGAGACCGAGAGCTGCATTTCGCCGGCGATCTGCTTGTAGACCATGCCCTCCGAGAGATGGCGGAGGACGTCGAGCTCACGGGCCGAAAGCGGACAGGGCTCGCTGATCCGAGAGTCGGCCTCACGCGGGTAGGGAAGCTCGTAGAGCAACTCGCGGAGCCCTTCGGCGCTGAGGCCGGATCGCTTCGCGGTCTCGCGCAGCCGCTCCGCCGTCACCGCCTCGCCCTGCGAGTAGTGGGCGACCATGTCGGCGGTGGCGACGATCGCCGCCAGCCCGTCGGCATCCTCGGCATGGTGACGCTCGATCGCGACGGCGATCCGCTGGGGGACGTTCCAACGCCGCGCCAATACGCCGCCGACCAGGGCGTGATCGATGCCGAGCTGGTCGCGTTCTTCGCGGATACGCTGCTCGGGCGTGCGCGAAGTGGCGTCGAAGTAGCTCCTGCGACCCGGGTGCAGCTTGGAGATCACAAGGCGGCCGATGTCGTGGAGCAGCGCGGCGACGACCAGTTCGTCGCGATCGGGCCAGCCGATCTCGCGCCCGATCCGGGAGGCCGCCTGCTGGGTCGCCAGAGCGTGGACACGGAATTGCTCGGGCCGCAGCTCCCAGCCGCCGTTGGGCTCAAAGAAGTCGAAGACCGGCGCGGTGCCGGCGATCGCCAACACCCCCGAGGGCTTCAGCACGTCGACGGCCGCCGGCACACCGCCGATGCTGCCCGAGATGCCGGCGCGATTGGCAAAGCGCAACACGGCGATGGTCAGAGCGACATCCGCCTCTACCGCCTCAACCAGCTCGCCTACCCGAGCGGTCTCGGCCGTCGCGGCCCGCATCACGCGGGTGCGGGACTCGATCAGCGCGGGGAATTTCTCCACCGCCTCGAAGGCGGCGGCAAGGCGGGCACCAGGCGCGGCAGCCGTGGCGCCCCGCGGGGCGTCCGCCTTGTGCACCTTGCCGTTGCTTTGAGTCTTAGCAGCCATGACCGGGTCGCTCCGCCCCACTCATCGGCAGCAAAGGACGCACGGTTTAGCGCCGGCCTCCCCATTACTAGGTGTTGTTATGCCTGAAGGCGTATCAGGGCCGCATCTATGCGCCGCAGCGACTCCTCGTGTCCCAGCACGGCAAGCGACTCGAAGATGCCCGGCGAGACCGTACCGCCGCTGATCGCGACCCGGATCGGCTGGTACACCCGCCCCGGTTTGAGGCCGAGCCGCTCGGGCAGAGGCGAGAGCGCCGCCTCGACCGCGGTGGGATCGAAGTCATCCGTCCCGGCAAGTGCCTCGCGGGCGGCCTCCAGGGCGGCCGGCGCCTCGTCCTTCATCGTCTTGCGCCAGGCCTTCTCGTCCTCCACCGGCGGCTCGAAGAGGAAGCGGATCAGCCGCCAGACCTCCTCCAGCGTCTGCGCTTTCTCCTGCACGATCTCGCAGGCCGCTCGCAGGCGCTCATCCGCCGGACGGCCGAGGTGGGCCGCCACCACGCGGAGATACTCGTCGAGCGGCAACTCGCGCATGTAACGGCCGTTGATCCAGCGCAGCTTCTTCTCATCGAAGATCGCCGCGGCCTTGCCCACGTCCTCCACCTGGAAACGCCGCACCAGCTCGTCGGTCGGGATCAAGGTCGCATCGTCGTCGGCGCCCCAGCCCAGCAGCGCCAGGTAGTTGCGCACCGCCGCCGGCAGGTAACCCGCCTCGCGCAGCTCCTGCACCGAGGCGGCGCCGTGCCGCTTGGAGAGCTTGCGACCGTCCGGGCCGTGCAGGAGCGGCAGGTGCGCGTAGCGCGGGGCTTCGAAGCCGAGCGCCTCGAGCACCAAGAGCTGCTTCGGCGTGTTGGAGAGATGGTCGTCGCCACGGACCACGTCGGTGACGCCCATCTCCGCGTCATCCACCGCGACGGCGAAGTTGTAGAGAACCGAGCCGTCGCCCCGGGCGATGACGAAATCGTCATAGCTGCGGTTGGGGAAATTGACCGGACCGCGGATCAGGTCCTCGACCACCGTCTCGCCCTCGTCGGGCACCCGCAGCCGCACCGCGGCATCCGCCGCATCGACCTGCGTGCCGCGGTAGCCACAGTCGGCGCCATGCTCCGCCTTCCAGGCCTCGACGTCCTTGGCCGTGGCGGAGTCGCGGTAGGCAGCGCCGCTCTCCAGCAGCCGCTGCAGGGCCGCCTCGTGCTGCTCTGAGCGCGAAGCCTGCGATACCGGCCCCTCGTCCCAGTCGAGCTCGAGCCAGCGCAGAGCGTCAAGGATCTGCTCGACGTTCTCCTCGGTCGAGCGCTCGCGGTCGGTGTCCTCGATCCGCAGCACCAGCGAGCCGTTGTCGTGGCGCGCGGCCAGCCAGTTATAGAGTGCCGTCCTCGCGCCACCGATGTGCAAGGCACCGGTCGGTGACGGGGCGAACCTCAAGCGGATGGCGGAGTCTTCAGACAAGATGTTGGTCGGCGCACACGTCTCTACGGCTGGCGGCCTCTCGAAAGCTATCGAGCGCGGCACCGATCTCGGCTGCGAGTCGATCCAGATCTTCAACCAGAGCCCGCGGATGTGGCGTCCGACCAAGTACGGGCCCGAGGATTTCGAGGAATTCAAAGAGGCGATGGCCGCCTCGCAGATCGAAGCGGTCGTGATCCATGCCGTCTACCTGATCAACTGCGCCACCAAAGACAAGGAACTGCGCAAAAAGTCACTCGCCTCACTCACCCACGCGCTGCGGATCGGCGCCGGGATCGGCGCCGCCGGCGTCGTCCTGCACCCCGGCGCACAGAAAGGCGAGCCGCTCGGCGCCTCGATGAAGCGCGCCGCCAAAGTCATCGCGGCCGCCTTGAAGGACAGCGAGAGCTGCCCCCTCCTGCTCGAGCAGACGGCCGGACACAAAGGGCTGCTGGGTCGCGACTTCGACCAGACGGCGGAGTTGATCGAGCTCGCCGGCAGCGGCAAGCGGCTCGGCCTCTGCCTCGACTCCTGCCACCTCTTCGTCCAAGGCTACGACGTCACCGACGCCGGGCATCTCGGCAAGATCGTCGATGAAGCCGACGAAAAGGTCGGCCTGGACCGCCTCCGCTGCCTCCACGTCAACGACGCCGCCGCCCCACTCGGCTCCTGCCGCGACCGCCACGCCAACATCGGCAAAGGCGAGATGGGCAAGCAGGGCCTTGCCGCCTTCCTCTCCGAGCCTCGCTTCGAGGGCCTGCCGGCGACCCTGGAGACGCCCGGGCCGAACAAGAAAGGTCCGGACAAGAAAGAAGTGGCGGCAGCGAAGCGCCTGCGGCAGACCGGGCTCAAACGCCGCCAGAAGTGAGAGGTGGCGGTGTGCTCTCGCGTGAATTGGGGTCGCACGCGCTTCGCGCTTAGCGACGATGCTGGAGCGCGGCTAACGCCGCGCAGAATCGGATTGCATATCGCCGCTTCGCGACATTCCCGCGAGAGCACACCGCCACCTCTCACCGAGCGCATAATCCAAGCTCGGATTCTTGTGGTCCGGAGTCGCCAAGTCATGCTCGATCAAGATTTGGCCAAGCTGTACGGGGTCGAAACCAAAGTCTTAACCCGGACGGTACGTCGCAACGAAGACCGCTTCCGTCCGATTTCGTGTTCCGTCTGACTGCGGACGAGCTCGCAGACTTGAGGAGCCAGCTTGGCACCTCAAGCGTCGGGCACGGTGGTCGACTCTATGCGCCATACGTGTTCACCGAGCAGGGCGTAGCGATGCTCTCGAGCGTCCTGCGCAGCAAGCGCGCCGTCGCCGTGAATATCGAGATTATGCGGGCGTTCATCGATGCCGCACGCGCTTCGCGCCTACCACGGTGCAGCTCCGGTGCGCTTTATGTCTCTCAGAGACACATAAGGCGCACCGCAGCACGGCTCAGCTCACCGGAGACGAGCCGCACGTCACAGACCCTCTTCACTGAAAGCTGGGGCGACGGGATCCAGGCGTATTTGAGCTTGTGTGGATCGGGAGCGCCGGTAGTCCTCTGGTCGAATGTCGCCGGAGGCGGCGATATGCAATCTGTCTTCTGCGCGGCAATAGCCGCGCACCAACATCGTCGCTAAGCGCGCAAAGCGCGCGTGCGACATCAATTCGACCAGAGGACTACCGGCGCTCCCGTCCCTCCCGGCTCAGATCTATTTAATGTGGACGCCGGAGATCGCGCGGGAGATGACCAGGCGCTGGATCTCGGAGGTGCCCTCGAAGATCGTGTAGATCTTCGCGTCGCGGTGCATCCGCTCGACCGGGAACTCGCGCGTGTAGCCGTTGCCGCCGAGGATCTGGATCGCCCGCTCGGTCGCCCAGACGGCGACCTCTCCCGCCTTCAGCTTCGACATCGAGCCCTCAGCGTTCTCGAACTTCTGGCCGGAGCGACCCATCCAGGCGGCGCGCCAGACCAGCAGCCGGGCGGCGTCGATCTCCATCTTCATATCGGCGAGGGCGAAGGCGATCGACTGGTTCTCGACGATCGCCTTGCCGAACTGCTGCCGCTCTTTGGCGTACTCGAGCGCGTACTCATAGGCGGCGCGGGCAATCCCGATCGCCTGCGCACCGACGGTCGGTCGGCTGGCCTCGAAGGTCTGCATCGCCGCCTGCGATTTGGAGCTCTTGCCCTCGCGCACGCGGGCCAGGCGCTCGTCGAGCTTCTCTTTGCCACCCAGCAGGCAGGAGCCCGGGATGCGGCAGTCGTCGAGGTGGACGTCCGCCGTGTGGGAGGCGCGCAGGCCGTGCTTCTTGACCTTGGCGCCCTGCTCGCAGCCCTTCGTGCCGGGCGGGATGACGAAGGCGGCGTGTCCGCGCGAGCGCAGCTCGCGGTCGACCGAGGCGATCACCACGTGGACGTCGGCGATGCCGCCGTTGGTCGCCCAGGCCTTCTGGCCGTTCAACACCCACTCGTCGGTCGCCTCGTCGTACTTGGCGGTGGTGCGGATCGCCGCCACATCGGAGCCAGCGTCGGGCTCCGAGGAACAGAATGCGGCGACCTTGGGCTCGTCCGCGGTGCCGAAGCACTGCGGGATCCACTCGCCCATCTGCTCCGGGGTCCCCTGCCCGAAGATCGCGGCGACGGCGAGCGAGGTGCCCATGATCGCCATGCCGATGCCGGCATCTCCCCAGAACAGCTCCTCGTTGGCGATCGGCAGCGTCAGGCCGCTGTCGTCGGCGAAGAACTGGCCCAGTGCTTCGAATCCATAGAGGCCGATCTTGGCGGCCTCCTGGATCACCGGCCAGGGCGTCTCCTCACGCTCGTCCCACTCCGCCGCCGCGGGCCGCACGACGCCCTCGGCAAAGCCGTGCACCCAATCGCGGATGTCCTGCTGATCCTGGTTCAGCTCCAGCGTGAACTTGGGGCCCGCGGCGCCATCGCCGTCTGCCGCCTCTGCCACGAGTTGCTCTGCCTCTGCCACCGCCGAAGAATCGCTCATGGTGGCAATCCTACACGGAATCGTGTCGACTTATAAGCCGGGAGACTCCGATGCAAGATCGCGCAGGTCGAACGCGCGCAACCCTTCCGGGCCACCATCGCTGCAATCGAAGAAGCGCCGGTTGACGCAGTCGTACTCGGGGCCGGTGCCGACGTATGCACGCTCGACCGAGAAGGGGCAGTGGGGCAGCGCGCTACCGGTCACCTTGACCCCGCCGAAACCGCCCGGTTGCTGCACGGCGTCGAGCTCGACCTTGGCGCCGTAGACCCCCTGCATGCAGCCGACATACTGGGTGCCGGTCAGACCGTCGACGACGCTGTAGAGATAACGACAGCCGATTTCGACACAGCCGCGAGGCTCGACCATTTGATCGCAGAAAGAACGGCACTGGCGACACTCACCGGTCTTCTGGCGCGTAGTGGGCACAGCCAAAGTCTAGGCAGCCAGAGCGCTGCTGCCTAGGACGTGGTCCAACTCGGCGCGCAGCTTGCTCGAGTGGCGGACCTTGAACTCCTCGCCCAGCTTCCACTGGCGTGCCTTGCCGTCCTGCCCGGGAATCGCCAGGTAGACCTCGGCGTCGCCCTTGTGGTCGGCGAGAATCGTCTTCAGTTCCTCGATCAGATGGGGATTGTCAAAGCTCGTTGAATCGATCGTCAGCTTCAGCGGCTCCGCCGGCGCGCCCGCCGCTGCCGTTGCCATGGCCATCTCCTCGGCACCGGGTTCGAAGCGCTCCGCCTGCTGTACCACCAGCTTCGTCTCGCCCCGATCCTTATGGTCGATGCGGCCGCGCACGAGGACGACGGCATCGGTCTCGATCGCCCCGGCGCTCTCCGCCTGATCGGCCTTGAAGACGAGCATCTCGACCTGGCCCTCGACGTCGTCGAGAGTCGCGAACATCATCTGGCTGCCGCTCTTGGTGCGGATTTTTTTGCTCTCGGCGACGATGCCGCCGACGGTGACCCAGGCCCCGTCGGGCTTGTTCGCCAGATCCGCAAGGCTGCAGTCGACGCGAGCGCGCAGGGCCTCGCGCACTTCGGAGAGAGGATGCGAGGAGAGGTAAGTACCGAGCGTCTCCTTCTCCAGCGCCAGCAGTTCGCGGCGCTCGAACTCGGCGGCTGAAATCGGCGGTCGGTGATGGGAGCTCGAGGCGCCCCCCTCTCCCCCGCTCGTCGCGGCGTCGCCGAAGTCGAAGATCGAGCCCTGGCCGAGCTGGGCGTCCTCTTGGGCTTTCTGCCCGGCCGATTGAGCCGCCGGCAGCGCCTCGAGCATCCCCTTGCGGGTCGCCTCCGTCGAGTCGAGGGCGCCGCACTTGATCAGGCATTCGATCGCCCGTTTGTTGACAGCGCGCGAGTCGACCCGCTCGCAGAAATCCCAGATCGTGTCGATCGGCGCATCCTCGCGGGCACGCAGGATCGCCTCGACCGCCGCGTGACCGACGTTCTTAACCGCGTCGAGGCCGAAACGGATTGCCTTCTCGGAGACGACGAAGCTGTGGTCGGAGGAGTTGACGTCGGGCGGCAGGACGTCGATCCCCATCTCCGCACAACGGTTGACGAAGAAGGGCACCTTGTCTTTGGTGTTCATCACCGAGGAGATCACCGCCGCCATGTACTCGGCCGGGTAGTTGGCCTTGAGATAGGCGGTGCGGTAGGAGATCAGCCCGTAGCAGGCGGCGTGGGACTTGTTGAAGGAGTAGTCGGCGGCCGCTTCGTTCAGCTTCCAGAGATCCTTTGCAACCGCCGCAGCGGTCCCGGACCCAGCCAGGCCCTGCATGAATTTGTCCTTCATCGTCGCCATCAGGTCGCGCTTCTTCTTGCCGATCGCCTTGCGCAGGTCGTCCGCCTCGGCACCCGAGAAGCCCGCCATCGAACGCGCGATCTCCATCAGCTGCTCCTGGTAGATGACGCAGCCATAGGTGGGCTCGGTGATCGCGCGCAGGCGCTCGTCGGGGTAAGTGACCGAGGATGGATCCCGCTTCCCCTTGGCGTAGGCGGGGATGTAGGCCATCGCCCCGGGCCGGTAGAGCGAGACAAGCGCGACGATGTCGCCGAACTCGGTCGGCCGCACCTTCTTCATCGCCTCGCGCATGCCCTCGGACTCGAGCTGGAAAACGCCGGTCGAGTCGCCTTTGGCGAGCATCGCGTAGGTCTTCGCGTCGTCGATCGGGATCTTCTCCATGTCGATCCGCTCGCCGCGCGAGCGCCCGATGATCTCGATCGCGTCCTCGATCACGTCGAGGTTGCGCAGGCCGAGGAAGTCCATCTTCAGCAGGCCGATCTCCTCGATCGGGCCCATCGAGTACTGGGTGACGATCTTGTACTGGCGCTCCGGCTTGCCACCGCCGTTGCCGTTACCGGTCGCGGGCGCGTTGCGGTCCTCCGCCAGCTGCAACGGCACCACCTCGTGCAACGGCCGGTCGGCGATCACCACCGCGGCGGCGTGGATCGAGTTGTTGCGGATTATCCCCTCGAGCCCCTGAGCGACATCGATGATCCGCTTCGCGTCTGGCTCGGCGTCGTAGGTCCGTTTCAACTCCTGACCCTGCTTCAGGCATTCCTCGAAGGAGGGGCTGCGGCCCATGATCGGCTCTGGGATCTGCTTGGCGAGACGATCGCCGCTGCCGTAGTCGAAGCCGAGCACCCGCGCGGCGTCGCGGGTCGCCGCGCGCGGCGCCATCTTGCCGAAGGTGATGATCTGGGCCACCGACTCGCGGCCGTACTTGTCGGCGACGTAGCGGATCATCCGCTCGCGCCCGCGGACGGAGAAGTCGATGTCGATGTCCGGCATCGATTTGCGCCCGGGGTTGAGGAAACGCTCGAAGATCAGGCCCTCGGCGAGCGGATCGAGGTCGGTGATCTTGAGCGCGTAGGAGACGATCGAACCCGCCGCCGAGCCACGCCCGGGACCGACGGCGACGCCGTTCTCCTTGGCGTAGCGGACAAAGTCCCAGACGATCAGGAAGTAGGAGGAGAAGCCCATCTCCTCGATCACGCCGAGCTCGAACTCCATCCGCTCCACGGCCTCGGCCGGAGCGGGGTCGCCGTAGCGGCCCCGCAGACCCTCGCCGGCGATCCGCCGCAGCATCGTCTCCGGCTCCTCGCCGTCCTCGGTCGGGTAGCGGGGCAGCAGCAGGCTGCCCAGCTCGATATCCAGCGAGCAGCGCTCGGCGATCTCCAGCGTCGTCGGGATCGCCTCCGGCCACTCGGCGAACGAGTCGGCCATCTCCTCGTTGCTCTTGAGGAAGAACTCGTTGGTGTCGAAGCTCATCTTCGGCGCCTCGAGGGTCGACTTGGTCTGCACGCAGAGCAGCGCCGCGTGGTTGTCGAAGTCCTCGCGGCGCAGGTAGTGGACGTCGGCGGTGCCGACCAGCGGCCGGCCCAGCTCGCGGGCGAAGCGGACGATCCCCTGATTGGCCTTCTCCTGCTCCTCGATGCCGTTTTTCTGCACCTCGAAGTAGACCTGCTCGGGGCCGAAGGCCTGGATCAGGTCGTCGAGATGGCTGCGGGCGTCGTCGGCGCGCTCTTCGACCAGGCGGCGGCAGAAGCGCGACGCGAGGCAGCCGGTGAGGACGATGACCCCGTCGGCATGGGCGGCGAGCATCTCCATGTCGACGTTGGCCTTGCCGCGCGAAAAGCCCTCCAGGAAGCCGGCCGAGGTGAGCTTGACCAGGTTGGCGAAGCCGGCGTCGCTTTCGGCCAGCAGGGTGAGGTGATTGCGCTCGTACTTGGGCTTCTCCTTGATCGTCTTGACGTCGTCGACGAGGTAAGCCTCGAGCCCCGCGATCGGCTTGATCCCGTGCTTCTGACAGGCCTTGTAGAGATCGACGGCACCGTTCATCACGCCGTGGTCGGTAAGCCCCAGGGCCGGCTGCCCCAGCTCCGCCGCCCGCGCCGCCATCGCGTCGATCTTGCAGGCGCCATCGAGCAGCGAATACTCGCTGTGGGCATGGAGATGAACGGCGGCAGGCGTACTCACGGGCTGCGCTCGATCATGCCAATCGAGGCAGATGGCAATTGCCCAAAACCCGCGCCTTCCGCGCTATATGCGTACGGAAGTGCGCCTGAGACAGGTTCTAAGTCGCGTCGACCCAGTTTGACCGGGGAGATCGCGGTACCGGGGTTGCCTGGCCTTAAATTCACCCTAAAAGCAGGGGGAGATTGCGCCCGCTCGGGCTAACATCGCTTTCGTGCTTACAAACGAGACCGACCTGGCGGAGGGGCGCGTACTTGTCGTCGAGGACGATGAGGAGATCGCCGATGTGCTGCGGCGGTCCCTGCGCAACGAGGGCTATGAAGTGCGCACGTCCGGCGACGGGGTCGAGGCGCTGGACGTTGCCGCCGGCTTTGTCCCCGATCTGGTCGTGCTCGATCTCGGCCTACCGCGGCTCGACGGGGTCGAGGTCTGCCGCCGACTGCGCGCCGACAGCGACGTGCCGATCCTGATGCTCACCGCGCGCAGCGAGACCGCGGATCGGGTCGGCGGTCTCGACAGCGGCGCCGACGACTACCTGGTCAAGCCGTTCGAGCGCAAGGAGCTGCTGGCTCGGATCCGCGCGCTGCTGCGACGGCGTCCACCCCGCGGCTCCGCTTCGCTGCAGGTGGGCGATCTGACCCTCAACCCCGACACGCGCGAGGTGCGGCGCGGCGAGCGCGAGATCGAGCTCACCAATCGCGAGTTCGAGCTGCTCGAATACCTGATGCACAACGAGCGCCTCGTCGTCTCCCGCGAGCGGCTGCTGGACGAGGTCTGGGGCTATGACCCGATGGCGGCGACCAACACGATCGACGTCTTCATCTCGAACCTCCGCCGCAAGCTCGAGGATGGCACCGAGAGACGCCTGCTGCACACCAAACGCGGCGCCGGCTACGTCTTAAAGGCCTAGGGGCGCCGGAGCGTGCTCCGCCCGGGTAATTGGCCTGTCCGCTGGCGCCTGGCCGCCGTCTCGGCCGGCCTGACCCTGGCGATCCTGGTGCTGTTCGGGGCGATCGTCGGCAACCTCGCCGCTCAGCGCGTGCGCGACGACTTCAATCGCGAGGTGAAGGGTGCCGTCTCGACGCTTGCCTCGCAGGTCCGGATCATCGACACGATCACCAACACGCTGATCACCGAAGAGCCCGACCTGGGCGATTTCGTCAGCCCCAACGACGCTTCGGCGCGGATCTACGACGCCCGCGGTCGCGAACTCGATTCCAGCCCGAATGCGGCGGAACTCGGGCCGCCGGTTCCCGGAATCCAAGAAGTGGGCGACATGCGGGTGGCGACCCTCGTCCTGCGCAGCCGCCAGAGCGGCCGGATCGCCGGCTACGTCCAGTACGGACGCAACGAGCAACATGTCGACTCGACCATCGGTCGCCTCTGGCTGTTCATCGCCGCGGGCGTGCTCGGCGCGACGCTGCTCGCCAGCTTCGCCGGCGTCGCCATCGCCCGGCGGGCAATGCGGCCGATCTCCTCGCTGACGGCGACGGCGCGCACAATCGCCAACACCGGCGACCCCTCCAGCCACATGCCGCAACCGCGCGTCGACGACGAGGTGGGCGAACTGGCGAGGACCCTGGAGCAGATGCTGCGCTCGCTCGACGCCGCGCGAGCCGAGCGCGAAGCGGCGTTAAAGCGGCAGCGCAAGTTCGTCGCCGACGCCTCGCACGAGCTGCGCACCCCGCTGACCAGCATCCTCGCCAACCTGGAGCTGCTGCAGGCTTCGCTGGAGGGTCCCGCCCACGAGGACGAGCGGGAAATGCTCGCCTCTGCGCTGCGCTCCTCGAGCCGCATGAGTCGGCTCGTCGGCGACCTGCTCCTCCTCGCACGCGCCGACGCCGGCCGGGTCGGCAGCCGCACCCTTTGCGACCTGGCCGAAGTGGCGGGCCACGCCGCTGCCGAGGTTGCCCCGACGATCGGCGAACGGCAGCTGAAAGTCGAGAATGAGCAACCTCTGCCCGTTGACGGCAACGCCGACGAGCTGCACCGGATGGTGCTCAACCTGCTCGATAACGCGGTTCGCCACACGCCCCTGGGCTCGACGATCGAGCTGCGACTACGGTCCGAGGGATCCGAGGCCGTGGTCGAGGTCGGCGACGACGGTCCCGGCGTGCCGGCCGAGAAGCGCGAGCAGATCTTCGATCGCTTCGTCCGCGGCGAAGGCCCGGCCGACACCGCGGTCGGCGGCGGCAGCGGCCTCGGGCTCTCGATCGTCAGCGCCGTCGCCGGTTCGCACGGCGGCAGGGCCGAAGTCACCGGATCGGACCTGGGCGGCGCCCTCTTTAGCGTCAGACTGCCCCTGCACGGAGCCAAGTCTGAGCGGAGAATTAACCCGACTTTAGACCGGCTTTAAAAGCCCGAATTAGCTTCCCCGCTGGACGAGACACAAGGGCCCGCCGGTTCTCCCCAACGCGACCGGCGGGCCTTTTTTCTTTCAGCTCAGTGGCCAATCGGGCGGGTGGCGCGGTAGGGGGCACCACCCCGAGGAGCTTTAGCTACCGCAGGGGTGGTGGGTCACCTGCCGCGATAGGACCCGCCCGCCGGCGCTATACCTCGACCACGACCGGGAGGATCATCGGTCGGCTGCGCAGCTTCTCGTAGACGAGCTTGGCGATCGCCTCGTGGACGTCTTCCTGGATCAGGTGGACCTCGCGAGTGCCGGCCTCGGCGGCATCCTCGAGCGAGTCCTCGACCACGTCCTTGAGCTCTTCGACCAGCGACTCCTCGCCCTCGGGCAGGGCGACGCCGCGCACGATCGCCTCGGGATCGGCGACGACGCTGCCGTCCTCAGCGGAGATCGTCGCGACGACGATGAAGATGCCGTCGGCGGAGATCTCGCGCCGGTCGCGCAGCGCCACGTCGTCGGGCTCGCCGACGTTGACGCCGTCGACGTAGACGACGCCGGCGTGGATCTCCTTGCCGAAGCGCGCTCCGCTGGCGTCCAGCTCCAGCGGCAGGCCGTTACGTCCCTGAAAGACGTTCTCGGGGTCGATCCCGACCGAGTGAGCGAGACCGGCGTGCAGGCGCAGCCGCTGGTGATCGCCGTGGATCGGCATCACGTAGCGCGGCTTGGTCAGGTTGAGCATCAGCTTCAGCTCCTCCTGCCAGCCGTGACCGGAAGCGTGGATCGGCGCGTCTTTGGCGGTGACGACGGAGGCGCCGATCTCGTAGATCCGGTCGATCGTTTCGTTGACGGCGCGCTCGTTGCCCGGCACCGGCGTCGCCGAGAAGACGACGGTGTCGCCGGAGTGCAGCTCGACGTCGCGATGGTCGTTGTTGGCCATCCGCCGCAGCGCCGAAAGCGGCTCGCCCTGGCTGCCGGTGGAGATCACGATCACCTTCTCGTCGGGAAAGTCCTCGATCTCGCGCGGCTGGATGAAAAGACCCGAGGGCGCATTGGCGATACCGAGGTTGGAGGCGATGTTGAAGTTCTTGCGCATCGAGCGGCCGACCAGAGCGACGCGGCGGTCGAGCGCGACGGCGGCGTCGATCACCTGCTGCACGCGGTGGATGTTGGAGGCAAAGGAGGTGACGATGACCCGCCCTTTGCAGGCCGAGAAGGTCTCCAGCAACGCCGGCCCGACGCTCGACTCCGACGGCGCGATCCCCGGCCGGTCGGCGTTGGTCGAGTCGCCGCAGAGCAGCAGCAGGCCTTCGCGGCCGAGCTGGGCGAGCCGTGAGATATCGGCGGGGCGGCCGTCGACCGGCGTCTGGTCGAACTTGTAGTCGCCGGTCATCAGGATCTTGCCGACCTCGGTGCCGAGGATCACTCCCCGCATGTCGGGGATCGAGTGGGAGAGATGGACCAGCTCGAGCTCGAAGGGACCCAGCTGGACTTTCTTGCCGGCCGGCAGCTCCTCCAGCGGCGCGTCCTTCATCTTGTGCTCGTCGAGCTTGGAGCGGACCATGCCCACCGTCAGCAGGCCGCCGTAGATCACCGGCGGCATGCCGATCTCACGCAGTACGTAGGGCAGCGCGCCGACGTGGTCCTCGTGGCCGTGGGTGAGGACGATCGCCTCGATGTCGTCGACCCGATCGCGCAGGTAGGAGAAGTCGGGAAGCACCAGGTCGATGCCGAGCATCTCCGGGGTCGGGAACATCAACCCGGTGTCGACCACGACGATCTTCCCGTCGTACTCGATCACGGTCATGTTCTTGCCGATCTCGCCCAGGCCGCCGAGCGGCAGAACTCGCAGCTTCGCCGCCATCGGCTAGGAGGCCACCGGCACGCCGACGGCGTCGAGCGCTGCACGCACGGCGGCGCGCTGCTCGGAATCGACCTCGACCAGGGGCAGCCGCAGGTCGCCGGCGGGAATCAGGCCCGCCATCTCCAGCGCCGCCTTGAGCGGGATCGGGTTGGTGACGAGGCCGAGCACGTCGTAAAGCGGCTTCAGGCCGGCGTCGATCTCGCGGGCACGCTCGAGGTCCCCGGCCTGAACCGCATCCCAGATCGCGCGCATCTGCTCGCCGACCAGATTGGAGGCGACGAGGATGCCGCCGGCCAGGCCCAGCTCGAGCGTACGCAGGAATATTTCGTCGTTGCCGGCGAGCACGTCGAGGCCCGCGATCGGGCCGAGCTCGTCGTTGTTGGCCTGCTTGACAGCGACGACGCTGTCGATCTCGGCCAGCTCGGCGAGGTCGGCAGGGGGAACGTTCACCACCACGCGGGAAGGGATGTTGTAGGCGATCAGGGGAAGATCGGGAACGGCCGCGGCGATCGCCTCGAAGTGGGCCCGCAGGCCGGGCTTGGTCGGCTTGTTGTAGTACGGCGTGACGATCAACGCCGCCTCGGCCCCCGCATCTGCGGCGGCCTTGGTCAGCTCGATCGAGTGGCGGGTGTCGTTGGTGCCCGTGCCGCAATAGACATGGGCCCGGCCGCCGACGTCGTCGACCACCGCCCGCAGCAGGCCGATGTGCTCCTCGTCGTCGAGCGTCGCCGCCTCGCCGGACGAGCCGGCGACGACCAAACCGTGCGAGCCATGCTCGACCAGATGGGAGGCGAGCCGACGGGCCGCCGGCTCGTCCACTCCCCCCTCGCGGTCGAAGGGGGTGGCCATCGCCGTTATGACACCGCGGATCTCGCTCATCGCTGGCAGGGTATCGGGGCGGTCATACGGCGAAGGTGGGTGCTGTGCGATCGGCCCACGGCACCGCCTGCTCCAGCTGAGCAGCGACCCGCAGCAGCAGATCCTCTCGCCCCAGCGGCGCCACGAGCTGTACGCCAACCGGAAGGCCGTCCTCGGTCCAGTGCAGTGGCAGCGAGATCGCCGGCTGCCCGGTGGCGTTGAAGGCCGCGGTGAAGCAGCCCGCCAGAAAAGCCCGCTCGAAGGCAGCCATCGGGTCTGGCCCGGAGTCGTCGAAGGTGCCGAGCGGCGGCGGCGGCTCGCCCATGGTCGGCGTCAGCAGCAGATCGAAGCCGGACTCGTGGATGCCGGCGAGCATGCGCGACATCGCTTGGTGCTGCCCGACCGCAGTCAGGTACTCGCCCGCGCTGCGAGCGCGCCCGATCTCCGCGAGCGCCCAGGTCAGCGGCTCGACGTCGTCGGGTCCGATCGGCGCCCCGCCGATCACGCCGAGCTGGTCCAGCGTCGATGCCTGCCCGGCGGCCCAGCGCACCAGGAAGGGCTCGATGATGGGGATGCTCTGCAGCATGCCCAGGTCCGGTTGCTCGACCGTGTGACCGCAGCCTTCCAGCGTCTTTGCCGCAGCCCCCGCCGCGGCCACGACCTCGGGATCGGCGTCCTGCTCGATCACGGTCTCGGTCCAGAGGGCGATCCGCAGCTTGCCGGGGTCGGCTCCGACCTCTTCGGCGTAGGGCCGCAGTGGCGGTGGGGCGACGTAAGGATCTCCCGGTGCCGGACCGTGGACCGCGTCGAGCAGGGCCGCGGTGTCGCGAACGGAGCGCGAGACGCAGAGCTCCGCGGTCAGGCCCGACATGAAGTCACCGGCGATCGGGCCCTCGCTGGTACGCTGCCGGCTCGGCTTGAGGCCGACCAGGCCGCAGTTGGAGGCCGGAATGCGGATCGAGCCGCCGCCGTCGTTGGCGTGCGCCATCGGCACCATTCCCGCCGCAACCGCTGCGGCAGAGCCCCCGCTTGACCCGCCCGTCGTACGCTCCAGATCCCAGGGATTACGCGTCGCCCCGTAGGCACGTGGCTCGGTCGTCGGCAGAATGCCGAGCTCGGGGCAACTCGTCTTGCCGATCGTGACCAGCCCGGCGGCGCGGAAACGCTGCGCCAGGTAGGTGTCCATCGGCGCGCGGAAATCGCGTTCCTTCAGATAACTCATGCCCAGGTGCAGCGGCTGGCCGGCGAAGGCCGCGCCGAGGTCCTTGAGCAGGAAGGGGACGCCCTTGAAGGGCCCGTCGGGGAGCTCGCCGCGAGCCGCCTCCAGCCCTTCCTCGAAGAGCGGGTGGATCACGGCGTTGATCTCGCCGTCGGTCGCCTCGATCCGGGCGATCGCCGCTTCGACCAGCTCGGTCGGCGTCGCCTCCCCGTCACGGACCAGGTCTGCTTGGGCGGTCGCGTCCAGGCGCGCCAGCTCGTCGCTCATCGCATGAACCTACAACAGCTTCTCGAGGCCGACCGTGAAGCGGTCGGGCAGGTCGGCGACCCGGCGCACGGCCAGAACGACACCCGGCATGAACGAGACGCGGTCGATCGAGTCGTGGCGGATCGAGAGCGTCTGCCCCTCGCCGCCGAAGATCGCTTCCTGGTGGGCGACCAGGCCCGGCAGCCGCACCGAGTGGATCGGCTCATGGACGTTGCCGCCGGCCGCGGCGATCAGTTCGGCGGTCCGCTTCGCCGTACCTGAGGGCGCGTCGAGCTTGCGGTCGTGGTGCAACTCGACGATCTCGCACTCGGGCATGTGGCGGGCGATCGTCTGCGCGACCTCCATCAGCAGTACCGCGCCGATCGCGAAGTTGGGGGCGACAAAGCAGTTGGCCTCGCTTGCTTCGGCTGCGCCTCGCAATGCATCGAGATCGAAGCCGGTGGTGCCGACGATGACGTGCACGCCTGCCTGCAGACAGGCCTTCGCGTTGGCCAGGGCCGTGTCCGGGGTGGTGAAGTCGACGACGACGTCGGCGTCCCCCAGGACATCTGCCAGCTCGACTCCGAGCGCCGGATCGGCCTTCGCGACCAGATCCATACCCTCGGCGCCCTCAACCGCTTCGCAGACCGTGCGGCCCATGCGGCCGGCGGCGCCGGAGACCGCGACGCGGATCACGCGGTGAGCCGCCCCGGACGCGGGAGCGAATCCCTGTCCATATCCGATTCCTCAGGCATTCGCGGGAGCAGAGGAGGCGGCGTCTTGTAGTCCCTCGCTGACGGGGGCGAGCGCCTTGCGGAAGCACTCCTCGTCGCGGCCGACGCAGGCTGCCGAGAGCCGCTCGGCGCCGTAGAGCTCGCTTGCCAGCCCGCTCAACTCCTCGACGCTGACCGCGTCGACCTTGGCCAGCATCGAGTCGAGGCTTTCGATCGGCAGGTTGAAGAGCGTCGAGCGCGAGATCCGCGACATCCGCGCCGCGGTCGACTCCGAAGAGAGCACGAGGCGACCCTTGACGTTCTCCTTCGCCCGAGCCAACTCCTCGCCGGAAACGGGCTCGCTGCGCAGCCGTTCCAGCTCGGCGCCGATCACGGCACAGGCCTCCTCGACGTTGTCCTCGCGGGTGCCGACGTAGGTCGCAACCATGCCGGAGTCGGTGTACTGCTCGTTGTAGGAGCCGACCGAGTAGGCGAGGCCGCGCTTCTCGCGCACCTCGCGGAAGAGGCGCGAGGAGGTCGAGCCGCCGAAGATCGAGTCGAGCACGGCGAGCCCGTAGCGGCGCTCGTCGTCGCGGACGATCCCGGTCGCGCCGAAGCAGATGTGGTACTGCTCGGTGTCCTTCGGATAGAAGCGCAAGCGGGCGGCGCCGTCGGTCGGGACCGGATCGCCGCCATTGGCGCCGCTCGGCGGCGAGACGAGCCGCTCGGCCAGAGCGACGATCCGCTGGTGGTCGAGATGACCGGCGGCGCCGACGACGACGTGCGGGCCGGTGTAGCGCCCACTGCGGTAGGCCTCGATGTCGGGCACCGGGATCGAGGAGATCACCTCGGCCTCGCCGAGCACGCGCCGCCCCAACGGGTGCTCGCCGAAGACGGCGCCGGCGAGGATGTCGTGGACGCGGTCCTGCGGCTCGTCCTCATACATCGCGATCTCCTCCAGCACGACGTCGCGCTCGGAGTCGATGTCCGGATAGGTGGGCGCCAGCAGCATCTCCGCCAACAGATCGAAGACCTCCTCGGTGTGCTCGTCGAGGAAGCGGGCGTGCAGGTGAGTCGTCTCCTTGCCGGTCGCCGCGTTGACCGAGGCACCGAGCCCGTCGAAGAGCTCGGAGATCTCGATCGCCGAGTGGCGCGCGGTCCCCTTGAACAGCAGGTGCTCGAGGAAGTGCGAGACCCCGGCCTGGGCCGGGGTCTCGTTCCTGGAGCCGGTGCGAACCCAGAGCCCGAGCGCCACGGAGCGGACCGAGGGAACCTCCTCGGTCACGACCCGGACGCCCGAGCCGAGCTCGGTGAGCTGCGCGGCGCTCAAACTAGTTACGACGCTCGCGCTCGCGACGACGGCCGCCGCCTCCGCCACCGCGGCCACCGCGATCGCGATCGCCGCCGTTACGACGCGGGCCACCGTCGCCGGAGCCGACCGCGGCCAGCTCCTCGGCGGTTTTACCGGCCACCGACGGGTCGTCGGAGAGCCGCAGACCGATGCGACCGCGCTCGCGATCGACCTCGACCACGGTGACGTCGATCACATCGCCGGAGCTGAGCACGTCGTCGACCGAGTCGACCCGCTCACCCGGCTTCACGTTGGAGATGTGCAGGAGACCGTCGGTGCCCTTGACCAGCTCGACGAAGGCGCCGAAG
This sequence comes from Solirubrobacterales bacterium, assembly GCA_036376775.1. Taxonomy (GTDB): domain Bacteria; phylum Actinomycetota; class Thermoleophilia; order Solirubrobacterales; family 70-9; genus VRUE01. Next base: position 1,414 of record DASUZP010000049.1, on the reverse strand, counting down.
GTGGTCGTCTTGACGACTTTGGCGGCGTTGTAGCGGTCGCCGATCTCCGCCTCCTTGGTCATCGACTCGATCCGCGCCACACAGGCTTCGACCAGTTCGCCGGTCGGGGCGTAGATCCGGATCGTGCCGTCGTCCTCGACGTCGATTTCGGCTTCGAACTCCTCGCAGAGGGCGCGAATCGTTTCGCCGCCTTTGCCGATCACGGCGCCGATCTTCTCCTGGTCGATCTTGATCGCCTCGATCCGCGGCGCGTGCTTGGAGAGCGTCTCGCGCGGGCCGTCGATCGCCTCGGCCATCTTGCCGAGGATGAACTGGCGGCCCTTGTTGGCCTGCTCGAGCGCATCGGTGAGGATCTCGAAGGTGACACCGGTGATCTTGATGTCCATCTGCAGCGCGGTGATCCCGTCTGCGGTGCCGGCGACCTTGAAGTCCATGTCGCCGAGGTGGTCCTCGACGCCGGCGATGTCGGTGAGGACGATGTAGTCGTCGCCCTCCTTGATCAGGCCCATGGCGACACCGGCGACCGGGGCGCTGACCGGCACGCCCGCCGCCTGCAGCGCCATCGAGGAGGCGCAGACCGAACCCATCGACGAGGATCCGTTGGACTCCAGCGTCTCCGAGACGACCCGGATCACATAGGGAAAGTCCTCTTCGGAGGGAACGGTCGCGGCCAGGGCCCGCTCGGCGAGCGCGCCGTGGCCGATGTCGCGACGCTTCGGGCCGCGCATGAAGCCGGCCTCGCCGACCGAGAAGGGCGGGAAGTTGTAGTGGTGCCAGAATTTTTTCGAGGTCTCCAGGCCGAGCGTGTCGATCCGCATGTCCATGCGGGTCGTGCCGAGCGCGGCGTTGGAGAGGATCTGCGTCTCACCGCGGGTGAACAGGGCGGAGCCGTGCACGCGGGGGGAGATGTCGACCTCGCACTCGATCGGCCGGATCTCGTCCTGGGCGCGGCCGTCGGGGCGCTTCTTGTCGACGGCGATCGCCTTGCGGATCGTTTCCTTCTCGATGCTGTCGAAGGCGGTGGCGACCTCCGCCTTGCGGTCGGAGTCGGCGTCCTCGTCGTTCTCCGGCGCATGCTGGGCGACGACCTCCTCCTTGACCTTGTCGATCGCCTCGTAGCGCTCGAGCTTGCCCTCGGTGGCGATCGCGTCGACCAGAGCCTGGCCATGGGAAGAGCGGATGTCGCCGAGCAGCCCCTCGTCGATCGAGGGCGCTTCGACCTCCATCTTCTCCTTGCCGGCTTTCTGCTGTAGCTCTTCCATCGCGGCGACGAGCTTCTTGATCTCGCCGTGGGCGATGTCGAGCGCGTCGAGGATCTCCTGCTCGGTGACGCCGCTGGCACCGGCCTCGACCATCAGGATCGCCTCGCTGGTGCCGGCGACGATCAGGTCGAGGTCGAGCTCGGCGTGGTCCT
>DASUZP010000048.1:0-5944 GCA_036376775.1 Solirubrobacterales bacterium | reverse complement strand
TGAAAGGGCACCAGCCAACCCTACCCATGACGTGCCGGTGATCAGAGGCCCATATGGACCCTTGATCACCGGCACGCCCCCCGTGCGGGCCGTTTCGCGATGATCCCGGCGTGACCCTCGCGCCTCCCGCTGCTGTCGTCTTCGACAACGACGGCCTGCTGCTCGACACCGAGTCCGTCTGGACGCGAGCCGAGCGCGACCTCTTCGAGCGCCGCGGGCTCGATTTCACCCCGTCGCACAAGCGCGAGCTGGTCGGTACCTCGGCCGAGATCGCCGGCGGCATCCTCGAGCGGCGCCTCGGCGAGCCGGGTCGGGCGACCGATCTGATCGAGGAGCTGAACGAGTTGGTGATCGCCGAGCTCGAGCACGGGGTGGAGGCGATGCTCGGCGCCCGCGAGCTCCTTCACACGCTGAAGCAGCGGGGAACGCCGATCGGCCTGGTTTCCAACTCGCCACTCGAGTTTGTACGTCGCTCGCTGGAGATAGTCAGCTTCGACGACAGCTTCGACGTCGTGATCAGCGCCCACGAGGTCGCGGCGCCGAAGCCCGCGCCGGACCCCTACTTAGAGGCCTGTCGCCGGCTCGGCGTCGAGCCCGGTCCGGACGTGGTCGCGCTCGAGGACTCGCCAACCGGCGTCGCGGCCGCCCGAGCGGCCGGCCTGACCGTGATCGGCATTCCCTCGTTGGAAGACATCGTTCTAGAGGAAGCACACGAGATCGCACGCTCTCTCCAAGACGCTGTTGTTGCCCGCCGCCTCGCGCTGTAGGCCGGTGGAGGGCATCCGGGTAGGGGTTCCACTTAACTTTTTGGATGTGTCGCGGTCGTGCTGACGCCCGGGTGCAGTCGACCAAAAAGTACAAGACGTTCCACCCCTACCCGGATGCCCTCCTAACCGCGCAGCACCCGACGGCGCCGCAGGACCCGCTCGCAAATCTCGGTCAGTTCGGTGACTCGGCGCTCGTCGTCAACCGATAGGTCGCCGCGCAACGCTGCGTTTGCCGCTTCGCCGACCTCGCTTCGCCGCGCCTGCAGCTCCGCCATGTCCTTGTCGTGGTCGGGGTCGGCGAGGGCTCCGTCGAGCTCGATCAGGAGCACCTCCAGAGCGATGCGGAGCTGCAATGCCGCCTCCCGGCGGCGATCGCTGTCGAGGTCCGCGCGAGCGCGGAGGATGAGCGTCTCGCAGGCATCAAGCTGCTCGCGGCCGCCGAGCACCGCGGCAACCCGCTCCTGGGGACGCAGCTCTTCGTCGCGGCGGCGGCGCTGTGACTGCCCGCCGTGGACGTCGACCTCATGCGCCCTGGAGTAACGACCGGATGCGACCTCCTTGCCGCTGCCGTAGCCGATCCGCACGGCGGCTGCCCGCTCCGCCCTCAGTTCGGTCCCGAGTGGGTCGGCGCTAGCCACGGCGTGGGCGTGGACAGCCCGGTTGAGCAGGACCACCCCCGCCGCCACCGCTGCGTCGATCGAGTCCTCGGAGGCGAGGGTCTGGTCCAGCCAGGCATCGGCTTCGGCGGCCGCCTCGAAGGGCTCCTCAGCCGGCACAGCGGTGACCCGGCTCAAGGGCAGCGAGGCCGGCTCGGTGGCCGGCTCGGACTCCTTCGGCCGTCGCCGCCGTCGGCGGGGCGGGGGAGGGGCGCCGACGGTTTCGATCACGAGCACCTGCTGCCCCCCGTCGCCGCGGGCCAGGTAGCGACCGTCCGGGACGGCAAGCGCACCGGGGAACTCGAACTGCACGAATCCGAAGAACTGGGTCAGAGGACCCGATTCTCCTCGATGCTCAGTCGCCGCTGCCGCTGCGGCCCGAGCCGCCGCCGGACTTGCCCTTGCTCTTGTCGGGCAAGGAGAACTCCGAGGGCGCGGTCGGCACGTCCGGATTTTCGATTCGCTCGAGGCGATGGGTGAGCCGCTGCCACTGCTCTGGTTTGAGCAGGGCGTTGAACTCTTCGCCGAAGGCGCCGACGAGCGGTTGGTAGCCGACGTGCACGTGGTCGTAATGGTCCGGCAGGGCGAAGCTGGCTTCGCCGGGCAGGTCCTCGAGCGAGATCACCTGGTGGGGGTGCATCGTCCCCTGTAGCTGCAGCACCGTGCGGATCAGCTCGTCGGTGAGCGTGCCGGGCCCCTGGTGGCCGGTCACCGGCACGCCGTTGATCGTCGGGATGTCGACCGCGTCGCCGGTCGAGTGCTCGGAGACGTTGCCCGACGCGGTCAGGTAGCTGTGACCGCACTCGAGCGCGCTGATGCTCAGCGTGAAGCCTTTGGAGACGAGGTACTCGAGCATCGCCAGGACGCGGCGGTCGATCTTGCCGGTGGCGATGTCGGTGCGGCCGCAGTCGTAGATTTCGAGGTGTTCGTCGGCGAGCACCCGGCGCTCCAGCGCCTCCTTGGAGAGCAGCAGCACGCCGGCGCCGCTGAGGTCCGCGGTGAACGGGTTCTTACCGTTGGCCCGATAGATCGCCGTTGCCTCCAGCAGCTTCCAGCCGTCGAGGATCGGCTTCGGGTCGATCCGCGGCGCCCCCTTGCCGGCCGGCCGGATCGCGAAGTTGATGTGGGGGTCGATGCCTTCTTCTCCAGCGCCGATCGTGGCGAGCACAGTCCCGGCTATAACCTTCGACCCCACCCTGAGGGTTCCATCGGCGCCCTTGGCGGTGGCGCTGTCGACGCTCTTGTTTGCCTGCGCCTGCCGATCGCCCTTGACCCTGCCCGGCAGCGCGTAGAGGCGCGGGCGGATGTTCTGGCTGTCGACCGGCACACGTTTCTCCTTGCCGGTGGGCATCACCACCCTGCGGTGCTTGCGGACGATCGCGCCGAGCTTGGCGTAGATGTAGCGGTTGCCGTAGGCGTCGCGCAGGACGACGTAGCGGCCGAGCTTCTTCGAGTTGCCCATCTTGACGAGCACGCCGTCGTTGACGGCGACTACGGGGGCGCCCTCGTGGGCGAAGATGTTGATCCCGCGCCGGGTCGGCGACGAGGAGATCACCTCGGCGGCGTTGCCGTATTCGTCGCGTACCTGGGGCGTCGCCTTGCTCAGCGCCGCGCGGGCCGAGATGTCATCGGCGTAGCGGGCGTCGGCGGCGACCGGGAAGTGGGCGCCCTCGGTCAGGCCGGTGAGCGAGCCGACGAGATCGGTCGGCAGTTTGCCGTAGGCGCGGGCGTAGAGCAGCACCTCCTGCACGTACCAGTCGGCGTGGTTGTAGGAGAGGATCGCGTTGTAGAGGTCATCGGTGCCGCCGCTCGCTTTGAGGTAGTTGGCCGCGGCGCAGATCGCGTCGACCGGGTTGTAGGGGTCTTTGCGCCCGTCGCCGTTGGCGTCCACGCCGTACGTCGCCCAGGTCGAGGGGAGGAACTGCATCCAGCCGACGGCGCCGGCGCTGGAGACGTTGAGGTTGGTGCCGAACGCGGTCTCGATTTTGTTGATCGAGGCGAGCACCTCCCATGGAATCCCGTACTCGGTGCCGCAGGCCTGGTAGATCGGCAGCAGGAAGGGCGGGATCTCGAAGGAATCGATGACGAAGTTGGGCACGCCGATCGGCGCCGGCCCGAAGGGGGCGATGGTCGTGCTCGGGTTGGCGTCGGTCGGGGCGCCGCCGGTGGCGAACTGCGAGCCGCCGTCGGGCCCTTTGGCCGGGGGTTGGACACCGGCGGTCGCCGCCGGCGCACTCACCCCGCCGCCGCCAGTCGTACCGCCGAGGCTTTCGTTGCGCGTAACGCCGCCGCTGGCTTCGGCTTCGCCGGCGTCGAGGCCGGTGCCGCTCTGCACCTTGCCGGCGGCCTGCGGCTTTTCTTCGCCGCCCTGCGGTTTCGGTTCGGCCGGAGCCTCCGTTTCGACTTCCGCTTCCTCGCTCGTGTCGGCGGCGGATTCGCAATCGGGGTCTTCGAGGTCGACGAGCTCGTCGCCGTCGTCGTCCAGTTCGTTCGAGCAGGCGGGAGCCTGCGCCGAGGGCAGTGCCGGGCTCGTGGTCATGCCGTTGGCCGCCCGGCTGTCGCCGAGGCCCGTCGACAGGTCGGCACCGGCCATGCCCACGCCCAGCGCGGTGACGACCGCGAAGCCGGCCAGAGCGATGATCAGTGCGAGCTTTTGTCTCATGCGACGGCGCCTCTGTTCCCTGCGTGCACGAGCAAGTCCCTACCCGTGTCCACCCTCTCCCCAAGCATGAAGCACGCCCAAGCTACTGACTTGTGCGGAGGCACGCAATGCGCCGTGCCGACCCCCAACATGCCCTTAATCAATGGCTGTCCCATGCCTGAGGCTCAGCAGCATTTCAGTCCTCTCGGATGAGCTGGTTAAGAAGTCGTGTTAACGGCCGGCCGACGAATCTCTAAGGTGTCTCGCAATGAGCGGCGAGGACGACTTCCAAGACGATCAGGACGGCCTGCGGGCGCGCAGTGAGCAGGCGATCGGCGAGCTGGCACAAGCGCTGCTCGACAGCCAGGTGCTGGAGAACGCCGTGGCTGCGGCGTTCGGCGCCCGCGAGAAGGCGGTCGAGGCTCAGCACGCGGCGATGGCGGCGCTCAACCTGCCCTCCGCCGGGGACGTCGAGCGCCTCGAGCGCCGCCTGCGCTCGGTTTCGCAGCGGCTCGACGAGGTCGAGGACGAGATCGATCGGGTCTCGCGTGAGGTCGGCGGCTTGCGGCGTCAGCTCAAAGCCGAGCGCCGCAACGATGTCTCCGACACGCCCTCGGAAGCTTGATCTAACCCTCGACTTGAGGGTTAGATAAAGCCTCTGCGGCGGCGATCCCGGCCCGCACCGCCGCCCGCTCCAGCTCCTCGCCCTCGAGTACCTCGCGCCGCTCGGTCTCGGCGACGATCAGCACGGCGGCGGCGGCGATGTCGAACCGGCGGGCGCAGGCGAGCACGGCCAGGGTCTGCATGTCGGCCGCTGCCGCTCCGTTTGCGGCGGCGGCATCGGCGGGCATCGTGTCGAAGCTGGCCACGGTCGCCGTCCGCGCTTCGTCGCCCAGCTCGGAGCTCAGTCGCTCCAGCAGGTCCGGGTCGGGCGCAAGCGCCTCCCCCGCGGCCACTCCGAACGACTGGGCGCTGCCGCCCGCGCCGAGCGCCGCACTCGCCAGCAGCAGTTCCCCCGGCCGCGCTCCCGAGCCGAAGGCGATGCAGGTTCCGACCCGCACCACACGCTTCACACCGAGCTTCGCCAGGTCGGCCAGCACCATCGCGGCGCTGGGTCCGCCCATCCCGGTCGCCTGGATCGTCAGTCCGTGGCCGCCCGGGGTGCGGCCGCTGTAGCCCCAGAGGCCACGCGCGTGGTTGCTCATCTTCGGCTGCTCCAGCAGCTCTTGTGCCAGCAGCAGCGCCCGCCCGGGGTCGCCGACGAGGATCGCATCGGGGGCAAATGGCGCGGTGGGGCGGAGACGTGCGGGCACGGCTGACGTGCATCCTTCCACTGATGAGAGCGGCCCCACCGGGATTTTCGCCATTCGTCTAAATACAGCCCGGCCGGCCCCTCGTAGGTTGGGCTCTCCTCCAGGATCACGACCGCGACGGGCGGAGGCACTGGCCGCATGAAAAAGATCGAAGCGTTCATCCGTCACGAGGCGTTCGAGCCGATCCGGGCCGAGCTCCTCGACAAGGGGTTCCCGTCCCTCTCGATCTGCGAGGTCAAGGGCTCGGGCCGGCAGAAGGGGATGGTCGAGCGTTACCGCGGCTCGGCCCTGACCGTCAGCGTCCGACCCAAGCTGAAGCTCGAGGTCGTGATCGAGGACAAGGACAAATCCCTTGTCGTCGAGACGATCCTCAGGCACGCCCGCACGGGTGAGGTCGGCGACGGGAAGATCTTCGTCCTGCCGGTGGAGGAGGCGATTCGCATCCGCACCGGCGAGGACGGGGATGCTGTTCTCCAGGCCCACGAGGACTCGGAGATTCCCGCCTAGGGCGAGGACGAATGCGCGAGCTCAGCAACCGCCTCATCGAAGCGGTCCTCAACGGCGAAG
>DASUZP010000047.1:0-11956 GCA_036376775.1 Solirubrobacterales bacterium | reverse complement strand
ACGTTCTCCAGCAGCACCTTCAGCGAGTAGGGCAGCCTGGCGACATCGAAGCGCTCCTGCAGGGCATTCAAGCGGAAGATCTCGTAGGCGCGGCCGCCGACGTCGAGGGTCGAACGGGCACCGAAGGAGTCGAGGGAGGTCACAAGCTCATCCTAGGCAAGGCGGAGGTTGGGGCGACGGGTGGGGGGTGCCCGGTCGGCAGCGGCGTCCTCTTTTTCGCCCCACCCACAATCTCGGACGGCAGGAGGCCCTTTCTGGCGAAAAACCCAGCAACGACCGGGCACCCCCCCACCCGTCGCCCATCAGCGCCCGGGCTTGCCCGTCAGCGCTTGTCGGATTGGCCTTTTGCGACCGTGGCGGCGGCTTTTTGGCCTTGCTCGCCGCTGGCGATCTTGACCGAGATGCCTGGGCTGGTGAGAGCGAAGTGAGCGAGGAGGCGCTGCTGCGGAGGCGCAACCGTGATCTCTACCTTGTTCTTCTCGATCGCCTTGACGACGGCGTCGGCAACCTGCTGGGGGGTGCCGGTGCCTAGGCCCGGGATCGGAGGAGCTCCCGAATCGGCGTACATGCCCGCTTCGCGGATCGTGCCTGGCGAGACGATCGAGACTCCGATCCCGAGCGGGTCGAGGTCGGCGCGCAGGCCGAGAGCGAAGCCGCGCAGGCCGAACTTGGTCGCGTTGTAGATCGAGGAGAGCGGAGTCGCCGTCTTGCCCGAGAGCGAGGAGATGAAGACCATGTGGCCCGAGCCGCGATTCAGCATCGCGGGCTCGAGCGCCCGCGCGAGCAGGATCGGCGCCTCGAGGTTGACGCGAAGGGTCCCGGTCAGCTGCTCGGGGCTGTAATCAGGCAGCCGCCCAGTGCCCGGCAGGCCGGCGTTGGCGATGAGGATGTCGACATCGCCAGCCTCGGCCGCGAGCTTCTCGGCCGCGCCGGGGTCGGCCAGATCGGTCGACACCGCCCTGTGCCCGTCCCCCGGCAGATCTGCCGCCAACGCCTCCAGAGACTCGGCGTTCCGCCCGCTGAGGACCAGCGTCGCACCGCGGGAGGCAAGCGCGGCCGCGATCGCGCGGCCGAGGCCGCCAGTGGCTCCGGTGAGCAGGGCTGTGCGTCCTGAAAGTTCCATCCCAGGCCTGCAAGCTAACAGCCGGCCTGTCGAGAGGAATCCCGGATGAAAGTGCGAAGGGCCACAAAATGTTTGTTTCTTGTAAGCATCCGCCCGGGCAATCGTCTACACTGCCCGCCGTTCCGAACAACCGAAACGCCGAGTCCCGCTAGCCAGAGGCGATGCGGGAACGGGGGAACCACGTTTTCGGGGCTAACTCGCCCAGTTTGGGCGGGGGCGCAGGCTCCTACCGCGCCAGCCCGACAGCTAACCCCGTAGGCCGACGAAGGAGATCGGTTTGCCCAAGAACAGCTCAAAGCTCAAGGCGGGGGTAGTCGCAATCGCGGCTCTCGCAGTCCTCGCTCTCCTACCCACCGGCGCCGGCGCAAGCTGCGGCGGCGGCGGGCTCACTCCAGCCGAAGTCGATATCTGCACGCCGACGCCGAAAGCGCGGCTGCTCCCCAACGGGATGCTGATCCCACCGAAATCCGCGCCCGGCCGGGTCAAGCGCGTGATCGCGTTTGCCAACCGGATCCACACCAAACCCTATGTCTGGGGTGGCGGCCACGGCCGCTGGTGGGATCAGGGCTATGACTGCTCGGGCTCGGTCAGCTACGCGCTGCACGGCGGCGACTTTCTCGAAAGCCCGCTTCCCTCCGGCCCGATGGAGCACTGGGGCCTGGAAGGCGAAGGTCGCTGGATCACCGTCTACGCCAACGCCGGTCACGCCTACGCCGTGATCGCCGGCTACCGCTGGGACACCTCCGGCGATGCCGAAGGGACCGGCCCGCGCTGGCACGAAGACCTGCGCGACAACGTCGGCTACGTCGCCCGCCACCCAGCCGGCTTTTAGAAACTTCGGGGCAGGGGTGTCCCGTAGGCCACCCCGGCCAATAGGCCGGGGTGGCTTTGTCCATGATCACCTGAACCGCTCGGATAACGTTCTGGTGTAGCTACTCCAGCTGACATCCGCCTGGCTAGCCTCAGTAAGCGATACGGCGAGGTACAGGCGGTTGCGGGCATCGACCTGAAGATCGAGGCGGGAGAGTTCTTCACCCTGCTCGGCCCCTCCGGCTCGGGCAAGACGACGACGCTGCGGATGATCGCCGGCTTCGAGGACCCCAGCGGGGGGACGATCGAGTTGGCCGGACGGGACATGACCGGGGTGCCCCCGTACGACCGCGCGGTCAACACGGTCTTCCAGGACTACGCGCTGTTCCCACATATGACGGTCGGGGAGAACGTCGCCTACGGCATGCGGGTCGCCGGCGTCGACAAGTCCGAGCGGGCGCGGCGGCGCGACGAGTCGCTGGAGATGGTCCGGCTGCCCGGCTACGGCGAGCGCAAGCCGGGCGAACTCTCAGGCGGACAACGCCAGCGTGTCGCCCTCGCCCGGGCGATCGTCAACCGGCCGCGGGTGCTGCTGCTCGACGAGCCGCTCGGGGCGCTCGACCTGAAGCTGCGCGAGCAGATGCAGAGCGAGCTGAAGACGATCCAGGGCGAGGTCGGCATCACCTTCGTCTACGTCACCCACGATCAGGACGAGGCGCTGACGATGAGCGACCGGATCGCCGTCTTCAACGCCGGGCGGATCGAGCAGGTCAGCCCGCCGGTCGAGCTCTACGAGCAGCCGACGACCGAGTTCGTCGCCGGCTTCGTCGGCGTCTCCAACCTGATCGAGCGCGACGGCTCGCGCTTCACCATCCGCCCCGAGAAGATCCAGCTGCTCGACCCGGCCGCGATGCCGGACGGCCTGCGGACCGAGCGTGGCCGCATCGCCGAGATCGCCTACGCGGGGATGGTCACCCGCTACACGGTCGCCCTCGAGGCGGGCGGAGAGCTTCAACTCGTACGTCAAAACGTGGAGGGCTCATCGGTTGATGGACCTTCCGAGCAGGGTAGGGAGGTGCTGGTGGGCTGGCGTCCGGAGCACACGGTCGCGGTCCGTGGGAAATCGAAAGAGGAGGAGTTACCGTGAGGACTCAGGACGCACACCCAGCACGCGCAGCGTGGCTCGTCATCGCCGGCCTGCTCGCCTTCATGCTGCTGCTCGCCGGTTGCGGCAGCAGCGACAACAACACGACCGGCCAGGAACTGACCAAGGTCGGCAAGGGAGAGGGCGCACTCAGCCTGATCTCCTGGGCCGGCTACGCCGAACCCGAATGGACCAAGCCGTTCGAACAGAAGACCGGCTGCAAGGTCAGCGACAAAATCGCCGGCACCTCGGACGAAATGGTGCAGTTGATGCGGACCGGCCAGTACGACGGCGTCTCGGCGTCCGGCAACGCCTCGGCGCGGCTGGTCGACGGCGGCGATGTCGATCCGGTCAACGTCAGCCTCGTCCCCAACTACAAGACGATCTTCAGCGAACTGAAGGATCAGCCCTACAACACCTTCGACGGCGTCCACTACGGCATCCCCCACGGCCGCGGGGCGAACCTGCTGATGTGGAACACCAACGACGTCAAGCCCGCCCCGACCTCATGGGACGTCATCCTCGACCCCAAGAAAGCCGCCAAGTACAAGGGCAAGATCAGCGCCTATGACGACCCGATCTACATCGCCGACGCGGCCGTCTACCTGAAGGCGCATCAGCCCGACCTGGGGATCGAAAATCCCTACGAGCTGAACGAAGATCAGTTCAACGCGGCGGTCGAACTGCTGAAGGAACAGCGCCCCAACGTCGGCGAATACTGGTCGGAAGCCGCCAAGCAGATCTCGGCCTTCGCCAACGGCGACGTCCAGGTCGGCACGACCTGGCAGTACCAGTACTTCGAACTGACGGGCGCGAGCGAGCCGGTGGCGGCGAGCCCGGCGAGCCAGGGCTTCCTGCCAAAGGAGGGCGCAACCGGCTGGTCAGACACCTGGATGATCAGCTCCCAGGCCAAACACCCCAACTGCATGTACATGTGGATGGACTGGATCGTCTCGCCGAAGGTCAACGCCGAGGTGGCGCAGTTCTTCGGCGAGGCCCCGGCCCAGAGCCTCGCCTGCGAACACACCGAAGAGAAGAACTTCTGCGCCAAATACCATGCCGAAAACCCGGCCTTCTGGAAGCGCGTCTACTTCTGGGAAACCCCGGTCGCCGATTGCGGCAACGGGTCCAGCGACTGCAAGGACTACAACGACTGGCTCAACGCCTGGACGGCAATCAAAGGCTGAGCGGAAGACCCTGATCGATGGCGACTGAGGCGGTCGTTGAGAGGAGGTCGGTGGGCCACAGGCTCGCCGGCCTCTTCCAGCGCCGCCCCCGGCTTCAGGTGGGGGCCCTGCTGGCGGGGCCGGTCGGCTGGCTGGTGATCGGCTACCTGGGCTCGCTCGCCGTCCTGCTGATTGCGGCCTTCTGGACCGTCAGCCCGCTCAGCGGTGAGCTGACCCGGAGCCTCAGCCTCGAAAACTTCGAAACCCTCGTCAACGAACCGGTCTACCGCGACATCGCCTGGCGCACCGTGCGGATCGCGGCTCTGGTGACCGTCACGGACGCGGTCCTCGCCTTCCCGATCGCCTTCTACATGGCCAAGGTGGCCAGCCGCCGCGGCAAGGCGATCCTGATCGTCGCCGTGCTTCTGCCGCTCTGGTCGAGCTACCTGGTCAAGGTCTACTCGTGGCGGACGATGCTGTCCAGCGGTGGGATCATCAACTGGGTACTGGAGCCGTTCGGCCTGCACGGTCCCGGCTTCGGCATCACCGCGGTCTGGCTGGTGATGAGCTACCTCTGGCTGCCGTACATGATCCTGCCGATCTACGCCGGGCTCGAACGCATCCCGGACTCGCTGATCAGCGCCTCCGAGGACCTCGGCGCCTCGCCCTTCACCACGTTTCGCCGGGTGATCTTGCCGCTCGTCTTCCCGGCCGTCGTCGCCGGCTCGATCTTCACCTTCTCGCTGACCCTGGGCGACTACATCACGCCCAGGCTCGTCTCCAACAGCCAGTTCATCGGCAGCGTCGTCTTCAACAACTTCGTCACCAACCTGCCCCTGGCCTCCGCGTTTGCCCTGGTCCCGATCGTCGTCATGATCGCCTACCTGCTGGTCGCCCGCAAGCTGGGCGCCTTCGAGCACATCTAGGGGTAGGGATGAGGCTCTCGAGACGATCCGCCCTGCTCCTCCGACTCGCGGTGGGAGTCGGCCTCGCCTTCATCTACGTCCCCCTGATCGTGATTTTCATCTACGCCTTCAACGCGAGCAACATCCTCGAGTGGCCGCCGCCGGGCCTCACCCTCGACTGGTTCCCGAAGGCGATCGAAAACGAACTCGCCCGCGAAGCCTTCGTGACCACGTTGAAGGCAGGGGCCGCGGCAACCGCGATCGCGATCGTCCTCGGCACCCTCGCCTCGCTGGCCGTCGCCCGCCACCGCTTCTTCGGCCGCGAGACGATCTCCTTCCTGGTGATCTTGCCGATCGCCCTGCCGGGCATCGTCACCGGCGTCGCCCTCAACAACACCTTTACCCAGGTGCTGGGCGTCGAACTCTCCCTCTTCACCGTGGTCGTCGCCCACGCCACCTTCTGCATCGTCGTCGTCTACAACAACGTCGTCGCCCGCCTGCGGCGCGCCTCCGCCTCGTTCGAGGAGGCCTCGGCCGACCTCGGTGCCCACACCTGGCAGACCTTCCGCTTCGTCACGCTCCCTAACCTGAGGACCGCGCTTGCCGCCGGCGCCCTGCTCGCCTTCGCCCTCTCCTTCGACGAGATCATCGTCACCACGTTCACCCTCGGCGCCAGCGAAGAAACGCTGCCGATCTGGATCTTCCGCAACCTCTTCCGCCCCAACCAGCTGCCGATCGTCAACGCGGTAGCGGTGATCGTCGTCCTGATCTCGATCGTCCCCGTCTACCTCGCCCACCGCCTCACCCGCGAGGAAGGAGGCGCAGCAGCTGCCCGCGGCGGAGGCAAGGTGGAGGCCGAGGCGACGGCTGTGCCGTAAGCGGTCGGCTAGGTCGGGCGGAACGGGTTCTGGACGCTCACCCCTGCGTAGTCCTGGCCATCGCTCAGGTCCTCGGAGAGGACGGTCTCACAGCCGAGAGCCCGCGCGGCCTCGAGGATCGCGGCGTCCCAGTAGGAGATGCGGAAACGATGGCGGGTGGCGAGGGCCGCGAGCATCACCTGGGTGGTGACCTCCGCAACGGGAAAGCGCAGAAACGACTCGACCAGCTTCGCCGTCTGCTCGTGGCTGAGTGGATCAGGGCGACTCGTCCGCGTCGCTTGAACGTAAAACTCCTGCAGGACTTGAACCGAGAGTGCCAGGTCGCGCTCGGCGAGGATTCCGCGAGCCAGCTCAGCCTTGTGTCTCTCGCCAGGATCGCGAGACACCGCATAGAGAAGGACGTTGGTGTCAGCGAATCGCACGTTCGTGGAGCTCATCGCGGCCGAGCCGGTCGGCCCCGCGGAATCGATCAATCTCCGCAAGGACCTGACTTTGCAGGCTCTCCAGCCGCGAGAACTCAGACTCGCGCTCCCCGAGTGAGCGCAGGTAATGGCTCACCAAAGCGCTGACCGAGCTGCCGTCTTCAGCGGCGCGGACGCGTGCCGCCCGATAGACGTCCTCCGGGACCGAGACCGTGATATTTTTCATGTGCACCACAATTACACAGTACCACAGCCCATAACTTGGATCTTCCGCAGCTCTTCTGCCATCATGATTAGACGACTAGACGTCTAATCGTCTAGCATGCTGGACATGACGATCTTTGCGACGCCGCCGATCACGGCCGCTCTCCGGGCTCGGCTCGACCGGTTGAACGGCCTGCGCCAGGTCCTAGGCAGCAAAGTCGGGCGGACAACGCCCTGGATGGGCGCCTTGCGGAGAGCCGTCCGCGCCAGCTCGATCGAGAGCTCGACGTCAATCGAGGGCTATAGCGTCGAGCCCGCGGAAGCGATCGCGCTGGCGCGCGGCGAGGACCCGGCCGACAGCAAGGACGAGAGTCGACTTGCGGTTGTCTGCTACGCGCGGGCGATGGACCATGTCGGAGCGATGGCCCGCGACCCGGATTTCCGTTGGCTCGATCGCGTCATCCTCGATCTGCACTTCGACGCATGCCACTTCCAGCGGGACAAGGGTCCCGGCCTCTGGCGGACCGGGCCGATATCGGTGACCGGGCCCGACGGCGGGATCGACTATCGGGGGCCCGACGGCGAGGACGTCGCGGCCCTGATGGCCGAGGTCGTCGATTGGCTGGCTGGCGACGCATCGGGGGTCGACGCCGTCGTCCGTGCGGCGATGGCGCATCTCAACGTCATCTCGGTTCATCCCTTCCGCGATGGCAACGGGCGCATCGCGCGAATCGTCCAATCCCTCGTTCTGGCCCGCGATGGAATCCTCTCACCGGAGTTCTCCTCGATCGAGGAGTACCTCGGGAAAAACACCCCTGCCTACTACGCAGCGCTGCGAGACACCCAGGGTGGTAGCTACCAACCGGATCGCGATGCCTCGGACTGGGTCCGATTCTGCATCGAGGCTCATATTGCACAGGCCGAACAACGGCTCGCGCAGATCCGCGACGCCGGGGCGCGCTGGGAGCGACTCGAACGAGAGGTCGCGGATCGTGGCTGGCCCGATCGCTTCGCGATCGCACTCGAGCAGAGCTTGATCGGTGGCGCAAACCGTGCCAGATACGGCGAAGAAGCCGGCATATCCACCGCGACGGTGAGCGCCGACCTGCGGCGCCTTTTGGACAGCGGGCTCGTCGAGCAGCGAGGACGAGGGCCGAGCACGAGCTACTGGGCAAGCGAGCGACTGCGATCCCTATTGACGAGCTAGGCGCGCGGCCTCCTCGACGCCGACGTAAGGCGCCAGGGTCAGCTCGACCAGGTCGGACAGCAACGACTCGAGCTGCTCGGTGCGGTCGGCGCTGATCTCGCGCACGATCAGCGAGACGATGCCACCGACCAGGGTCTCCTCGGTCGCCTCGGGCAACGGGTGCTCGCCGCTGTGCTCGGGCCGGCCCGCCTTGAGGATCTCGATCAGCCCCTGCATCGAGGCGCGATGGCGGGCAGCGATCTCGCCGCCCGCGGCGATCGGCTCGATCATGCAGAGGCGAGCCAGCTCGGGCTCGCCGGCGAGGAAGCGCAGCATCGTCGCCAGCGCCGCACGGACCTTTTGCGGCCACTCCTCAAAGACCTCCGCCGCGGCCCGCATCGAGGCGGCGATGTGGTCGGCGACCATTTCGTAGGCGGCGAGGAAGCAGGCTTCCTTGTCGGCGAAGTGCTCATAGAAGGTGCGCCGGGAGACCGAGGCGGCTTTGGTGATGTTGGCGACGGTGGTCGCGTTGTAGCCGCGCTCGGCGACCGTGTCGACCAGCGCGGTGACGATCCGCTCGCGCTGGTTTTGGACGATGAACTCGCGCGGCAGGCCATGGCGACCGGCCGGCAGGCGCGGCGATGAAGCCAGCGCGGCGTCGACTCCGTCCCCTTTCTTCGCCTTCCCCTTGGCCACGGACCGACGATACCCCAGCGGCGGGCGGTTACGGCACTACCGCAGCGGCTGGACCAGCAGCTCGTCCTCGGCGGCACGGGCTCCCAGATAGGGCATCGTCGCCAGGTAGATCAGCTCGGGCAGGAACTCTTCGCCGCGTTCGATCGAACCCGATTCGATTTTGGCCAGGATCGTGTTGTAGACGGCGCCGGCGGCGATTTCGGCCGTGCAGCGCGACATCGGTCGCGCGCCTTCGACCTCGCTGCGGCCGCCGTCGAGGAAGTCGGCGATCCGCTGCACGATCCGGTCACGACGCGCTTGGGCGCCACTGCCGGCGCCGTTTACTGCGACGACGAGAAAGCGCGCACGGGCTGGGTCCTCCTGCAGGTAACGCATCGCCCCCACCCCGGCCGCCCAGATCCGGTCGTGCCAGGCCCGGCGGCCGTTGCAGGCCCCGTCGACCTTTACGCAGAGCTCCTCCATCACCTCGTCGTGGAGGCCGAGGAAGCAATCCTCGAGGTCGGCGAAGCAGCGGTCGAAGTGCGAGCGGCCGACTTCGGCCCGTTCGCAGAGCGCCTCTATGTCAACCGCGGCGAAGCCATGGTCGGCGACGATCTCCACCATCGCGGCGGCGATCCGCTCCCGCGCCGGATCGCGTCCTCTGCGCGGACCGTTCACATCTTCCTGGCCCAACTCCCTGCCTTCGCCATCCTCGGCTGGAAAACCACTAGGCCGCCGCCCGAGCTTGGGCCGCCTCCGCGGCGCGCGCTGCCTCGACCTCCCCGACGTAAGGCGTCAACGTCACCTGCAGCATCTCCGGCAGCAGACCCTTGAGATCGTCGACTTGGCCGGAGAGAAGTCGCTGATGCACCAGCCACATCAGGCCCCCGACGATCGCCACCTCGAGCCCCTCCGGCAGCCGGCTCGCCCGCGGGTTGTGCTCTCGCCCCTCGCGCAGCTTCGGCGCGATGCTCTCCAACATCGACTGGTAGCGGGCAAGAGCCTCGCCGCCTGCCGCCTGGCTCTCGACGATGCAGAGCTTGGCTCGGGCCTGCTCGGCGATGACCATCTCCAGGAAGACATCGAGACCCCTGGAGATCTGATCGACCCAGGGCTGTTCGGCATCGAGCAGCTCGGCGAAGACCTCGCCCGCCGCCGCGACGCTCTCGTCGAAAGCAGCGAGAAAACACTCTTCCTTGTTGGCGAAGTGCTCGTAGAAGGTGACGAGGGCGACCCGCGCGGTCTTCGCGATCAGCTCGATCGTCGTCTTCTGGTAGCCACGCTCGGCGACCAGCTCCGCGGTCGCCAGCAACATCCGCTCGCGCTGATTCTGGGAGACGAAGTCGCGCGGGATCAGATGACGCCCGGGGGGCAGTTTCGAGAGGCGCTCCGACAGGGACCGCGAGTCGGCCATGCCAAGACGGTACCAAAACATATATCTGATGTCTACTTGCCTTTTCTCCAGAAAACATTGCGTTCTAGGCAACCATGTTTCTAAAAGCTGCTATACCTAGACAAAAGGAGCATGTTTTCGGACGGCGACAGCGGTACGGTCCTCATCTTCCCCGGCTCTAAGGGGCGCCGGCCCCCCCGGGAGCGGATCCTCGAGGCGATGCTCCTGACGAGCGGCGAATTGGGCTTCGAGCATGTCGCCGTCCGCCATGTGATCGAGCGGGCCCAGACCAGCCGCGCGACCTTTTACAAGCACTTCGCCGACCGCGAGGACTGCTTCGCGCAGGCCTACGGGGACGCCGGAGAGTGGCTCTACCGCCGCCTCACCGGGGCGGCGAAGCGCCAGCCGTCCTGGCGCGAAGGCCTGCGCGCCGCGCTGGCCGAGCTGCTCGAGTTCTGCGCCAACCAGCCGGCGATCGCCAAAGCGCTGGTGGTCGAGGTGCATGCTGCCGACGAGCGAGCGCTCGCCCAGCGGCGCGATCTGATGGAGCGCCTCTCCCGCGCACTGGACAGCGCGCGCCGCGAGATCCCCTCTCGCCAAGCTCCACCTCCTATTACGTCGGACTTCATTGTAGGGGCGATCGACACGCTCTTGGCGGCGAAACTGCTCGACGGCGACGCAGCGCGTGCCGCCGAGATGCTCCCCGGCCTGCTCCACTTCGTCGTCATGCAATACCTCGGCGAGGCCGCCGCCTGGGAGGAGATGACCGCAGCCCCCCTTGCAACGTGGAGAGCCCGTCGTGAGGCGGCGACGGGGGTCGCCTCGCCGGTGCCTCCCCCTTCGCCGCTCCCGCCAGAGCGCTGATCGCGCGGGTGGCGCGGCGGCGGGGGTCCCCCATAGCGGAGGACGCGCGAAGCGCGTCCGAGCACATGGGGGAGGCCGCCGTGACAGGACCCGCGCGCCCCTAGGGCTACAGCGGGATATTCCCGTGCTTGCGCTTCGGCTGCTCGACCCGCTTGCTCTGCAGCATGCGCAGCGCCTTGATCAGCTTGGGACGCGTTTCGCGCGGCTCGATCACGTCGTCGATGTAGCCGCGCTCCGCCGCCGAGTAGGGGTTGGCGAAGTGGGCTTTGTAGTCGTCGATCAGCTTCTGGCGACGCTCGTCGGGGGTCGGCGAGGAGGCGATGTCTTTGCGGTAGATGATGTTGACCGCGCCCTCGGGGCCCATCACCGCGACCTCGGCCGTCGGCCAGGCGACGTTGTAGTCGGCCAGCATGTGCTTCGAGTTCATCACGTCATAGGCGCCGCCGTAGGCCTTGCGGGTGACGACGGTGAGCTTCGGCACGGTCGCCTCGGTGAAGGCGTAGAGCAGCTTGGCGCCGTGGCGGATGATCCCGTTCCACTCCTGGTCGGTGCCGGGCAGGAAGCCGGGCACGTCGGTGAAGGTGATGATCGGGACGTTGTAGGCGTCGCAGGTGCGGACGAAGCGCGCCGCCTTCTCGGAGGCCTCGATGTCGAGCACGCCGGCGAGGTGGGCGGGCTGGTTGCCGACGATCCCGACCGGGAAGCCGTCGAGGCGGGAGAAGCCGCAGACGATGTTCTTGGCGAAGTGCTCGTGGACCTCGAAGAACTCCTCGTCGTCGACGATGCGGGTGATCACCTCGCGCATGTCGTAGGGCTTGGAGGGATCGTCGGGGACGACCGTTTCGAGATCCTCGTCTTCACGCTCGGGGTCGTCCTCGGGGGCGAAGCGGGGCGGCGCCTCGAGGTTGTTCGAGGGCAGGAAGCCGAGCAGGTAGCGGACGTCCTCGAGGCAGCTCTCCTCGTCCTCGGCGGCGAAGTGGGCGACGCCGGACTTGCTGTTGTGGCTCATCGCCCCGCCCAGCTCCTCGAACTCGACCTCCTCCCCGGTCACGGTCTTGATCACTTCGGGGCCGGTGATGAACATGTGGGAGGTCTCTTTGACCATGAAGATGAAGTCGGTCATTGCCGGCGAGTAGACGGCGCCGCCGGCGCAGGGGCCCATGATCAGGCTGATCTGCGGGATCAC
>DASUZP010000046.1:0-5241 GCA_036376775.1 Solirubrobacterales bacterium | reverse complement strand
CCCAGGCGCTTTGCCCTCTCCCTCGCCCAGGCCCATGCCGCCGGCGCGGCCGTCGACTGGGGGGCCTACTTCGCCGGCAGCGGCGCCCAGACGGTCAAGCTGCCGACCTATCCGTTCCAACGCGAGCGCTACTGGCTCAATTCTTCGCCAACCATCGGGGATGTAAGCGCGGCTGGGCTGAGTACGGCCGGCCACCCGCTGCTCGGGGCCGCGGTGGAGCTGGCCGGCGCCGAGGGTCTTCTGCTCACCGGTCGTCTGTCGCTGGATACGCATCCCTGGTTGGCGGATCATGCCGTCGCCGGCACGGTGCTCCTCCCGGCCAGCGTCTTCCTCGCGCTGGCGCTCCGGGCCGGCGAGCAGGTTGGCGCCGAGACGGTCGAAGAGCTCACCATGCAGGCGCCTCTGGTGCTGACCGAAAACGGAGCCGTCGTCCTACAGGTTTCCGTATCTGCGGCCGGCGAAGACGACCGACGCGAGATCTCCATCCATGCCCGCCGCGAGGGTGAGGACGCCGAGTGGGTCGCCCATGCGACCGGCATGCTCTCCGCGGAGCCCGTGGCCGCCCCCGCCCCTGCCGACGTCTGGCCTCCCGAGGGAGCGGTATCGCTCGAGGTCGACTACATATATGACCGCCTCGCGGAGCTCGGCGTCGAGTACGGCCCCGCCTTTCAGGGCCTGACCGCAGCTTGGCGTGACAGTGGGCATGTCTACGCCGAGGTCTCGTTGCCTGAGCAGGTCGTCCACGAGTCTGGGAGCTTCGCCATTCACCCGGCACTGCTCGACTCGGCGCTTCAAAGCGCGATGTTGGCAACGCTCGATGAGCAGGCAGGGCCGGGGCTCGGCTTCCCCTTCGCCTGGCGGGGGGTCGGGCTGGAGGCGATCGGGGCCAAGGAAGCGCGGGTGTGCCTGACGCTCGACGACGGAGCGCTCGCGCTCGAGCTGGCCGACGGCGACGGGGCTCCCCTGGCGACGATCGGCTCGCTGGCCTTTCGTCCGCTCG
Organism: Solirubrobacterales bacterium; assembly: GCA_036376775.1. Taxonomy (GTDB): domain Bacteria; phylum Actinomycetota; class Thermoleophilia; order Solirubrobacterales; family 70-9; genus VRUE01. The sequence goes on along the minus strand of DASUZP010000046.1, from coordinate 4,241 downwards.
ACTCCCAGCAGATGCAGCAGCCGGGCGGGGGCGGTGGGGACCTGTTGGGTGTCGAATGGACAGAGGTCCCGCTCGAGGCGCAGGACGAAGCGCCCGCCGAGGTCGAGCTCATGCACTGCGAGATCGACGGCAGCGTTCCCGTCGCCGCGGCCGCCCGCAGGGCCGGTCACGACGCCTTGGAAGCCGTGCGGCAATGGCTCGCCGCGGAGCCCGCGGCCGAGTCGCGCCTGGCGCTGGTGACCGATCGGGGCGTCGCCGCCGGCGAGGACGAATGTCCCGATCCCGCCGCCGCCGCGATCTGGGGTCTCATCCGTTCGGCTCAGGCCGAGCACCCAGGCCGCTTTGCCCTGATCGACAGCGACGGCAGCGAGGCATCCCGAGCTGCGCTGGCCGCCGCGCTCGCGAAGAGCTCCGAGGAGCCGGAGCTGGCCCTGCGCGAGGGCCGGGCCCTCGCCCCGCGGCTCGCTCGCCTGGGCACTGCCGGGGCGGATGCCGCCCAGATCGAGATCGACCCGGAGCGGACCGCGCTGATCACGGGCGCCGGCAGCGGTTCCGGCGCCCTCGCGGCCCGCCATCTGGTCGAGCGCCATGGCGCTCGCCATCTGCTGCTGATCGCCGGGGACCTGTCCGAGGGGCCGGGAGTGGCGGCGCTGAAGGAAGAACTCAGAGGTCTGGGCGCCGAGGTCGAGGTTGCCGTCTGCGACATCGCCGATCGCAAGTCTCTGCAAGGGGCTTTCGATTCGATCTCCGCGGAGCATCCGGTCGGCGCGATCATCCATTGCGCCGCCATCCGCGCCGATGGTCTGATCGAGTCATTGAACGGCGAGCAGCTCGATCTCGTCTTTGCCGCCAAAGCGCAGGCAGCGTGGAACCTGCACGAGCTGAGCGCCGGATCGGATCTCTCTGCTTTTGTCCTTTTCTCTTCGGTGACGGGGACCCTCGGCGCCGCCGGCCAGGCTGGCTACGCGGCGGCAAATGCGTTCCTCGACACGCTTGCTCAGCAGCGCCGTGCTCACGGCCGGCCGGCCATCTCGATCGCCTGGGGGCTCTGGGAGCATCAGGGCGACAAGTCCTCGGGGTTGGGGGAGGCCGATCTGGCGCGACTGAGACGGCAGGGCATCGAGGCGTTCTCCGACCAGGATGGCCTGGCGCTGCTCGACCGGGCTCTCGAGGCCGACAGGGCCAACGTCATTGCTCTTCGTCTCGGTCTCGCCGGCCTCAGGGCCCTGGCTTCCAGCGGCGATCTGGCGCCGATCTTCAGCCGCCTGGTCCGGGCGCCGAAGAGGCGCAGCGTCGCCGCGGGCTCGCTCGGGGCAAAACTCGCGACCCTGTCCGAGGCCGAGGCGACGAGCTTGGCTCTCGACCTGGTCCGGAGTGAGGTCGCGGCGGTGCTCGGCTATTCCTCGGGGCAGGAAGTCGAGTCCGGCAAGGCCTTCAAGGACCTCGGCTTCGACTCGCTGACGGCAGTGGAGCTGCGCAACCGACTGAGCGCGGTCGCCGGCCTGCGCCTGCGGGCGACCGTCGTCTTCGACTACCCGAATCCGATCGCCCTGGCGGAGCATCTGCTCGCCGAGGCAACCGCGAGCGGGGGGGCGACGCAGGTCGCAGTCAGAGCCCAGGCCAGCGAGGAGCCGATCGCGATCATCGGCATGGCCTGCCGCTACCCGGGCGGGGTCGACTCCCCGCACGAGCTCTGGCAGCTGGTCGCCGAGGGCCGCGACGCGATCACCGAGTTCCCCGCAGACCGCGGTTGGGACGTCGAGGGTCTCTATAATCCCGACCCGGAGAGCGCCGGTACGACCTACTCGCGCGAGGGGGGCTTCCTTGCCGATGCCGGGGAGTTCGATCCCGAGTTCTTCTCGATCGGCCCACGCGAGGCGCTGTTCATGGACCCCCAGGAACGGCTGCTGCTGGAATCGAGCTGGGAGGCGCTGGAAGACGCCCGCCTCGATCCCGCCTCGCTGCGCAAGACCCAGACCGGCGTCTTCGCCGGAGTGACCTATCAAGACTACGGTCCTTTCCCGGTCATGTCGTCGAGCGTCATCTCCGGCCGCATCTCCTACGCGCTCGGCCTGGAGGGGCCGGCGATCACGGTCAACACCGCCTGCTCCTCCTCGCTGGTGGCGATGCACCTCGCTTCTCAGGCCCTGCGCCAGGGCGAATGCAACCTGGCCCTGGCCGGTGGGGTGACCGTGATCTCCAGCCCCGGTGTCTTTGTCGATATCAGCCGCCAGCGCGGGCTCGCCCCCGACGGCCGCTGCAAGTCCTTCGCCGAGGCGGCCGACGGCGCCGGCTTCTCCGATGGTGTCGGCACGGTCGTCCTCGAGCGCCTCTCCGATGCACAGCGCAACGGCCACACTGTGCTCGCCCTGCTCAAGGGCTCGGCCGTCAACCAGGACGGCGCCTCCAACGGACTCACCGCCCCCAACGGCCCCTCCCAGGAGCGGGTGATCCGCCAGGCGCTGGCCAACGCCCGCCTCGAGGCAAAAGACGTGGATGCGGTCGAGGCCCACGGCACGGGAACGAAGCTCGGCGACCCGATCGAGGCCGGCGCCCTGCTCGCCACCTACGGCCAGGAGCGAGACAAGCCGTTGAAGCTCGGCTCGCTCAAGTCCAACATCGGCCACACCCAGGCTGCTGCAGGAGTCGGTGGCGTGATCAAGATGGCGCTGGCGATGCGCGAAGGCGTGCTGCCCAAGACCCTGCACGTCGATGCCCCTTCATCCAAGATCGACTGGGAGGCGGGGGAGATCGAGCTGCTCAGCGAGCAGGCCGAGTGGGAGACGAACGGGCACCCGCGCCGCGCCGGCGTCTCCTCTTTCGGCATCAGTGGCACCAACGCGCACGTGATCCTGGAGCAGGCGCCTGAGCCGGATACGGCTGGGGATGAGGCCGAGGAGGCAACCCGGTCCCTCGAAGGCCCGATTCCCCTCGCCCTCTCGGCCAAAACGGATTCCGCTCTGCCCCAGGTCGCCGGGCGACTCGCGGCTCACCTCGAGGCGATCCCCGACCTGGACCCCAGGGACGTCGCCTTCTCGCTGGCAACCACCCGCAGCGCCTTCGAGCACCGGGCGGTGGTTTTGGGCGACGACAGGGGGGAGCTGCTGAAAACCCTGGATGCTCTCGCCCGTGGGGAGGACTCCTCCGACATCGTCCGCGGTGTAGCCCGCAGCGAGCGTCGCCCGGTCTTCCTCTACCCCGGCCAGGGCTCCCAGTGGGAGGGGATGGCGCTCGACCTGCTCGAGACCTCGCCGGCCTTCGCGGCCAGGTTCGGCGAGTGCGAAGAAGCGCTCGCCCCCCATATCGATTGGTCGGTCAAAGACGTCTTGGCAGGGGCCGAGGGCACCCCCTCGATCAAGCAGATCGAGGTCGTCCAGCCGACCCTGTTCGCCGTGATGGCTTCGCTGACCGAGCTGTGGCGCTCCCACGGTGTCCGCCCGGCAGCCGTCGCCGGCCACTCCCAGGGGGAGATCGTCGCCGCCTACGCCGCCGGCGGCCTCACCCTCGAGGACGCGGCGATGCTCGCCGCGCTGCGCAGCCGCATCATCTCCAAGCTCGCCGGCAAGGGCGGCATGGCCTCGGTCGCCCTCTCGGTCGCAGAGCTAGACAGCCGCCTCGAGCCCTGGGCGGAGCGGATCGAGATCGCCGCCCACAACGGCCCCTCCTCGACGATCCTCTCCGGCGATCGCGAGGCTCTCGATCGATTCCTCGAACAGTGCGCGAAGGACGGTACGCACGCCCGCGAAATCCCCGCCGCGATCGCCTCCCACTCCGCCTACGTCGAGGAGCTGCGCGAGGAAGTACTCGAGACCCTCGCCCCGATCTCGCCCCGCAGCGGCGAGATCCCCTTCCACTCCACGGTCACCGGCGGCGAGCTCGATACGGCGGAGCTGGATGCCGCCTACTGGTACCGCAACCTGCGCGAGACGGTCCGCTTCGAGCAGGTCACCCGCGGTCTGCTGGAGGACGGTCATCGCGTCTTCATCGAGGTCAGTCCCCATCCGGTCTTCGCCCTGGCCGTCGGTGAGACGATCGAGGCCACCCTGCCCGACACCGTAGAGGCGAGCGCCGTCGGCACCCTGCGCAGGGACGAGGAAGGTCCCAGGCGCTTTGCCCTCTCCCTCGCCCAGGCCCATGCCGCCGGCGCGGCCGTCGACTGGGGGGCCTACTTCGCCGGCAGCGGCGCCCAGACGGTCAAGCTGCCGACCTATCCGTTCCAACGCGAGCGCTACTGGCTCAAT
>DASUZP010000045.1:0-2124 GCA_036376775.1 Solirubrobacterales bacterium | reverse complement strand
CCTTGAACTTCTCGAAATCCTTCGGATCGTGATAGGCCGGCCAGGTGGCGAGCGAGACCTTGTCGCCGATAGTGCCGGCGACGGCCGGCCTGGTCCCGACCAGCTCCGGCATCGCCCTGGCCATGACGGCGGTCGCCAGCCCGAGCCCGGTCACGCCGAGGAAATGGCGCCGGGTCACCGAGCCGTTCTTGTAGCGCCACAGCTCGTGCATGAATTGCTTCTTGTCCATGATGTCCTCTCCTGTTTTGGCCCCGGCGGGGCCTGTTGATCATTCGTCGACGAGCGACAGCCCGCTCGATTCGCGCCATCCCAGCGTCACCGAATCACCCGGCGAAAGCTCGCCGGCCACGCCATCCTTGGCGGTCCGGACCAGGATATCGCCACTGGCGCCGGTGGCGATGCTGAATTCGGTCTGGTCCCCGAGATAGATGCGGTTGCGCACCGTGCCGCCGAGATGGAAGGAAGGGCCGCCGAGGCCGGCGGCGACGGCGGCGTCGGTCAGCGCCCCCGGCCACAGGCGGATCGCCTCGGGCCGCAGCGCGATCACGCCGCGGCCGCCGACGGCAAGCGGCCTGCCCTCGCGGCTCGGCGGCGCCGCCAGGACGAGGCCGGACGCAGTGCGCAGGGTCGCGCCCTGGGCGCCCAGGGCCGTGACCTCGCCAGCGAAGAAATTCGACTCGCCGATAAAATCGGCGACGTAGCGATTGACCGGCGCATCATAGAGCCCGCCGGGGCTGCCGAACTGCTCGATGCGGCCGTCGCGCATGATGGCAATGGTGTCGCTCATCGACAGCGCCTCCTCCTGGTCGTGGGTCACCAGGACGAAGGTGATGCCGACCTCGCGCTGCAAATTCTGCAGCTCGATCTGCATGTCGCGGCGCAGCTTGCGGTCGAGCGCTGCCAGCGGCTCGTCGAGCAGCAGCACCGTCGGGCGGTTGATGAGCGCGCGAGCGAGCGCGACCCGCTGCTGCTGGCCGCCCGACAGCTCCCAGATCCGCCGGCGCCCCATGCCGGGCAGCCTCACCAGCTCCAGGGCGGCGTCCGACCGTCGCTCGATCTCGCCGCGGTCGAGCCGGGGCCGGCGCTGCCTCAGGCCAAAGCCGACATTCTCGGCGACGGTCATGTGGGCGAACAGCGCATAGTGCTGGAACACCATGTTGACCGGCCGGCGATAGGCGGGAATGCCGACCATCGGTTGGCCGGCGATGGCGACCTCGCCTTGGTCGGGCTGCTCGAACCCGGCGATCAGCCGCAGCGTGGTGGTCTTGCCGCAGCCCGACGGGCCGAGGAAGGAATGGAACGAGCCGCGCGGAATCTCGAAGGACACCGCGTCGACCGCGGCGACCTCGCCGAATCGCTTCGACACACGGTGAAAGCGCACGTCGACGGTGCCGGCGGTTGCTTGCTGTTCTGCCATTGGGTTTCGTTGAGCCGTCGCCGCCCCGATTAAGATCGGATTCCATCGGAATTGGCAACCGGGCGAGCGCCCCCGCTTCGCGGTTGGCGTCGGCCCCGGCGCCGGCGTAGGCTGGCTTGCACGATGGCGACGAACGACCGTCGAAGCAGGGATGGACCGATGCTCAAGGGAACGATTGTTGCAGCGACGCTGCTCGCCATGGCTTGGGCGCTCCCGGCTTGGGCCAACGATTCGGACGACTGCCTGAAGGGCGAAACTCTCGTCAAGACTGCGCCGGACCGGGTCTTCGCGGCCTGCAGCCGCCTTGCCGAGCAGAACGTTCCCTGCGCACAGAACCGCCTGGGAATCATGTACGACGATGGCTTGGGCGTCCGCTAGGACTATGCCGCGGCGGCGCAATGGTATGGCATGGCCGCTGCCCTGGGCGACGCCGAGGCTGAGCTGAATCTTGCCAGGATGTACTCGACCGGTCACGGCGTGCCGCGGGATGATGTCGAGGCGGCGAAGTGGCTTCGCAGGGCCGCCGATCAGGGCCGCGTCGTCGCAGAGACGGTCCTCGCCGCCATGTATATCGCCGGCAGGGGCGTTGTGAAAAGCGATACCGAGGCGGCAATTGCGATGAAACATCCGGTAGCTGCGCTCCGCGGGAATCTTCTCCTCTAGAGAAGAGTGCCCACCGCCAACCGAGCTAATATTCTACACGTTTT
>DASUZP010000044.1:0-7784 GCA_036376775.1 Solirubrobacterales bacterium | reverse complement strand
CGCTCGGCGATCAGCTCGGCGGTGGCGGCGAGGATGCGGCGGCGCTGGTCGGCGGCGGCGGCATCACGGCTGACCGGCTCGGGGCCGGGAGGTTGCCGCGAGGCCTTTCCCGGGAGGGCTCGCATGTAAGGGAGGATAGCGCCAGTTCCCATTGGTACGAAACAGGTACATGAGTTAGAGAAAGTTCCCAAACATAAGCTATGGTATCCCGAATGGAAGCACCGGGACCACTGCGCGCGGTTCGCTCGTGGGAAGAGGCTCTGCCGGACCGCAGCTCGGACCGGGACGTGCTCGAGGCGATGCTGCTGACCGCCGGCGAGCAGGGCTACGCGAGAACGACGGTCCGCGAGGTGGCCGGGCGCGCCCACATCACCCAGGATCGCTTCCATCGCCGCTTTGGCAGCAAGGAGGCGTGCTTCGCGCGGGCTTACGAGGAGGCGGCGGAGCGCCTGGCCTCGCAGCTGCTCGACGCCTGCGTCGAGGCCGCCGGCTGGCGCGAGGGCTTCCGCGCCGGATTGGCCGAGCTGCTGCGTTTCGTCGCCGAGCAGCCGCTGTTGGCGAAGGCGCTGCTGCTCGAGGTACGGGCGGCTCGCGGCGAGGCCTGGGCCACCCACCAGCGCCAGGTCGAGCGTCTCGTCGCCGCCCTTGACACCGCCCGGCGCGAGCCCGGCGCCCGCCCCGACGCCAGTCCGATGACCGCCGGCTTCATCGCCGGTGCGATCGAGGAATCGCTCAGCATCGAGATCGCCGCCGGCCGCAGCGGCGAGGTCGAGTACCTGCTCCCCGACCTGACCCGGCTCGCCTTCCTGCAGCTCTTCGGCGAAGGGTAGAAGGGCGAGATATACGCTGCGGGCCATGGATCGCCCCAACTCCTGCGCCGAACTGCTGGCGGCACACTTCGCGGCGAAGCGGCATCTGGCGGTTGGGCTGGACACCGATCCGGCGCGGATCCCGGCGTCGCTGGCGCCGGCGGCGACGCCGGCCGAGCGCGTGGTCGAGTTCAACCGCCGGATCGTCGAGGCGACCGCCGACCTCGCCGCCGCCTACAAGCCGAACGCCGCCTTCTTCGAGGCGCTGGGGAGCGAGGGCTTCCGCGCCCTGAGCGAGACCGTCGCGGCGATCCGCGGCGCCGCCCCGGACGCCGCGGTGATCCTCGACGCCAAGCGAGCCGATATCGGCTCGACCAACGCCGGCTACGTCGCCGCCGCGTTCGACCAGCTCGGCAGCGATGCGGTCACCGTCCACCCGTATCTGGGCGGAGAGGCGCTCGCCCCCTTCCTCGAGCGCAGCGAGAAGCTGATCTTCGTCCTCGCGCGGACCTCCAACCCGGGCGCCGGCGAGCTCCAGGACCTGGTCGCCGACGGGGCGCCGCTCTACCGCCACGTCGCCCGCGCCGTCGCCGGCAGGTGGAACGCCGCCGGCAACTGCGGCCTCGTCGTCGGCGCCACCTATCCCGGGGAGATGCGCGCGGTCCGCGAGGACATCCCCGCCGAGATGCCGATCCTGATCCCCGGCGTCGGAGCCCAGGGAGGAGACGTAGCCGCGGTCGTGGCCGCAAACCGCACGGCGGGCAGCGACGCCTTCCTGATCGCCGCCTCCCGCTCGATCCTCTACGCCTCCCCAGACGAGGACTTCGCCGAAGCCGCCCGCCAGGCAGCCGAGTCGCTCACCTCTCAGATCAGCTCCGCCAAGACTGCCCCCCGGTAGGGGTGGAACGTCTTGTACTTTTTCGTCGTCGGTACCGGGCGACAGCAGCAAGCGCCCCACCGAAAAAGTTAAGTGGAACCCCTACCGGGGGGCAGTCTCAATCGCTCTTGGCGATCTCGGCCGCCTCGGGGCTGCCGAGGTAGGGGGTCAGGGTGAACTCGACCAGGTCGGGGAGCAGTTGCTCCAGCTCCTCGGTCTTGCCGGCGATGATGCGGCGCGAGATCAGCGAGACCATGCCACCCACCAGCGCTTCCTCGGTGGTCGGAGAGAGGCGCGAGAGGACCTCGGGCGAACGGCCCTCGCGGCCCTCCTGGAAGTAGGGGACGAAGCTTTGGATCGCCGCGTCGTAACGCTCGACCACGGCCGGGCCGGCAACCAGCGCCTCGACCATGCAGAGGCGGGCCAGGTTCGGCTCGGCGGAGAGGAACTGCAGCATCGCGTCGATCCCGGCCTTGATCGACCGCGGCCACTCCTCGGTCTCGTCGAAGGCCGCGGAGACGCGCTCGCGCAGCTCTTTCATCACCGTGTCGTAAGCGGCGACGAAGCACTCGTCCTTGCTCGAGAAATGCTCGTAGAAGGTGCGGCGGGAGACCGCGGCGGCGCGGGTGATGTGGGCGATCGTCGTCCCGGAGTAGCCGTGTTCGGCGATTGCCTCGGCGATTCCGGCGATCAGCCGCTCTCGCTGGTTATGAGTGACAAACTCGCGCGGTAGCCCATGTCTGCCCGGAGGCAGGCGCGCCAACTCGGGCGGATAGTCCTCCGGCCCGTCAGATGCGGGGTTCTCTGGTTTGCCGGCGCGCTTCCGTGCCACACCGCGAGCATATCCCTCCGCCCCGGCGGAGTCCCGGCTGAGCTCGGCCATAGCCGCCTCGATACCCAGATACGGCATCACCGCAGCCGACATCAGCTGCGGCACCAGATCGGGCAGTTCCTCGACGTCGCCGCGCACCACGCGCGAGTAGATCTGGCCGTAGGCGGAGCCGGCGAGCGCCTCGGCGGTGGTGTGGGGGACGGCTTCGGGATCCTCCATCTCCTGACGGCCGGCGTCGATCAGCGAGGCGATCACCCGCATCGTCATGTCGCGGCGAGCGCGGGCGGCGTCGCCGGCGGCCAGCACCTCGACCCCGAAAGAGGCGCGGCAGGGGTCGTGGCTCAGCCCCGCGATCACCTGGTAGGCGACCGCACGCAGGCGGTCGGACCACTCTTCGCGACTCTCGTATGCACGCACCATCGTCGCCAGGCACTCCTCGTTCAGCTCCTGCCAGGCAGAGAGGAAGCAGTCGTACTTGCCACGGAAGTGACGGTCGAAGGCGGGGCGGTCGAGCCCGGCCCGGTCGAGCACCAGCTCGATCGTCGTTTCGCCATAGCCACACTCGGAGGCGATCTCGATCAGGGCCTCGACGATCTGGGCGCGCTCGGAGCTGCCGGTCTCCTCGCGGGTCTCGGTGTCGAGCACTAGCGCATGGGACCCCCGATCCCTGCCCTGGCTCAGCCGCCGCTCGGCGAAGCCTGCTCGCCTGCTGTGCGCTTCGCGGCCTCGGCGCCGACGTAAGGAGTGAGCGAGAACTCGACCAGCTCGGGAAGGAGCTGCTCGATCTCCTCCACCTGCCCCATCACGATCCGCTGGTAGATGATCCAGAAGACACCGCCGACGATCGTCTCCTCGAGTGTCCCCGGCAGATCCTCGCCCTTGGGAGCGACCTTGCGACCCATGCGGAAGAGCGGCACGAAGGCCTGGATCGAGCGTTCGTAGCGCTCGACCGCGGCCGGTCCGGCGGAGAGGGCCTCGACGATGCAGGTGCGCGCCAGAGCCGGCTCGGTCGCCACGTAATGGAGGAAGGCGGCGAGGCCGGAGTTGACCCGGGCGGGCCAGCTGTCGACCCTGCTGGCCGCGTCGACCACCCGCCGCAGCGCCTCTTTGACGGCGAACTCCGAGGCAGCGAGAAAGCAGTCTTCCTTGGAGGAGAAGTTCTCGTAGAAAGTGTTGCGGGCGATGCCGGCGCGGCGCACGATGTCGGCCACGGTGACGGCCCGATAGCCCTTCTCGACCGTCTCCTCGGCGAGCGCCGCGATGATCCGGGCGCGCTGGTGCTGAGTGATGAACTCGCGTGGAAGAGGATGCCGTCCTGGGGGCATTCTGGTTGCCTGGGAGACACGCTCAGCCACGAAATCCAGGCTACTCGCAGGCGACCGAGATTCAAGCTGGACGGATCAGCGATATACCGCTACAGTACCGGAGTCCAGACAACCTGTTCCCTGGATCACGAGGAAGGGGTAGCAATGGGGAAGCAGGCCGCAACCAAGGTCCAGGCAGGGGCTGAGGGGACCGGCAGGATCGAGGTAGTAGAGGCACTACCCCATTCCCCCAAGCTCGAGCTTGTGAATTCCTCCAAGCGCGAAAAGATTCTCGAGGGGATGCTCGAGGCGGTCGGGGCGGAGGGTTACGACGCCACCTCCGTACGCACGGTTCTGGGCCGGACCGGGCTCTATCGGCAGGCGTTCTACGACAACTTCGCCGACAAGGACGACTGCTATCTGTCGGCCCTTACCTACGGGATCGCCCGGCTCGAAGCGGCGGTTGCGCGGGGCGCCGCAAGCGAGGAGACCTGGCGGGGAAGGCTGCGCGGCGGGCTCGGCGGGCTGCTCGACCTGCTCGATGTGGAAGCCGATTTCGGCCGCGGCGTGATTGTCGGCGTCCATTCGGCGGGTCCCGAGGCCCTGGCAAGACGGGCCGAAGCGATGAAAAAGGCGGCCGATTTCATCGATCTGGCGCGGCTGGAGACGGACGAATCCGAATCGCCGCCGCAGATCGCCCCCGAGGGCATCGTCGCCGGGATCCACGCGATCGTCCATTCGCGGCTCTCCACCGGGGCATCCGACGGTTTCCGCGATCTGCTGCCGGAGTTCATGTATTTCGCCGTGCTGCCCTACTTCGGCACCGAGGCGGCAAGCGCCGAGATGCAGGCCGCGCGGGCCTAGTTCCGGGGCGTTGGACAGGTAACCGGTCCTGCCCTACATTGGGTTGCGATGGATTCGCCATCTACTTCGAATCCACAACGACCCCCAGGCCGTGAAGGATTGCCGCGTGCATACGAGGTTCGCTCCGAGCGCGAGCGGGTGCTCGAGGCGATGGTGCGGATGGCCGCGGCGAAGGGCTACGAGGCGACGACCGTGGTCGACGTGGTCGAGTTCGCCGGCGTCCCGCGGGAGACCTTCGACGAGATGTTCGCCGGCAAGGAGGACTGCTTCCTGGAGGCCTACGAAGCGGTCTTCGACGTCCTCGTCGCGCACGTGACAGCGGCCTTCGAAGCCGCCGCCGACGAGCCCTGGCCGGAGCAGATCGCCGCCGGACTCGGGGCTCTGGTTGACCTGCTCTCGATCGAGGCAGACATCGCCCGCTTGGCGATGGTCGAGGTGACGGCGGCGGGCGACGACGCGCGCGAGCGCTACCGCGCGATGCTGACCCGCTTCACCCCCTTCCTCGAGGAGGGGCGCACCTACTCGGGTCAAGGCGAGGAGCTGCCGGCCGACACCGCGCGCTTCGCCGTCGGCGGCGCGACCTCGATGATCTTCGACGAGGTGCGCGCCGGCCGCGGCCCGGAGCTGAAGCGGATCCTGCCCGACCTGGTCTTCGCCGTGCTGATGCCTTATCTGGGGCCGGAAGCGGCCGAAGACGAGATGCGGCGGGTCGTCACGCGCGAGAGCTAGACGCCCTCGCCGTGACGGCCTTGGCCAGCTGAAAAGCGCGAGGCGCCCTCGACGGCTACGTGGAGGGTCTCGCGGCCTAGCTTGTGCTCTAGGGCTATGCCGTCCTCCAGGGGTTGGCCGAAGCCTTCTATTGCTGCTTGGCGGTCGGCGAGCATGGTCTCTTGGGGGAAGCTCGCGATCTTCTCGGCCAGCTCGAGGGCGCGGTCGAGGTGGCGGCCGGGCTCGACCAGCTCGTTGACCAGGCCGATCCGGTGGGCCTCCTCGGCGGCGACCGGGCGGCCGGTGAGGATCAGCTCCAGGGCTCTTCCCATGCCGACTACCCGGGGGAGGCGCTGGGTACCGCCGTCGACCAAGGGGACGCCCCAGCGCCGCTCGAAGAGACCGAAGGTCGATTGCGGCGTGGCGATGCGCAGGTCGCACCAGAGCGCCAGCTCGACCCCGCCGGCCAGGCACCAGCCGTCGACCGCGGCGATCGCCGGCTTGGCCGGCGTCAGCCGGGTGGGACCCATGGGCCCGTCCGGGTGGTCGACTTCGAGATCCATCGCCTTCAGGTCGGCGCCGGCGCAGAAGGCCTCGCCACCGGCGCCGGTGAGGACCAGCACCCGGGCGCCCTCGTCGGCCTCGAAGTCCTTCAGGCCCCGCCGGAAGGCCTCCGCGGCGGTGGCGTCGATCGCGTTGCGTCGTGCGGGCCGGTCGATCGTCAGGACGGCAGCCGCGCCGATCCGCTCGTAGCGCATCTCGTCACTCATCCGCGGCAGAGGGTATGGGAGTGGCGGGCTAGTTGCCGGCGACTCACGGGATAGCCAACAACGCCGACTCCCAGGTGCGCCCCGGTACGCGGGTCAACGAAGGCAGGCTCTCGATGACCGCGGCCCAAACTACGAGCAGCGTCAGACAGAAACCCTGCGGGAGCGACTGCGAGTCGCGGACACTCCCTGCCGCAAATGCAAAAGCGACCGGGGACGGCGCCCAAAGCCTGCCCGCGCGTAGCCTTCGCGCTAGAAGCTCTTTGCGCCACCTTCAAGACGGTGTCCCGCTGGCTTCCGCGGGGCCTGTCTTTCCCAGTCGCAAGATCAACTTAGCTCGACGCCCTGGCGCCGTCCAGGGGTGCTCGAGGAGCGACCCCGCAAAGTCCGATGAAATCGCTACGTTTCGCCGCGGGATGAGCGACGGGTTGGAGGCTTCGCGCCGCCGAGCGCGGCGAAACGTGGTGCTGACGGCGGCGATCGCCGGTCTCGGCGGGCTGCTCTTCGGCTACGACACCGGCGTCATCGCCGGGGCGCTGCTCTTCATCAAGGGCGACTTCGATCTCGGCAGCTTTGCCCAGGGGCTGGTCGTCGCCGCGGTGCCGATCGGCGCCGTCGGGGGCGCCGCCTTCGCCGGGCCGGCCGCCGACCGCTACGGCCGGCGGGTGATGATCCTGGCGGCTGCCTTCGTCTTCATCGCCGGCGCCCTGGTCAGCGCCGCGGCGCCGGGCGTCGAGGTGCTGGTGATCGCCCGGATCGTGATCGGCGTCGCGATCGGCCTCGCCTCCGCCGCCGCCCCCGTCTACATCTCCGAGGTGGCGCCGCCGGAGAGCCGCGGTCGCCTGGTCAGCTTCTTCCAGCTGGCGGTGACGATCGGCATCCTCGTCGCCTATCTGGTCGGGCTCGCCTTCGACGGGATCGAAGGCTGGCGCTGGATGCTCGGCCTCGGCGTCGTGCCGGCCCTGGCGCTGGCCTTCGGCATGCTGCGGATGCCGCAGAGCCCGCGCTGGCTGGTGATGACGGGTGACGACTTCGCCGCGCGGGCGACCCTGGCGAAGATCCGGGTCGACGACCCGGACACGATCGACCGCGAGATCGAGGAGATAAAGGAGAGCATCGACGAGAAGCCCGGTGCCTGGAGCGAGCTGCTGCAGCCGGTGGTGAAAGCGGCGCTGGTGGTCGGGGTCGGGCTGGCGATCCTGCAGCAGGTGACCGGGATCAACACCGTCATCTACTACGCGCCGACGATCGTCGAATTCACCGGGGTGAACTCCTCGGCCGGGTCGATCCTCGCCGCGGTCGGCGTCGGCATCATCAACGTCGGCATGACCGTGGTGGCCTTGCGGCTGCTCGACCGCGCCGGCCGGCGCACGCTGCTGATGGTCGGCGTCTCTGGGATGACGATCTCGCTGTTTACGCTCGGCGCCGCCTTCGTCGGCGGCGGCGGCAGCACGCTCTCCTCGGTGGTGGCGATCGTCAGCCTGATGACCTACGTCGCCTCCTTCGCGATCAGCCTCGGGCCGATCTTCTGGCTGCTCAACGCCGAGATCTACCCACTCGGGGTGCGCAGCAAGGCGGCCGGGGTGGGCACGATGGCCAACTGGACCTTCAACTTCATCGTCT
>DASUZP010000043.1:0-24099 GCA_036376775.1 Solirubrobacterales bacterium | reverse complement strand
CGGTGGAAAGAGGCCCATATGGACCTCTTTCCACCGGCACGTCTGTGGGAAGGAGGGATCTGGTGCTTTGGGGGGTGTTCTCGGCGCTGGCGCTCGCCACGCACTACTTCGCGATCTTTCCGGTTGCGCTCGAGGCGGCCTGGCTGCTGCGTCGGCGGGGTCGCCAGACGCTGGCCGGCCTTTGGATACCCGTCCTCGCCGGCCTGGCGTTGACGCCGCTGCTTGTCCATCAGATGTCGCTCGGCCACGCCGAGTGGATCGGCGACCGTAGCCTCGGGCACCGCCTCTGGGAGGCCGGTGTCACCTTTGTTGCCGGCGAGACCGGCGACGTCATCGCCCGGCCCGAGACCGTGCCGCAGGCGATCGTGCCGTTGCTGGCGCTGCTCGCCGGGCTGGCGCTGCTCGCGGCGCGGGGCGAGCGCGATGAGCGGCGGGCGGGGGGCACGATGCTGGCCCTCGCCGCCGCCACGATCGTGGCGCCGCTGGCGCTTGCGCTGATCGCCCCCGGCAACGACTATGTGCTCGCGCGCAACCTGTTGCCGGCGCTGGTCCCGCTGCTGGTCACGGTTGCGATCGGCACGACCCTGCGGCGAGCGCCGCGCAGCGGCGCCGCGCTCGCCGTGATCCTGGTCGCCTATTCGTTCGGCTTCTGCGTCTGGGTGAGTGCTTCGCCTTCCCTGCAGCGGCCCGACTGGGACGCGGTTGCGACGCGTCTGGGTGAGCCCGAGGCGCCGCGGGCGATCGTCCTCTGGACGCTCGGGGCCGCGTCGCTGCGCTGGTACCTCTCGACCGGCTCCTTCCAAGTGCGGTCGTCCGAAGGCTTCGCCTGGAGCGTCCACGAAGTCGACTTCGTCTCCGACGGGCCGGCCCCACCGGTTCCGGCCGGCCTGCTCGGACCTCGGTTCCGTCAGACCGGCTACGAACAGGTCGGCCGCCTCTATGTGAGGCGCTACGCCCTGCCGGGGCCCGACCTGGTCCGACTGCGCCTACGGCGCATCCGCGGCGCCGACCTCAACTTCCGCTCGAACAGCGTTCTCCTCGACGGGATTGGATCTGGCTGATACCGGGAAGCGAATTGGAGTTATCCTGAGCATCCCCAGCAGAATCCAGCGAGGAGATGGTATGACCAAGACGAAGGCGAACCAGGCCGCGGACCTCTATTCGACCGCACGTGAAAACCCTTATGTGCAGCGGCTGATCGAGGACGAAGAGCTGCGCGACAGTCTCCGCGACGCCTTCGAAGCCGCCCGCGGCGCCTACGGCCGCGCGACCGGTAACGGCAAGGGCGCGGTCAAGGCTGTGAGCAGCGACAAGAAGGTGCAGAAGGATCTGCGCTCGGCAGCAGAGAGCCTGCGCGAGGTTTCCGAACGACTGAAAGCGCCGAAGAAGCGCAAGAAGAGCCGCCTCGGGCGTCTCATCCTCTTCAGCCTGGTTGCCGCAGGGATTGCGTTGGTGCTCAGCGAGGACGCCCGCAAGGCGGTGCTCGACGCTCTCTTCGGTGCCGAGGAGGAGTTCGAGTACACCAGCACCACGTCAATCAACGGCGCCTGAGGAGGCCCAGACGCCGTCATACGGCGTCCTCGGTCGAGCCGGCTGCGGGTCACGCACCGATGTGCGCTCCCCTTGCCGGCCTCCCTGCGTTCTTGCCTGACAACGTCTGGCCCTCCTCAGGCAGTACTAGACTGACCTGATGGAGGCAGCGACCAAAGAGCGCGAGCTGAGCGGGGAAAAGGCGCAGCGCATCATCGACGCGATGCGCGACAGCGTCGCCAAGCGCGGTGCCGCCGGCTCCACTTTCGAGCACGTCGCCCGTGAGGCCGGCGTCAGTCGCGGGCTCCTTCACTACTACTTCGGCACCAAGGAGCGGCTCCTGGTCGAGGTCGTCCGCCGCGACGCCGAGATCCGCGTCGCCCGTCTCGATGAGCCACTGGCCAAGGCGGAGACCGTCGACGACGTGATCGACGTGCTGCTTGCCAGCCTCACCGATCTGATCGACAACGAACCGGCCTTCTTCCTCCTGCTCTACGAGCTCTTCAGCGCCGGGCGGCGCAATCCGGAGATCCGCCACGAGGTGGGCCAGTTGTTCGACCGCACCCGCTCCCACGTCGCCGAGGTGCTCGAGGCGAAGGAGCGCGAGGGCGTGCTCAGCCTGCGCTACGACGCCGAGGCGATCGTCGCCTACCTGTTCGCGGTTGCGGATGGCTTTGCGCTGCAGGCTCTGTCGGAGCCCGACCGCGACATCAGCCCCGCCCTCGCCGCCGGAGCGGCCTCGGCGCGTTTCCTGCTCGCCGGCGAGTAGGCCGGGCGCCTTCTTCGTGGAGGCCACAATGGATACCCCTGGACTAGAGGGGGTTCTGGCGAAGCTGCGGCGTGCCGAGCAGCACTTGGCAGAACTCGACCGTGAAGTCACCCACTACATACAGAGTCGCCCCTATGTGCCATGCATCCAGCCATACCCCGATCCAGATTTCCCGACCGAGTCGGATTGGGTGGCATTCGGCGTCGTCGCCAGACATGTCCGGCCGCTGCCCAAAGCCGTTTATCTGATCGCTGGCGACGCTGTCCACAACATCCGGACTGCCCTCGATTACCTGGCGTGGCAATTGGTTCTCAAGGGCGGTCAAACCCCCGGCAAGAGAACCGAATTCCCCATCTTGTGGGACAAGCCGAAGGACCGAGACAGTGACGGTGTTCCGATCTTGATGAACCCGCATCCCACTGGTCTCGCTGCCAGACTGCTCGACGCCAAGTGGCTTCAGCCATATCACGCTAGGGAGCCGAAGGGGCATCCTCTCTTCGTCCTCTACGACCTCGACCGCATCGACAAACATCGCCACCTGAACATCATCACCAGCGCTACGGGTGAGGGGCGGACGGTCCTCCATCTCCCCGATGGTCAATCCATCGAGCGGCCCTACAAAGGCATTTACATCCAGCGAAACGGCAGGATGTATCCCCACGCGTTCGAGGACGGCGCACCACTCGGCTTGTTCTCCCGCGGCGAGGTCGGTGCGGCGCAATACGGTGAAGTGCATGTGGACAGCGAGGTCACCGTCCAGGTAACGCTGGGCGAGCTCCGGCCTTACGACGATCCCACTATGCCGGTAGTCAGCCAGCTCCGCATCCTCCACGACTTTGTCCGCGACAAGGTCGTTTCCCTTTTCTTGCCTCTGTTCTAGGCCAACAGACTGCCTGCCAGGCACAGCCATCAGCGCCCGGGGCTTCTACAGAGAAGGGATAGGCGTGACTCTCCTCACAGACTGCCGCGGCTCTGTCGGCGAGGCTGGCTAACCAGCCAATGCGAGAGCCGATGAGCAGACTTGCCGGTTTTCTGGGGCGCCGACGGCGCTGGGTGCTGATCGGCTGGGTCGCCGTCCTTCTGCTTGCTTGGCCCCTCGCTTCTCGCCAGACCGAACACCTCACCGGTGGCGGTTTCGACACGCCTGGCAGCCAGTCGAAGGCGGTCAGCAACGCGGTCGAAGACGAATTCGGAGGCGACGCAGATGGGATCGCAGTGCTGTTGAAGGCCGGACCGGCCGCCGGACCGGCCGCGCAGGCTGCGGCGATCGACCGCGTACGCCGCGCCGTCGCTGGCGTCGACGACGTGACCCTGCCGCCGACGGCGGCCCGCCGCGCCGCGGTCCAGCTGCGGCGCGAGGGCACGGCGATGTTGGCCCTGCGCAGCGATCTCAGCTCCGACGAGCTGATCGACCCGGCTGCGACGCTGCGCGAAGACCTCGATCTGGGCACGGCAGAGGGTGGCGTCACGACCTACCTTGCTGGCCAGCCGACGATCTGGGCGGGGATGCAGGAGCTCTCCAAGAAGGACCTCTCCCAGGCCGAGAAGAGCGGCTTCCCGATCGTGGCGCTGATCCTGTTGGTCGTCTTCGGCTCGCTCGCCGCCGCGGCGCTGCCCCTGACCTTGGGCTTCGTCAGCGTGATCGTCACCGGTGCCCTGATCTACTTCATCTCGCTGCAGATGAGCACTTCGGTGTTCGTCACCAACATGGCCTCGATGATCGGCATCGGGGTGGCGATCGACTATTCGCTGTTCATCCTCGCCCGCTACCGCGAGGAGCGGGCGGCGGGGCGCACCCCTGACGATGCCCGCGCCGAGGCGCTTTCGACCTCGGGTCTGGCGGTGACCTTCTCCGGCCTGGCGGTGATCGTCTCGCTGGCAGGACTGTGGATGGTCGACAATCAGGCGCTGCGCTCGATGGCGCTCGGCGCGATGACGGTGGTCGCCGTCTCGATCCTCGCCGCGACGACCCTGCTGCCGGCGCTGATCGCCATGCTCGGCGACCGTGTGCTGCCGGGCGGGATAGTCGCCCGGGTGTTGGGTTTCTTCAAGCATCGGGTCTTCCGCCGCCCCGACCGCCCGCCGGCGACCGAATCGGCTTTCTGGAAAGGCTGGACGACGAACATCATGGCTCGGCCCTGGACCGCGGTGATCGGCGTCAGCGCCGTTCTGCTCTTTCTTGCCATTCCGGTTCTCTCGCTGACCACCGGCACGCAGGCGCTGACCCAATTCCCGCAGGGCAGCGACGTCCGGGTCGGCAACGAACTCGCCTCGAAGCAGCTCGGCGGCGGCACCGATCCGGTTCAGATCGTCGCCGCCTTCGACTCCGGTGCCGCCGGCAGCGAAGAGCGTACGGCGACGGCGGCGTTCGTGCGCCGACTCGAAGCGACGCCAGGTGTCGCCTCGGTCGCTCCCCCGGTATTCGCCAAGGGCAGCGTCCTGGTCCAGGCGACGCCGAGCGCTCCGAGCGAGTCCGATGCGGCGATTGCGCTGGTCGAGCGCCTGCGCGATCCGATCGCGCCCTCGACCCGGCTGGGCCACGTCGCGGCGGTCAATGTCGGCGGCGAGACCGCGCGCAGCCACGACGTGCGTGCGCTGATCAGCGGCTCGATGTGGAAGATCGTCCTCTTCGTCCTCGCGCTCAGCTTCCTCGTGCTGATGGCGATGCTGCGCTCGTTGCTGCTGCCGCTCAAGGCGGTGCTGATGAACCTGCTCTCGATCGGCGCCGCCTTCGGCGTGCTCGTCGCGATCTTCCAGTGGGGCTGGCTCGACAGCCTGCTCGGCTTCGAAAGCCAGGGCGCGCTCGACACGATCAACGTGCCGCTGATCTTTGCCGTGGTCTTCGGCCTCTCGATGGACTACGAGGTCTTCCTCATGTCGCGGATCCGCGAGCACTACATGGAGCACGGCGACAACGAGCGTGCTGTCGCCGAAGGCCTCTCCTCGAGCGCCCGCACGATCTCCTCGGCGGCGCTGATCATGACCTGCGTCTTCGCTGTCTTCGTCCTCACCGGCGTACCCTCGATCAAGGAGCTGGGGCTCGGCTGCGCGGTGGCAATCGCCCTCGACGCGACCCTGGTCCGGCTGATCCTGGTCCCCGCTGCGATGAAGCTACTGGGCGACTGGAACTGGTGGATGCCGTCCTGGCTCGACCGCGTCCTGCCGGACTTCAGCTTCGAGAGCGGCTCCAGCGAGCCGTCTCCTGTCGAGGCGTAGCGAAGCCCCCAGGGCGCCCTCGCCCGGAGGCCGTCGCGCAGCTGATCGCGTGTCAAGGGTTCGGATGCCTGTCCATGAGCCTCCATGCGAGGACGCCCTGGGGGCTTAGGATGCAGCGCATGTCAGAGGACTTGGCGTTTGCGGGAGCGGCCAGGCAGGCCGAGATGGTCCGGGAGGGCGGGGTCTCGCCGCGGGATCTGGTGGAGCTCTATCTCGATCGGATCGGGCGGCTCGATCCGCAGCTGAACTCGTTCCGCGTTGTCTTTGCTGAGAAAGCGTTGCTCGAAGCCGATCAGGCTGAAGCGAGGCTGAAGGCGGGGGAGTCGCGGGCGCTGCTTGGGGTGCCGATTGCGATCAAGGACTGTGTCGACGTGGCGGGGGACGTGACCACCTTGGGCACCGACGGCTTCACCGAGCCGGCGAAGGCCGACAGCGAGATCGTGCGGCGCTTGCGTGAGGCCGGCGCGATCCTGATCGGCAAGACCACGCTGCCCGAGCTGGCGATCTGCGGCTTCACCGAGACGGCGACCTGGGGGGTGACGCGCAACCCCTGGGACTCGCAGCGCACGCCGGGCGGCTCGAGCGGGGGTAGCGCGGCGGCAGTTGCCGCCGGGTTGGTGCCGATCGCCCTCGCCACCGACGGCGCCGGGTCGATCCGCATCCCCGCCGCCTCCTGTGGGCTGGTCGGGCTGAAACCGCAGCGCGGCCGCGTCTCGCTCGCTCCCGACCTTCAGCACTGGAACGGCCTCTCCGTCTACAACTGCGTCAGCCGCAGTGTGGCCGATACGGCGCTCTGGCTCGATCTGGTCAGCGGCGGCTCGCGGGAGCCGGGAGCGCCCCCTCCGCCGGAGCGCCCCTTCGCCGAGGCGGCACGAACGGCCCCCGGCAAGCTGCGCGTCGCCTGGTCGACGGCACCGCCTCGCGCTGCCGCTCCGCCGACCGTGGGCGAGGTGCCCAAAGCCGCCGTCGTCGAGACCGCGGAGCTGCTGCGCTCGCTGGGGCACGACGCCGTGCAGCGGGACCCGGAGTGGGGAGGCATCGGCAACAACATCACGCCCCGCTACCTGCGTGGCATCGCCGAAGACTTTGCGAAGGTGCCCTACCCGGAGCGGCTCGAACGCCGCACGCAGGGCTTCGCTCGGCTCGGCAGGCTGATCCCCGACGGGCTCTTCGAGCGGGCACGCGGCGCCGAGGCCGCCGATGCGGCGCGGGTCAACGCGATCTTCGATTCGCATGACGTGTTGATGACCCCGGTGATGGGAGGCACGGCGCTGCCGGTGCGGAGCTGGGAGGGGCGCGGCGCGCTGCGCACGGTGCTCGGCATGAGCCGCTTCTATCCCTACTGCGTCCCCTGGAACCACCTCGGCAACCCGGCGATGTCCGTGCCGGCGGGCTTCGCCGCCGACGGCATGCCGCTCGCCGTTCAGCTCATCGGCCGTCCCGGCGACGAGGCAACCCTCCTCTCACTGGCCGCTCAGCTCGAGTCCGAGCGCCCCTGGGCGAACCGCCGTCCCCCAATCAGCTAGCCGAGAAAGAGGGCCTGGGTGGCCCCTCCCCTGAGGCTCCAGGAACCACGTTTGAACCCTGACAGGCGATTCAGCTGCGCAACGGCCTCAGGGGAGGGGCCACCCAGGCCCTCTTAACGAAACACCTTGCGCAGCCGCGCGATCTCGCGCACCTTGCCGCGCGGGCGGATGCGGCGCTGCAGGACCATCTTCAGCGGATTTGCGTCGGGTTTGCTCATCGAGACGAAATCGGCCCAGCTCGCCTCGACGGTCAGCGTCGGGTTCGGGGCTTCGCCCGGTTCGGCGCGGGTCGAGCCGTTGTCGAGCACGAGATGCCAGGGCTCGGCATCGCTGAAGCGGTACTGGTAGACCAGCGGCGAGCCGTTGGCGGCGGCCGGGTCGGCGACGCGGGTGACGATGTCGAAGTAGAGGCGCTGGGTCTCCGGCGAGGAGTCGGGAGCGGGGCCGTCGGGCGGGCCGAGCACACCGGCCTCCATCAGCTTCACCTGGCGCTCGGCCACTTCCTCGGCGGAGGCCTCGGGGTCGAAGGGGAAGACGCCGGGCGGCATCTCCTCGGTCGGGTAGCCGATCGTGCGCCAGCGCTGGCGGATCAGTTTCAGTCCGAAAGAGAAGATGTCCTCGAGTGAGAAGCCGTAGCACTCGGTGTAGGAGCGGTCCATGTTCGGCGGGTAGAAGACAGCCGGCCCGTAGGGCAGCGTTTCGCGCAGCAGCTCGGTGACCGCGGCGCGGTTCTCCTCCCAGCCGGGGTTCCCTTCGCCCAGTAGCTCGGAGAGCACCTTGACGCCGAAGCCGATGTGGCGCTGCTCGTCGCGGGAGACGTTGGCCATGCCAGCGCTGAAGCCCGGCATCGAATCCTCGGAAGCGAAGAAGTCCTCGATGAAGTGCTGGCCCGGTTGGGCGAGGCTGCCCTCGACGATCAGGTGGTAGAGGGTGATCGCCTGCGCGTACTTGGGCAGCGAGCGGTCCTTGCGCAGTTCCTCGGCCATCAGGTCGAGCCGGTCGAAGATGCCGCGGTAACCCCAGTTGAGCTGGGGCATGGTGGAGGAGAGGGTCTGCTCGATCGAGTCGCCGCCGACCCCGATCACCTCCTTGAAGAAACGGTGGAAGAAGATTGAGTGGCGGACCTCGTCGACCTGCTGGGTGGCGAGGAAGTAGGACTGCTCCTCGGTCGGCGCGGCGGTGATGTAGGGGGCGAGGGTGTCGGCGACCCGGTCCTCGCCGTAATAGAACATCGAGTAGATCCACATCGCCGAGCGGCGCTGGATGTCGCTGAGCGCCTCCCAGCCGGCGCGGTCCTGGGAGAAGTCCAGGTCGTAGGCGCTCCAGTTGCCCTGCTCCCAGCGTTGGTATAGATCGACGTAGGTGACGTTGTCCATCAGGCTCTGGGATGCGACGCTCATCTCTCTCCTTCGGTTAGGGCGCCGCCGGCGCCTCCGGGGCTGCGTAGAGCCAGACTACCGCGATCCTGGCCAGCCAGCCAGTTTAGCTTGAGTGACGTCGATCACACATATCCCTTCTCTGTAGAAGCGAAGGGGGAAGGAAGGGGGCCCTCTTGGCCTTAGCCAACGCAGTGCACGACCTTCCTCTGACTGACCCGCTCGACTTATGCTGCCCGGACATGGCTACTTGGACTGAGCCAAGACATTCGAGATCGAGCGTCGATAAGGCGGGGGCTTGCTACATCGACCCGAAGGCGACGCAGGCCGACAAAGACAAAGCCAGGTTGGTAATCAACAACTGGCGGTCTTCCCACAGCTTCCCGCTGAACACTCTTCAGATGAACCTGCGGTCCAACGCCGCCCAGATCGACGTGGACCCCACGGTTGCGCAGCGAATCAAGCGACTCCCATCAATCCGACACAAGCTGGAACGAATTCCCGGGATGAAGCTCTCCCGGATGCAGGATCTAGGAGGCTGCCGGGCGGTGATGTCCAATGTCGAGAAAGTGACCGAGCTTCTCAATTTCTACCGCGACAAAGCTCAAATGAAGCACAAACTCGTTCGCCAGGATCTCTATATCTGGGAACCGAAAGAAAGCGGTTACCGAGGAGTCCATCTCGTCTACGGCTACCACAGCGACAAAAAAGACACTTACAACGATTTGAAAATCGAGCTTCAACTTCGCTCGCAACTTCAGCATGGTTGGGCGACCGCCGTTGAGACCGTCGGCACCTTCACCGAGCAGGCGCTCAAGTCGAGCATGGGTGACGAAGGCTGGCTGCGCTTCTTTGCGTTGATGAGTTCGGCGCTTGCACTTCGAGAGGAAACGCCTCTGGTTCCTGGTACGCCGGAAGATCCAGGGGAGCTGATCGATGAGCTGCGTGAATACGCAAGTCAGTTGCAGGTCGTCGATCGCCTCTCGGCCTACGGCGCGGCCCTTCAGCACGTTGAACAGCACCTCAAGCCGGGGGCAAAGCACACGTTCTTGCTCGAACTCAACCTCAGCGAGAACGTCCTGCGTGTCAGCAGCTACACCGACACCACCATTGCGGCGATGGCCTATAGCTCTGCCGAGCGCAAAACCGAAGGCGATCCGATGATTGACGTTGTGCTTGTAAGCGCTGACTCGGTGGCCTCGCTAAAACGGGCATACCCCAACTACTTCCTCGATACGACGGCCTTCCTGGCAAGCCTCAGCGAAGCCGTTGACGGGTCGTTCGTTTACGTGTAAAGCCGCTTGACAACATAGTCTATGTCAAGTAGCTTTACACCATGCCACCGGCCAACCGCCACGAACCGCGTCGAGCGAAGTCATCGACATCTGACTACTCGGTCACCGAGTTCCTGCGGGACTTCCCCGACGATGCTGCGTGCCTGGAGCATTTGTGGCGGACCCGGCACTCCCCAGGCGGGGAACGCGCCTATTGCCCCAAGTGCGACTCCGAGCGCATCTTCAAGCGCTATGCGACCAAGCAGGGGCGGCAGTCATGGACCTGCACTGGCTGCGGGCACCACGTCCACCCAACTGCTGGCACGATCTTTCACAAGTCCTCAACCTCGCTGCACCTGTGGTTCTACGCCATGTACTTGATGACGAGCACGCGATGCGGCATATCCGCGAAACAGCTAGAGCGAGAGCTTGGAGTCCACTACAAGACCGCCTGGCGCATGTTCAACAAGATCCGCAGCGAGCTGATGAAAGACGACAACAAGCCGCTGAAAGGCGATGTCGAGATAGACGAGACCTCCTGGGGCGGGAAACCCCGCCGCAGGCTGCGGACCCGCAGGGAGCAGGCCGAATGGCGGGAGGCCAAGACGACCGTCCTGGGCATGGTCGAGCGCGGCGGACGAATCAAGCTGCGCGTAATCGCCTCGCGGCGCGGCGAGCCTTTAAGTGGAGCCGTGCGCGCGAACGTCAATCCGCACTCGATCATCTTCACGGACGACTGGCGGCCTTATCGCCCGCTAGCCCCCGAGTACGCGGGGCATCGCGTGATCAATCACTCGGCTGGCTCCTACGTCGAGGGCGACATCTACACGAACACCATCGAGGGCTTCTTCGGCAACCTCAAGACCGGGATGCGCGGCACCTACAAGAAGGTCTCGCGCAAATGGCTTCAGTCCTACTTGGACGAGTACGCCTGGCGCCACAACCAGCGCCGTGAGCCTCACGGCATGTTCTTCGCCCTGCTCGACAACGCTGCAAGGACCGGGCGATGAGCGACGCCGCCGCCGCGATCAAAGGCATCCGGCGAGCGGCCAAGGCCCGCGAGCGCGCCGACGTCGCCAGGGCAAAAGCGACCGAGGAACTACGCAGCTACTGCAAGGCAGCGCAGGAGGCCGAGGTGCCGATCACCCAGATCGCTTCTGAGGCCGGTCTTTCCCGCCAGGGCGTTTACGACCTGCTGGCGGAGCGACCTTCGAAATAGCTGCGTCGAAGTCGCCCTTTGAAGGGACTGGGATCTCCAGCCCCTTCTGGGTCTTCTGTTTGCGTCGAGGCTCGGCCATCTGGCCAAACGCTACACCCCGCTCTCAATGATCTCGATGAACCTAAGCGCTGCCGCCGTGGGCTGAACCAACCCTTCGTCGATAGCGATGAGGCCGACGCCGACCAAGTCCCTCACCGCCCGCTCTACGGCATCCGGCCTCTTGAAATACCTGGGCTGGGAGTCGAGCGAGCGAGCGAGATGGGGGATCGTGAGGTGGTCCGGGTGAATGGTCAGGACGAACGTCATAACGACCGCCTGGTCGCGAACATCCTGAACGTGGTCCTGCGAGCGCTTTGAGCGCCTGCCATTAGCCTGATGATGCATCGGAAGGTGACCGCCTTTCGGTGCCAGGCCGGGGGCCGTCTAGGCGGTGCCCCGGCCGTTTTGTATTGACGGCCGGAGAACCTAGGGCGACTCAGCGACGTAAATCGCTTCTACAGAGAAGGGATATGTGTGACGTCGATCACACAGGTGCGGGAGTCTCGATCTCCCGCTTGAGGATCTTGCCCGTGGGGCCCTTGGGCAGGTCGTCGAGGAACCAGACGACGCGGGGGTACTTGTAGGCGGCGATGCGCTCCTTGACGTAGGCGCTGACCTCGTCCGGGCGCAGCTCCTCGCCCTCGTGAAGGACGACCGCGGCGCCGATCTCCTCGCCCCACTCGTCATGGGGGACGCCGAGTACGGCCGCTTCGCGGATCTTCGGGTGCTCGTAGAGGACCTCCTCGACCTCGCGCGGGTAGACGTTGTAGCCGCCGCGGATGATCAGGTCCTTCTTGCGGTCGACGATGAAGAAATAACCGTCCTCGTCGGTGCGGGCCATGTCGCCGCTGTGAAACCAGCCGCCGCGCATCGCCTCCGCGGTCGCCTCGGGGCGCTGCCAGTAGCCCTTCATGATGTTGTGGCCGCGGATCACGATCTCACCGACCTCGCCCTGGGCGACCGGCTGGTCGTTCTCGTCAACGACCTGCATCTCCACTCCCTCGATCGGGGTGCCGATCGAGCCTGGCTTGCGCTCCCTGTCGGGATGGTTGGAGCAGGCGACCGGCGAGGTCTCCGAGAGGCCGTAGCCCTCCATCACCTTCGCCCCGAAGGCCTCTTCGAAGCCGCGCAGCACCTCGACCGGCATCGAGGCGCCGCCGGTGATGCAGATGCGCAGCGAGGAGGTGTCGAAGCTCTCGCGCTCGGGGTGGTGGAGTAGCGCGCCGAACATCGTCGGCACGCCGTAGAAGTGGGTGACGCCGTCGCGCTGCATCGTCGCCAGCGCCTCACCCGGGTCGAATTTGGGCACCAGCGTGAGGCAAGCGCCGACGCGGAGCGAGGCGTTCATCGCCACCGTCTGGCCGAAGGAGTGGAAGAGCGGCAGGGCGCCGAGGACGACGTCGCCGGCGGCGATTTCGCTCGTGGTGCGCGAGGAGACGTCGGCGTTGCGCGCCAGGTTGGCGTGGGTCAGCTCGGCGCCCTTCGGCTTGCCGGTCGTGCCGGAGGTGTAGAGGATGACGGCCGTGTCGTCCTCGGCGGTCTCGGCGAGGCCCGGTCGCGGCTCGAGCGGTGCGAGCGCCTCCGCGAAGGAGCCCGGCTCGACTTCGACCAGATCGACGTCGGCGTCGGCGGCGCCGTCGCACGCCTCAGCGCAGAACCCGTGCCAGGCAAGCAGGAGACTCGCGCCCGAGTCCTCCAGGTAGAAGGCGATCTCGCGTCGCTTCAGCAGCACGTTCATCGGCACGACGACGGCGCCGGCGCGCAGCACGCCGTAGTAGGCGACCGGGAACTCGGGCACGTTGGGAAGCATCACCCCGACCCGGTCGCCCGCCTCGACGCCTTTTTCACGCAGGAAGGTCGCGAGGCGAGCGCTGCGATCGTCGAGCTCGGCGTAGCTCAACTCGGCCTCGCCGAGGCGGATCGCCGGCGCATCCGGCGTCCGCCCCGCGCTCTCGGTCAGCAGCGATGCGAGGTTGAGGGCCATGCTCCCTACGGCTTGAGGTAGTGGTGAACCGGGAATTCCTTGATGTCGGGGGGTCCCTGTGGCGCCCGGTCGCCGAGCTCCCCGATCGCGGGCCCGAGGCGGCCTTGCTGGAAGCGGTCGAAGTGCTCTCGCGACTCCCAGAAGTCGATGACTCCCCAGCCCCCGTCGATCGGTCCGGCGGAATGGAAGATCAAACCCTCCGGCGGACTGTTGTCGATGTCCATGTGGGCATGGACCGCGTCGTACTGCTCCTGCGTCCCTCCCTCGAACTTCAATCGCAACCCGATCGCCATCTCGATCCTCCTAGTTTGTTGACCAGACGAGCGAGCATAGCCCTCGATCTGCGTGTCGGGCAAGCGGCGCCGCGCCGCGCTAGGCTCGATCGCACGATGACCGACCTCGGAGCGCCCATTTCGTTCCTCACTCTGCCGAAGGGCGTGCCCGTGTACTCGAGCGACGGCGAGGAGCTGGGCAAGGTCGAGTTCGTGCTCTCCGCGCCGAACATCGACATCTTCGACGGGATCGTCCTCGACACCAGCGTCCTGCCCGGTGGGCACCGCTTCGTCGATGCCCCCGAGGTCGCCGAGATCTACGAGCGCGGCGTGGTCCTGAAGATCGACGCGGTCGCGGCCGAGAGCCTGCCCAAGCCGGGCGACAACCCGGGGTCTATCGACATCGACCCGGGCGATCTTGGCAAAGGCGGGCAACAGAGCAAGCTCAGCCGCGCCTGGGACTTGATCTCGGGCAAGGGCTGAGGCGTAACGGGTCGACGGTGGAGGGTCGGTTCAGCGGGGCGGCCTTCGCCCGTGGCGAGGTCCGCTACGAAGAGGCGCGCCGGGCGGCCGTGTGGAACGGGAGGACGCCGGAGCGCTATCCCGATCTGGTCGTCCAGGCCGACGACGAAGCCGACCTGATCGCCGCGGTGAAGATTGCCCGGGAGCGCGGCTGGAAGCTCGGCATCCGCTCGGGCGGCCACAGCTGGGCGGGAAACCACGTTCGCGACGGTGGCCTGCTGCTCGATGTCTCCGGACTCGACTCGGTCGAGATCGACGTCGAGGCGATGACCGCGGCGGTCGGTCCCGGCTGCCGTGGCGACGAGCTCCTCGCGACGCTCGCCGAGCACGGTCTTTTCTTCCCCGCCGGCCACTGCCCCGGCGTCGGTCTCGGCGGCTACCTGCTGCAGGGCGGCTTCGGCTGGAACGGCCGCGTCCACGGGCCCGCCTGCATGAGCGTCGAGGCGATCGACGTGGTGACCGCGGAGGGCGATCTGGTGCGCGCCGACGAGAGTCAAAACGCCGACCTGCTCTGGGCGGCGCGAGGGGCCGGCCCGGGCTTCTTCGGCGCCGTCGCCCGCTTTCACCTGCGCCTCTACGAAGCGCCTAAGCACATCGCCAACGGCGTCTTCCTCTACTCGATCGACGCGCTCGAGGAGGTGTTCTCCTGGGCGCAGGAGATCGGGCCTCGAATCGCCCGTGAGATGGAGATGATGGTCTTCATCCATCGCGACGCCGAGGGCGAGCCCGAGATCGCGGTAACCGGCCCGGTCCTAGCGCAGAGCGCCGAGCAGGCCGCCGAGGCGCTCGCCGTGCTCGAGACCTGTCCGGCGCTCCCGCGGGCCAAGGCGGCCGCGCCCAACGTCGAGGTCCGTCTCGCCGATCTCTACGCGGCGGCGCACGGGTCCTACCCCGACGGGCACCGCTACGCGGTGGACAACATGTGGACCCATGCGCCGGCCGAGGACCTCTTGCCCGGGCTGCGCCGGATCGCCGAGACGATGCCCGAAGCGCCGTCGCACATGCTCTGGATGAACTGGGGACCGAGTCCCGCCAGACCCGAGATGGCCTACAGCGTCGAGGACGACACCTACATCGCCCTCTACGGCGTGTGGCAGGACCCAGGCGACGATGTTGCGAACGTCGCCTGGGCCGCCGAGCGGATGGGGGAGATGGAGCACCTCTCCAGCGGCATCCAGCTCGCCGACGAGAATCTGGGCGAGCGTCCGGCGCGGTTCGCCCGCGACGAGAACATGGCCCGGCTCGACGAGCTGCGCGCCAGGTACGACCCGGACGGCCTCTTTCACGCGTGGATGGGACGGCTCTGAAAGATGCCCACGGCAGGCGACCCGGATCTCTCTCAGTACCTCTCGCGACCGTTGTCTCCGGCTTGCGCCGAGACCCTTGCCGCGATCGAGCGGGGCCCGATCTCACCCACCGAAGCGCTACCGCTTGCTCGGCTTGATCGCCTGCTCGACCCGGCGCCGCTGGTCGTGGAGACGGGATGGTGCACGCTGCCCGAAGGGGTCGGCTACGTCGCCGTACGCACCCCGATGCCGGCTGTCACGGCGGCGATGGTCGAGTGGTGGTTCGACTGGCACCCGCGCGAGCCGCTGCGCTATCGCGTCTGGCATCCGCAGGCGCACAGCGACAACTCGCTCGAGCCCCCGGCCGAGCCCGGCGCCAAAGCGCACTGGGGGGCGACCCATCATCCCGTCGAGGATGTCGGTACCGGCACGGTCCATGCGCGGATCGCGTTCAAGCGCCCGACCGAGTTCGGCTTCTCGACCGATGCGCTGGACGACTCCGCGGTAGCGACGATCGTCTGCGGCGAGGTCGGCGACGACCGCCGCCGCGTCCGCCACTCGGCGATGGCGCACGTCTTCCTGAGCGACGGCGACGGGGTGGTGCTGCGCAGTCACTTCTGGCTCGGCGCCCTGATCCGCCCCTACCTACCGGCGGTGCTTGCGGGTTCGGTGGCGCGGGTTCTGAACAATCGCGCCGTGCGGTCCGTGGCGCTGCCGGCCAAGCTGCCGCAGGCGCTCGCCGGGCACTGCGCCGAGGAGTATGCGAACCTGGCCGCGTTGCTGCCCGAGCTGTACGGGCACTATGCCGGGAACCCTGCGTGAGGCAAGTTTGCTTAGGATGCCCGCAGTGAAGAAGCCGGCCCTCATGATCGTCGCGTGTGCCTGCCTGGTTTTGGTGGCCGGTTGCGGTAGCAGCAGCGACTCTTCGACCGACTCGAGCGAAGCGACGGGCACGACGACCAGCGAAGCGACGGGCACGACGACGAGCGAAGCGTCAGCCGAAAAGACCAAGCCGAAGGTCACGGTACCGACCGGCGCTCCGCCGAAGAAGCTCGAGGTCAAGGATCTGGAAGAGGGCAGCGGCGCCGAAGCGAAAGCGGGTGACGAAGTGACCGTTCAATACGTCGGCGTCAACTACAAGAACGGCAAGGAATTCGATTCCTCCTGGAGTCGAAACGAACCCTTCCCCCTCACGCTCGGCGCCGGCTCAGTGATCCCCGGCTGGGAACAGGGAATCGAAGGGATGAAGGTCGGCGGCCGCCGCGAGCTGGTCATCCCGCCCGAACTCGCCTACGGCGAAACCGGCTACCCGCCGTCGATCGCTCCGAACGAAACGCTTGTGTTCGTGATCGACCTGCTTGAAGTCAACTAGCCGAACCGTCCTCGTCGAGCGCCTCACCGCGCAAGGCCTCTCGGGGCCGCCGCTGTCCGATCCCGTCGCTGTGGCCGAGCGCCTGCTCGCCGTGCAGGGCCAGGATCCGCGCGGCTTCCGCCTTGCGGTTCGTGCCCGCACCGAGGGTCTGACCGCGGCTGACGTCGAGCGCGCGCTGAGCGAGGAGCGCAGCCTGCTCGTCACCTGGCTCAACCGCGGCACCCTGCACCTGGTGCGCAGCGAGGACTATCCCTGGCTGCAGGCGCTGACCACGCCGCCGCTGTTCACCTCCAGCGCTCGGCGCCTGCGACAGGAGGGCGTCAGCGAAGCCGACGCAGAGCGCGCCCTGGCGACGATCGAGGCCGCCCTTGCGGACGAGGGGCCACTGACGCGGATCGAGTTGCGCGCGCGGCTCGATGCCGCCGGGCTCCGCACTGAGGGCCAGGCGATGCTCCACCTGCTTTTTCTCGCCGCGCTGCGCGGCATCGTCGTACGCGGCCCAATGATCGGCAAGCAGCACGCCTACGTGCTGGTGAACGACTGGCTTGGCGAGCCGCCGAAGGTGGATCGCGAGAGGGCGCTGGCCGAGCTCGCCCGCCGCTATCTGGTCGGCCACCAGCCGGCGAGCGACCGAGACCTCGCCAAGTGGGCGGGCCTGCCGCTGCGCGACGCGCGGGCAGGATTGAAGGCGATCGGCGCCGAGGTCGAGGAGGCCGGGGACGGGCTGCTCTGCCTGGTCAAAGGGCGGCCGCAGTCGGAGGAGCTGCCGCCGCCGCGCCTGCTCGGCGCCTTCGACCCGGTCCTGCTCGGCTGGACCTCACGCGAGGCGATCCTCGGGCCGCACACGGACCTCGTGACCAGAAACGGCATCTTCCATCCCTTTGCCATGGCCGGCGGGCGAGCGGTGGCGAAGTGGGGTTGGCCCGGTGGCAAGCTGCGACTGGAGCCGCTGCAGCGCCTGCCGGCGAAGGTCGCTGCCGCGATCGAGGTGGATGCTGTCGACGTGGCGCGCTTCCTGGCTGCGGATCGTCTCTAGCCGACCAGCTTCGGGCTGCTCCAGGGCTGGGCCAAGCGGGCTGCGAGGTCGTCGGCCAGCCCCTCGATCGGGACCCGGGCCTGCTCCAGGGAGTCGCGGTCGCGCAGGGTTACGGTGTCGTCCTCCATCGTCTGGTGGTCGACGGTGATTCCCCAGGGGGTGCCGATCTCGTCCTGGCGGCGGTAGCGCTTTCCGATCGAGCCGCCCTCGTCGAACTCGGCGGGTACGCGGCGGCGCACCTCGTCGAAGATCTCGCGCGCCTTCTCCGGCATGCCCTCCTTGGAGACGAGGGGGAGGATCGCGACCTTGACCGGGGCGAGGCGGGGGTGGAGGCGCAGGACCGTGCGCTGGCGCCCCTCGACTTCCTCGACGTCGTAGGAGTCGACGAGGAAGGCCAGGGTTGCGCGGTCGGCGCCGGCGGCGGGCTCGATCACGTGCGGGACGTAGCGCTCTTTGGTCTGCTGGTCGAAGTACTCGAGCTTCTCGCCGCTGAACTTGGCGTGCTGGGTGAGGTCGAAGTCGCCGCGGTTGGCGATCCCCTCCAGCTCCGACCAGCCGATCGGGAAGAGGTACTCGATGTCGCTGGTCGCCGAGGAGTAATGCGAGAGCTCATCGACGCCGTGGGCGCGCACGCGCAGGAAGTCGGGGCGGATGCCGAGCTCGGTGTACCAGCGCTCGCGCTCCTCCATCCAGAGCTTGTGCCACTTTTCCGCGTCGGCGGGCGGGACGAAGAACTCCATCTCCATCTGCTCGAACTCGCGCGTGCGGAAGATGAAGTTGCCCGGCGTGATCTCGTTGCGGAAGGACTTGCCGATCTGGGCGATGCCGAAGGGCGGCTTCTTGCGGGCGAAGCCGAGCACGTTCTTGAAGTTGATGAAGATGCCCTGCGCGGTCTCCGGCCGCAGATAGACCTCGGAGCCCTCGCCGGCAACCGGGCCGACATGGGTCTCGAACATCAGGTTGAACTGGCGTGGCTCCGACAGCTCGCCGCCGCACTCCGGGCAGCGCAGCTCGCCGTCCGGATCCTTCCCTTCCTTCTCCAGATCCTCGCGCAGATGGTCCTCGCGCCAGCGCTTCTTGCACTTGCCCAGACACTGCACGAGCGGATCGGTGAAGCCTTCAAGGTGGCCCGAGGCCTCCCAGACGCGCGGGTGTTGGAGGATCGCCGAGTCGAGCGCGACGATGTCGTCGCGCTCCTGCAGCATCGCCCGCCACCACTCGGCCTTGACGTTGTTCTTCAGCAGCACGCCGTAATGGCCGTAGTCGTAGGTCGAGCCGAGCCCGCCGTAGATCTCCGAGGAGGGGAAGACGAAGCCGCGCCGTTTGCAAAGCGCGACGATCTCCTCCATCGTCGCTAGGTCTGGGCGGGCGTCCTGCTCGGTGGCTGCCATGCCGGAACCGTATCGGCTGCGATAATCGCCCACCGCCATGCCCATCTACGAGTACAAATGCACCAAGGGCCACGTCTTCGACGTGATCCAGAGGATGAGCGACGAGGCGCTGACCGAGTGCCAGGAGTGCGGCGCTCCCGCCGAACGCGTCCTCCACCCGGTAGCGATCCACTTCAAGGGCTCCGGCTTTCACAACACGGACTACGGCAAAAAGAAGACGGGGAGCAACGGCAGCTCATCGGATGGCAGCTCATCTGACGGAGGCGCGTCGGAGGGTTCGAAGGACTCCTCCGGCTCCAAGAGCTCGGAGTCGAAGTCAACCGATTCAAAGTCCAGCGACTCGAAATCTCCCGCCAAAGCCGATTAGACGAGAGGCCGACGGGGTCGCCTCGCCGAGTGCCCACCACCGCCTTCGGCGGTGGAATCTGGTGCCGCTTCGCGGCTGGGGAATCACCCTGCCGGGGCCGCTTCGCGAGGCATCGGCGAGGCGACCCCGTCGGCCTCTAGCCGAGCAGCTTCTTTACGGCCCTGCGGCGCTCAGAGTCCGGAACTTCTATCGAGCTGTCAGGTCCCGGAGAGCAGCCAGAATTCGCACCTGCGCAAAGCACGTCGGCTGCGCTTTCGCCGCCGATTGCCGCAGCGAGGACGAGCTGGGGCATGGTGAGGAAGCCCATGTCGCTGACGAAGGCCTTTGGGGCGTCCCAGCCGATGATCGGGCCGTGGATGAAGTTGTAGGGGAGGCGGAGGGGGTCGGTGAGGCGATCCTTGATGCCGCTGATAACCGCCTGCTGCGCTTTCTCGCGGTCGAGGTCGTCGTAGCCGAGCGTGAAGGCGCTCTTGCCCGGGCCGGGGCATTCGCTGGGCTCGCGGATGCGCGAGTAGATCAGCGCCTTTTCGCCGTCGAGCGTGTTCTCGCCCTGGCCCAGTCGCAGGGTGAAGCCGCCCTGGCCGCCACCGGCGCCACCGGCGATGTCGGCGCAGATCTTGTGCGGGACGTCGACCACAACTCCGCCGACCGCGTCGATCAGGTCTTCGAAGCCGGTGAAGTCGACGATCGCGACGTGGTCGACTTCGATGTCGAGGAAGCTCTCAACCGCTTCGATCTCCGCTCCGGCGCCGCCGAAGGCATAGGCCGCGTTGATCTTCTGCGGGCTCTGGCCGGGGATTTCGGCGTAGCTGTCGCGCGGGATCGAGAGTTTGCGGAAGGCCCCGCCGCCGGCGCGGATCAGCATCAGCGTGTCGGCGCGGAATTCGCCCTGCGAGCATTCGCCGTGCGGCGAGTCGCCGTGTGCCTGCTGTTCGAAGCACTCCTGCGTGGGCGCCGCGCCGGGCTCCTTGGTGTCGGGTGGCCGGGCGTCGGTGCCGAGTACGAGGATCGTCTGCGCGCTGGTCAGCAGGAAGGGGTTGCCATGCAGGGTGGACTTGGCTTCGCCGGAGAGCTTGAAAGCCTGCAACTGGGCGGAGACCGCGAAGGCGAGGAAGCTGAGCAGGACCCAGCCCAATGCCGCCAGGCCGACCCATTTCAGCGCTCGTCGCAGGCCGGGCCGGGGCGGTCGTGGGCTGCGCTCGCGCCCCGGGCGGCCGGGAAGCTTCGGCAGCTTCGGCGCGCGCCAATCGCGCTCGCGCAGGCCCGAGAGGTCGGGTTTGCGGAAGCGCGAAAAGAATCCCCGGCGGGCGCGGTAGACCTTGTAGTCGGGCGGCCCCGAGGGCCGCTGCTCGTCATCGTTGCCCATGAAAGACTCCGGAATCATGCCGATGACCGCGGTCGCCCGCGCCAAGAGTTCCGAAAAGAGATGAGCCAGGCCGAAGCGATAGGCGTCGATCTGGGCGGCACGAAGATGCTGCTCGGCGTTCTCGACGGCGACTCCAAAACCGTCTGGGAGAGTCGCGAGCGCTCTGCCGGCGAGAGCGAGGACGACCTGGTCGAGCTGCTCGCGCGCGAGATCGGCGAGGCGCGGACGGAGCGGGCAGGGGTCGAGGCGATCGGGATGGGGATCCCGGCGACGATCGACCACGACAGGGGGTTGGCCGTGGCGGCGGTAAACCTGCCGATCGAGAACCTGCCGATTCGCGATCTGGTGGTCGAGCGCACCGGTCTGCCCGTCTTCGTCGACAACGATGCCAACGTCGCCGCCCTGGCCGAGCACCTCTTCGGTGCCGCCCGCGGAACTCAGAACGCGGTGATGCTGACGATCGGCACCGGGATCGGTGGCGGCCTCATTCTCGGCGGCGAGATATATCGCGGCTCGACCGGCGCCGGGGCAGAGCTCGGCCACGTGGCGATTCAGCTCGACGGTCCGGCCTGTCAGGGCAATTGCCCCGGCCACGGCTGCATCGAGACCCTTGCCTCCGGCACCGCGCTGGGTCGCGAAGGCCGCGCCGCCGCGGAAAGCGCGCCCGACTCGGCGCTCGGCAAGCTGCTCGCCGCCGGCGACGAGATCGATGGCAAGGCGGTCACCGTCGCCGCCCAGGAAGGCGACGAGACGGCGATCGGCGTCTTTGACCTGATCGGCAGCCGCCTCGGCGTCGCCCTTGCCGGCTTCGCCAACATCTTCGAGCCGGAAGTGATCGTGATCGGCGGCGGCGTGATCGCCGCCGGCGAGCTGCTGCTCGCACCGGCGCGCCGCGAGCTCGAAGCGCGGGCACTGCGGCCGATGAACCGCACCCCGGTCGTTCCCGCCGAGCTCGGCGAAGACGCCGGGATGATCGGCGCCGCAGCGATGGCGCGGATCGAACTGGAAAAGTCGGGCTGATGCCTGGGTCGCTGATCGTCTGCCCGACCCCGATCGGCAATCTCGACGACATCACGATCCGCGTCCGCGATGCACTTGTCGCCGCCGACTACGTCGCCTGCGAGGACACGCGCCGCACCGGCGGCCTGCTCGACAAGCTCGGCATCCGGCCGGCGCCGCCGCTGATCTCGATCCACGAGGGCAACGAAGCGCCACGGGCGATCGAGCTGGCACAGCGGATCGAACGCGGTGAGGTCGTCGCCCTCGTCTCCGACGCCGGCATGCCGGCGATCTCCGATCCCGGCTTCCGCCTGATCCGCCGCTGCATCGATCGCAACCTCGAGGTGACGGTGCTGCCTGGCCCGTCGGTGGTCCCCGCGGCGCTCGTCGCCTCCGGCCTGCCGACCGATCGCTGGCGCTTCGAGGGCTTTCTGCCCAAGCGCTCCGGCGAGATGGAGCGGGTGCTGCGCTCGACCGAGACCGTCGTCGCCTTCGAGTCGCCGCGCCGGATCGGTGACTCGCTCGCGGCGCTGGCGGCGATCGCCCCCGACCGGCCGGCGGCGGTCTGCCGCGAGCTGACCAAGATGCACGAGGAGGTCTCGCGCAGCACGCTGGCAGAGCTGGCGCGGCGCTTCCGCGGCGACGTCAAGGGCGAGATCGTGCTGGTGATAGCGCCGGCCTCCGCCGACGATCACGACAAAGACGTCGGCTTCGCTGTCGACGCGCTCCGCCACCTGGTCCAGTCGGGCGCCCGGCCGCGTGCCGCCGCCAGCGTCGTCGCCGCCCTGACCGGCACCCGCGCCAACGACCTCTACCGGGCGCTGACCGGCCGCGAGCCGCGCCGGTGAGCGCGTGGCGCTGCGCATATCTGCGTCCTCGGTCGCTTGCGTGCAGAGCACGCGGCGCTCCCTGCGTCCTTGATCTGCTTGGCCACGCGCACACCGGGTTGCGCGGATAGCCTGGCGGGACCGATGTCGTATTACGTCACCACCCCGATCTACTACGTCAACGCCGAGCCTCACCTCGGCCATGCCTACTCGACGCTGGCTGCCGACATCCTCGCCCGCCACATGCGTCAGCGCGGCGAGGACGTCTTCTTTCTCACCGGCACCGACGAGCACGGCGAGCCGATCGAGATCGCGGCCGAACGCGAGGGTGTGACGCCGCAGGAGCTGGCCGACCGCAACGCGGCCAAGTTCGAAGCTCTGATGCCGATCATCGACGCCAGCAACGACTTCTTCATTCGCACCTCCGACCCTCGCCACGCCGCGAAGGTCGCCGAGATCATGCAGCGGGTCTACGACAACGGCTGGGTCAACAAGGGCACCTACGAAGGCTGGTACTGCCCGCGCTGCGCCGACTTCAAAACGGAGCGCGAGCTCGGTCCCGGTCAGACCTGTCCGATCCACGAGATCCCGCTGGAGCGGGTGAAGGAGGAGAACTGGTTCTTCCGTCTCTCCGCCTTTCAGAGCCGGCTCGAAGGGCTCTACGAGGAGCGGCCCGACTTCGTCGTCCCCGACTTCCGCCGCAACGAGGCGGTCTCCTTCATCAAGCAGGGGCTGGAGGACGTCTCGCTCTCGCGGCCGAAGCTGAAGTGGGGGATGCGGCTGCCCTGGGACCCCGAGCAGCGGATGTACGTCTGGTTCGACGCGCTGCTCAATTACGTCACCGCGCTCACCTTCGCCCGCGAGGGCGAGGACCTGACCGAGCGCTTCTGGCCGGCCAGCCTGCACGTGATGGCAAAGGACATCCTCAAGTTCCACGCGGTGATCTGGCCGGCGCTGCTCTGGGCGGCCGACCTCGAGCCGCCGCGGCGGATGGCGATCCACGGCTACCTGCTGATGGGCGAAAAAAAGATGTCGAAGTCGCTCGGCAACGTGCTCGACCCCTTCGAGGCGATCGAGCGCTTCGGCGCCGACGCGCTGCGCTTCTACTGCTTCCGCGAGGTCAGCTTCGGCCAGGACGGCTCGATCTCCACCGCCGGCTTCGAGGCACGCTACGAGACCGAGCTGGCCAACGACTTCGGCAACCTGGCCAGCCGCGTGCTGGCGATGGTCGACCGCTACCGCGACGGTGTCGTCCCGGCCGCCCAGGTCGACGCGGTGCCGGCGGAGGACTTCGAAGGCGTGGTCGAGCGTTTCAGCGAGCTGCTCGACCGGGCCGAGTTGACGCAGGCGCTGGAGGAGGCCTGGAAGCTGGTTCGTCGCCTCAACCGCTACGTCGAGGAGACCCGCCCCTGGGAGCTGGCCAAGGACGAGGCCGACCCCGAGCGCCTCGACGAAGTCCTCTACAACCTGGTCGAGGGCCTGCGGGTGACGACGCTGCTACTCGTCCCTTACCTGCCGCAGACGAGCGAGCGGTTGCTGGCGTCGCTTGACGAGGAGTCGCGCGAGCTCGCCGACTTCGGCTCCCGCCCCGGCGGCCAGAAGGTCGAGCGCGTCCCGCCGCTCTTCCCCAAGATCGAGGCGCCGGCCTAGGCGAGAAGGCCCGGCCCGATCTCCTCGGGCCGGGTGAGGCCGCAGAGTGCCATCGTCAGGTCGAGCTCGCCGAGGATC
>DASUZP010000042.1:0-11930 GCA_036376775.1 Solirubrobacterales bacterium | reverse complement strand
GCGGCGCCGATCACGCAGTCGAGGCGGGTGTGGTTGACCATCTCGATGATCGTCGGCACGCCGCGGCCCTCCTCGCCGACCATGCGCGCCCAGGCGCCGCGGAACTCGAGCTCCGAGGAGGCGTTGGAGCGGTTGCCGAGCTTGTCCTTGAGCCGCTGGATCTGAAATGCGTTGCGCTCGCCGTCGGGCGTCCAGCGCGGCATCAGGAAGCAGGAGATGCCGGAGTCGGTCTGGGCGAGGACGAGGAAGGCGTCGCACATCGGCGCCGAGCAGAACCACTTGTGGCCGACCAGCTCGTACTCGGCGCCCGGGCCGCCGCCGTTCAGCGGCGTCGCCGTAGTCGTGTTGGCGCGCACGTCGGAGCCGCCCTGCTTCTCGGTCATCGCCATCCCGCAGAGGGCGCCGCGCTTGTGCTCGGCGGGAAGCGAGCGCTCGTCGTAGTCGAGCGAGAGGAAGCGCGGTTCCCACTCCTCGGCCAGCTCCGGCTGCTTACGCAGCGCCGGGATCGCCGAGTAGGTCATCGAGAGCGGGCAGCCGACGCCGCTCTCGGCCTGCATCAGCAGGGTGAACATCGCCGCGCGGGCGACGTGGGCGCCGGAGCCGGGTTCGCGCCAGGGCATCGCGTGCAGGCCGTAGTCGACCCCGATCCGCATCAGTTCGTGCCAGGAGCTGTCGAACTCGACCTCGTCGATGCGGTGCCCGTAACGGTCGTGGGTGCGCAGCTCGGGCTTCTTTTCGTTCGCCTCGAAGCCCCAGCGGATCGTCTGCGAGGAGCCGCAGATGGCTCCCAGCTCGCGCGCCTTCTCCTCGGCCCAGCCGCCGCCCTCGCGCTGCAGCGCCTCAGCCAGGACGCGATCTGCGTCGAAGGAGTTGTAGTCCTCCAGCGGCGTCGCCTGGTTGAAGACCTCGTGCGTCTGGGTGGTCCTGCGCTCGGTGGTGGCCACGTCCCCATTCTCGCAGGAGCGCGGTCGGTCGGTCAGGCCGAGGAGGCCTGCGGCTCTCGTCAGCGCGGCGATCCCGGCCGGTGAGCTGCCGCCCCACGACCCGGAGACGACAGCCCTCGTCCTGCTCGGCGCCCTGATCGAGGCGGCGATGCCGATCGTCGTCGCCGAGGATCGGGCGGCGGCCCGTGAGCGCTCGGAGGCGGCGATCGTCGACCTGCTCGAGGGTATTGGTCGATAGCATCGCCGCGCCCATGGCCCAGAAAATCGAAGTCGCGAACCCGGTCGTCGAGCTCGACGGCGATGAGATGACCAGGATCATCTGGTCATTCATCAAAGAGCAGCTGATCCTGCCCTACCTCGATCTCGAGCTTGTCTACTTCGACCTCGGGATCGAGAGCCGCGACGCGAGCGAAGATCGGATCACGGTCGAAGCAGCGGAAGCGATCAGGCGGCACGGCGTCGGCGTCAAGTGCGCGACGATCACGCCGGACGAGGCCCGGGTCGACGAGTTCGGCCTGAAGGAGATGTACCGCTCGCCGAATGGGACGATCCGCAACATCCTCGGCGGCGTCATCTTCCGCGAGCCGATCGTAATCTCGAACATCCCGCGCCTGGTGCCGGGCTGGACCAAGCCGATCGTGATCGGCCGTCACGCCTTCGGCGATCAGTACCGCGCCACCGACATGGTCGTGCCCGGCGAGGGGACGCTGACCCTCACCTACACGCCGAAGGACGGTTCCGAGCCGGTCGAGCTCGACGTCTACGACTTCCCCGGCGGCGGCATCGCAATGGCCATGTACAACCTCGACGACTCGATTCGCGACTTCGCCCGCGCCTCGATGCGTTACGGCCTCGACCGCGGCTATCCGGTCTACCTCTCGACCAAGAACACGATCCTGAAGCGCTACGACGGTCGCTTCAAGGATCTCTTCGCCGAGGTCTACGAGAGCGAGTTCAAGACCGAGTTCGAGGCGAAGGGGATCTCTTACGAACACCGCCTGATCGACGACATGGTCGCCGCCGCGCTGAAGTGGGAAGGCGGTTACGTCTGGGCCTGCAAGAACTACGACGGCGATGTGCAGTCCGACACCGTCGCCCAGGGGTTCGGCTCGCTGGGGCTGATGACCAGCGTGCTGATGAGCCCCGACGGCAAGACGGTCGAGGCGGAGGCGGCGCACGGCACCGTCACCCGGCACTTCCGTCAGCACCAGCAGGGCAAGCCGACCTCGACCAACCCGATCGCCTCGATCTTCGCCTGGACGCGGGCCCTCGCCGCTCGCGGGCGCCTCGATGAGACGCCAGAGGTGTCACAGTTCGCCGCAACGCTGGAGCAGGTCTGCATCGAGACGGTCGAGAGCGGCAAGATGACCAAGGACCTGGCGCTCCTCATCGGGCCGGATCAGCAGTTCCTCACCACGCAGGAGTTCCTTGCCGCGATCGACGAGCGCCTGCAGGGCACCATGGCGCTCTGATGCACCACCACCTCAAACCACGACTTCAGGAGACGAATACGTGAGCACCCCCGTCAAAGTCACCGTCACCGGCGCCGCCGGCCAGATCGGCTACGCGCTGCTGTTTCGCATCGCCAGCGGTCAGATGCTCGGTCCGGATACCCCGGTCGAGCTGAGCTTGCTCGAGATCCCCGATGCGGTCACCGCCGCCGAGGGCACCGCGATGGAGCTCGACGACTGCGCCTTCCCACTGCTGCGCAAGATCGACATCTTCGACGACGCCAGGGCGGCTTTCGAGGGCTGCAACGTCGGCCTGCTCGTCGGCGCCCGGCCGCGCGGACCGGGCATGGAGCGGGCCGACCTGCTCGAGGCCAATGGCGGCATCTTCAAGCCGCAGGGCGAAGCGATCGCTGCCGGGGCCGCCGACGACGTGCGTGTCCTGGTGGTCGGCAACCCGGCCAACACCAACTGCCTGATCGCGATGTCGAACGCCGACGGCGTGCCGCGCGAGCGCTTCACCGCGATGATGCGCCTCGATCACAACCGGGCGATCGCCCAGCTCGCCAACAAGCTCGGCAAGCCGGTCTCCAGCGTCAGCAACATGACCGTCTGGGGAAATCACTCGACCACCCAGTACCCGGACCTGGTCAACGCCAAGGTCGACGGCGCGAGCGCCTGGGGCGCGGTCGACGACGAGGCCTGGATCGGCGACGAGTTCATCCCCCGGGTCGCCAAACGCGGCGCCGAGATCATCGACGCTCGCGGTGCATCCAGCGCCGCCTCGGCCGCCAACGCCGCGATCGACCACGTCCATGACTGGGTGCTCGGCACCGCGGACGGCGACTGGGTCTCGATGGGAGTGCCGTCCGACGGCTCCTACGGGATCGAGGAGGGCGTCGTCGCCGGTCACCCGTGCAGCTGCTCGGGCGGGGAGTGGCGCATCGTCGAGGGTCTGGAGGTCCCGGAGTTCTCTCGCCCCCGGATAGAAGCAACCATCTCCGAGCTGCGGGAAGAGCGTCAGGCAGTCAGCAACCTGGGCCTGATCTAACCTCACCTATAGCGGCGACGAAAGGGCGCCAGGCCGTCCTTCAGCTGGCGCCGCGTCGGGTCGATCTCGGTAGGGCTGGAACGTCTTGTACTTTTTCGCTGACGCCCTGGGGCGTCAGCCGCAAGGCGATCCACCGAAAAAGTTAAGTGGAAGCCCTGCCGAGATCGACCTCCTGAGCGTTATTTGCTCGGGTAGTACTGGCGCCCTTTCTTCTTAACCCGCCCCTCTTTCTCGAGGTCACCGAGGACTCGATAGAGGTAGTTGGGCTTGATTTTCATCTGTTTGGCGATGTCCGAGGCGCTGATGCCGGGGCTACCCTCGACCAGACCGACCGCCTGGTCGGCGCGGGTGCCACTGCGACGGCGACGGCGTTTTTTCGGGCCACGGGTTTTCGTGCCCGAGCCACGTGGCCGGCCGGGCCCGCGCCCGGTGTTGCCCGTCGCTTTCCCGCCCAGCTCGGCGAGGGCGCGCTCGAGGCGCTTGCGCTCGTCCTCCAACTCGGCAAGGCGCTTCTTGACCAGGTCGCGGGCCTCGTCGAGTTCGTGAGTGGTGCTTGGCATCTCGTTCCTTTCGTCCGATGGCTGTTGCCACCGAAAACTGGTAAGCAAATTATTTGCGAACCGCAGTGTTGCACAGTCCCACTGCAGTCTCGCAGAGACACTTTCACTACGAACGACAGACTGGCCGAATTGGCTTATTCCACACTGACTATTTGGACATACCTTCGAGGCGGAAGTGTCAGACGGTGCGTTCGGCCTGGCGCTCGGGTGAGATACGCACAACGTTGCGGGCCAGCCCGACCTTCTCCAGCGCAGTGATGATCAGTGCGGAGGGGTCCATCTCCCAGCGCCTGAGGCCGTGAACCGCGGAACGGGGGAAAGCGTGGTGGTTGTGGTGCCAGGACTCCCCCAGCGAAGGCAGCGCCAGCCAGAAGACATTGGTGGAGCGATCATCGGTGTCAAAACGCCGACTGCCGAGGAAATGGCAGACGGAATTGACGCTCCAGGTGACGTGATGGACGAAGAAGATCCGCACCAGACCGCCCCAGAGGAGCCCGGTGGCGGCGCCGGCAAGGGTGCCGCTGACGAGGTAACCGGCGAGAGCCGGTAGGGCCAGGCCGAGGGCCAGAATCGCGACGAACCGACGGCTGATCCAACGCATGCCCTTGTCCTCGTGCAGGTCGGGGGCGTAACGCTTCCAGTCGGCCCGACCCTGGGTAGATATCAGCCATCCGGTGTGGGCATGCCAGAGCCCGGCCAGTACTCCCCGGACGCCGCCGTCGTGGCCTACGTGGGGACTGTGGGGGTCGCCGTCTTCATCGGTATGAGCGTGGTGCTTGCGGTGGTCAGCGACCCAGGAGATGGCGGGTCCCTGTACGGCCATTGAGCCCAACACCGCAAACAGGTACTCCACAGGTTTTGGCGTTTGAAAGGAACGGTGGGTAAGCAGACGGTGGAACCCCACGGTTATCCCGACCGCAGTCAACAGGTACATCACAGCGGCGATGGCGAGGTCGCTCGGACTGACCAGGCGGTTCCAGGAGAGCGTCGCGGCGGCGATCGCCGCAGCAAAGGGGAGTACCACCGCTCCGAGGTTGGCGATCTTCTCGGCTCTGCTCATCTCTGAGTGCATTTGCAGCCAATTTACGCTGCGCCTTATGAGATGTTTTATGCTTTAAGCCAATTTATTGAGACTTTTCTTATCAGATAAATGACAAATTCCATTGATAGCGAGGCCTGGCGCGGGCTCCCGAGCGAGGTGGCCGACCTGATCGAGCCCGAGCTTGAAGCGGTCACCGCCGAGATCCTTGCCGCGATCGCTCGCGACGTCCCCGGCTACGCTCGCCCGCTCGAGGGGAGCTTTGGACGCGGGGTGCGCAGGGGAGTGAGCGAAGCGCTGCGGCAGTTCGTCGCCCTGATCCGCGAGCCCGGGTCCGGCCGGGGGTTTGGGCGCGACGTCTACGTCGAGCTCGGGCGCGGCGAGCTGCGCCAGGGACGTACTTTGGATTCGCTGCAAGCCGCCTACCGGGTCGGCGCGCGGGTCGCCTGGCGGAGGATCTCGGCGGCAGGGCGCAAGGCGAACCTCGACGCCGAGGTGCTCAGCCTGCTCGCCGAGGCGATCTTCGCCTATATCGACGAGCTCTCCGCCGACTCGGTCGAGGGCTATGCCGAAGCTCAGGCCGAGCTCGAGGACGAGCGTCGCCGCCGCGCCGCCGAGCTGGCCGCGCTGCTCGTCCGCGAACCGCCCGCCGACCGGGCCGATATCCGCTCGGCGGCCAAGCTCGCCGGCTGGCAATTACCGGGCCGCGTCGCGGCGCTGGCCTGTCAAGCAGACGAGGTGGGCACCATCGCGCGGCTGCTGCCGGCTGACTTGCTGGCAACGGTTGTCGACGGCAGCGGCTGTCTCCTCTTCCCCGATCCCGAGGGACCGGGGCGCCCCGATCAGATCGAACGCGTGGCCGGCGATCTATCCGTCGCTCTGGGTCCGGCCGGGGATCTTCTCGATCTACCCGCGTCGTGGTCGTTGGCCCGTGCGGCACTGCGGGCGATGGAGGCAGGCACGCTGCCGGCCGGTCCGGTGCGTGCCGACGACCACCTTGCCGATCTCCTGCTGATCGAAGGAAGCACCCTCTCCGCCCGCATCGCCGCCCGACGCCTGGCGCCGCTGGAGTCACTGACCGAAAAGGCACGGGTGCGAATGCACGAGACCGCCCTCGCCTATGTTCGCCACGAGGGCAACGCCGTGGCGATGGCAAGCGCGCTTCACGTCCACCCGCAAACCGCGCGCTACCGCATCGCCCGACTGCGCGAACTGCTCGGCGACCAGTTGGAGGACCCCGATGCCCGCTTCGAGTTGGAGATTGCCCTGCGACATGAGTGGATGGTGGCGGCCTCCTCTCCGTGAATTGATGTCGCACGGCCTGCGGGCTTAGCGACGGAGATTGAGCGCGGCTGGCGCCGCGCATGAGACAGATTGCATATCGCGCCTTCGGCACATTCACGGAGAGGAGGCCGCCGCCATCCACTGCGTCAACGCACGCGATCGGGAGCGTGTCGAGCGTCACCCGATA
The DNA here is from genome assembly GCA_036376775.1 of Solirubrobacterales bacterium. Lineage (GTDB taxonomy): Bacteria > Actinomycetota > Thermoleophilia > Solirubrobacterales > 70-9 > VRUE01. The sequence continues at coordinate 5,417 of DASUZP010000042.1, read as the reverse complement.
TAGATGCCCTATGCAGACGAGCGGGCGGGGCGCGACGATTCGGCGTCTGGCGATGGCCTCGATCGCTGGCCAGCTGGTCTGGCTGGCCTTCATCGCCTTCGGCGGCCTGCTGGAGCCCGGCTACAGTGAGGCTCGCGACGCGGTCAGCTTCCTCGGCGCCCGCGACGCTGCCCATCCGTGGCTCTTCGACACTGTTGTCGCGGTCTCTGGCCTCTCGGTCATCGCCGTCGCCTCAGCTCTGCTGCTCGACGGTCCCCGCGGCTGGCGCGGCCGACTTGGTCCCGCGCTGATCGCGCTCACCGGGCTCGCTCAGATCCTCGACGGCTTCCCCTTTCCTGCCGATTGCCGGGAGACGATCGACGCCGGCTGCCACGCCCGCGAACTCGCTGGCGAAGTCTCCTGGCAGCACGTCGCCCATGGCTGGACCTACTTCATCGGCGCGACCGCGCTGCTCTTGTCAGTGTTCGCCATGGCCTGGCGATTTCACGGCGACGTGCGTTGGCGCAGGGCCGATCTGTTGGCGCTGGTGGCAGGTCTGCTTGCGATCGCGATCTTTGGTGGCCTCTTCTTCGCCACCAGCAACTCGGGGGGCCACTATGGGGCCGTCCAGCGCTTTGCCCTGGTCGCAGCCATCGCCTGGATCGCGGCGCTGGCCCTGGCCCTACTCGACCTCTACGGCCATCGGCGCCTCATGGGAGAGAGCCCGGTGGGTCGGCGGGCGAATGCCGCCGAAGGCGGCGAAATGCAATCTGACCCCTAGCGCGGCGAAGCCGCGCACCAACATCGTCGCTAAGCCCGCAGGGCGTGCGACATCAATTCGCCCGCCGACCCACCGGGCTCTCTCCGACGACGGCGCCTACTGCCGACGCTTCTTGGGCAGCGTGCGAAAGACGACGTCCCAGAGCGGCGAGGAGACGCCGTAGCCGAAGCGGTGGTCCTGGAAGTGGTGGCGCATGTGCTGCTCGCGCAGCTGCTTGCCGAGGTCGGACTTGGGCACGAAGTGGTGCACGTAGTAGTGCGTGTAGTCGTAGAAGAGGTAGCCGGCGATGAAGCCGCCGAAGAGCGGGTACGCCGCGGGCGTGCCGAAGATCAGCGTGAAGCCGAAGAAGAAGAGCGCCGCCAGCGGGATCGAGACCGCAGGTGGCATGACCAGTCGCATCTTGTCGTTCGGATGGTCGTGATGGATGCCGTGGATGATGAAGTGCATGCGCCGCCCGAAGGCGTTGTCGGGCTCCCAGTGGAAGATCAGCCGGTGCAGCCAGTACTCGGTCAGCGTCCAGATGCCGACCCCGCCGAGACTGAGCAGGAGGAGCTGCCAGGCGGCCTGGCCCCGATCGGCCGCGAGCCACTCCATCGCGACGATCACGGGCACGAAGACGACTGCCGGGATCGCCGGGTGGACCCGCGAGAAGAAGTTGAGGAATTCGCTCTCGAACAGCTGCGGCGAGGCCGAGAGCCTGTCGGTGCGATTGTGAGCCTCCATTCGTGCCCAATGGTAGCGGCGGGGGGAGCCGTCGCCCGCAAGACGCGGGGAAGATGTGACGACTCTGTGTCAAGAACGTTGCGCTTTGCGGAATCAGGCGTCACAGAAGTGCAACGGCATCGTCAAGATGCGCGCAGATGCCGCGCAAGCCAAAGCCCCCGACCTGCGACGACTGCTACTTCCGTAGGAACCAGCTCTGCGCGCTGCAGCTCGACGAGCCATGCACGACCTTCCGCCAGAACCGTCCCGAGGGCCTCGTGCCGCCCAGGCAGCCGGTTCTTCTCATGCGCCCGCCTCGTTGGGCGACTCAGACGCAGCCTGTATAGGGCGGATGGGGTCGCCTCGCCGAGTGCCCACCACCGCCTTCGGCGGTGGAATCTGGTGCCGCTTCGCGGCTGGAATCATCCTGCCGGGGCCGCTTCGCGAGGCATCGTCGAGGCGACCCCATCCGCCCATCACGAGCTCGTGCATTGACAGCGCTGGCTATGTTTTCTCCCATGCCTGAACGAGACGTATTCGCGAACTTTGCCCGGATGCGGCGAGAGATGGATCAGATGCTTGGAGGGGCTTGGGGGCGCACCACGTACGTGAGCCGCAGGAGCACTGGGTTTTCGCCGAATGTGGACGTCTATTACTGCGGCGACCCACAGCGGGCTGTGGTTAAGGTGGATTTAGCCGGGGTCGATCTGGAGCAGGTCGGGATCGAGGTCAGTGGGCGGCAGTTGGCGATCGTCGGCGAACGGCCGGTGCAGGAGACCGAAGGGCGGGTCTACCAGCAGGTCGAGATTCCCTCGGGCCCGTTTCGCCGCGTGGTCGAGCTGCAGGTCGACGTCGATGCCGACCAGGCCAAGGCGACCTACGAGGACGGCATCCTGCGGATCGACCTGCCACTGCGCGACCCGTCGCAGACGACTCGCCGGGTGCCGATCGGGCGCGATTAGTGCCGACTCACGCAAGTACACCCCACTCTTCCGGGAGGCGGCTGATGGAGGGCGCACCGGCGCTAGAAGTGGTCGAGGCGCCGTTCGACGCCGAGGATGCGATTCGTGCCAACCAGCCGCTGCCCGATGCGCTGCCGGTGCTGCCGCTGCGCGAGACGGTCACCTTCCCCGAGACGCTGACCCCGCTTGCCGTCGGCCAGGAGCGTTCGATCAAGCTGGTCGACGACGTGCTCGGCGCCAACCGAATGCTGGCGATGGTCGCCGCCCGCGACCCCGAGGACGAGGAGCCAGGGCCCGAGGGCCTCTTCGACGTCGGCGTCGTCGGCATCGTCGCCCGCATGCTGAAAGTCCCCGACGGGACGCTGCGCATCCTCGTCCAAGGCGCCCAGCGGGTGCGCCTCGGCCCCTATGTCGCCGAGGAGCCCTACCTGGTGGCACGCATCGCCGAGTTGCCCGACGTGATCGACGAGGGCCCCGAGCTGGAGGCGCTGACCCGCAACGTACAGCGCACCTTTTCGGAGATCGTCGAGCACATCCCGTACCTGCCGGAGGAGCTGCAGATGGCGGTAGCCAACATCGAGGACCCAGCCGCGCTCGGCCATCTGATCGCCGGGGCGCTGCGGATCTCCACCGAGGAAAAGCAGGCGCTGCTGGAGGAGGTCGACGTCGGAGCGCGGCTGCGGCAGCTCTCTCAATTCCTCGCCCGCGAGCTCGAGGTGGTTCAGCTCGGCAGCCAGATCCAGTCCCAGGTCCAGTCCGAAGTCGACAAAGGCCAGCGCGAGTTCTTCCTGCGACAGCAGCTGAAAGCGATCCAGGACGAGCTCGGGGAGGGGGACGAGCAGCAGGCCGAGGTCAACGAGCTGCGCCAGCGGGTCGAAGAGGCCAAGTTGCCCGAGCAGGCGCTCAAAGCGGCCGAGCGCGAGCTCTCGCGGCTGGAGAAACTGCCGCCGGCGGCGGCTGAGCACGGCGTCATCCGCACCTACCTCGAGTGGTTGGTCGAGCTGCCCTGGTCGCAATGGACCGAGGACAACCTCGACATCGCCCACGCCCGCGAGGTGCTCGACGCCGACCACTACGACCTGGAGAAGGTCAAGGACCGCATCCTCGAGTACCTGGCGGTGCGCAAGTTGAAGCCGGACTCGCCCGGGCCGATCCTTTGCTTCGTCGGCCCGCCGGGCGTCGGCAAGACCAGCCTCGGGCGCTCGATCGCCAAGGCGCTGGGACGCGAGTTCGAGCGCATCTCGGTCGGCGGGGTGCGCGACGAGGCCGAGATCCGCGGCCACCGTCGCACCTACATCGGCGCGATGCCGGGGACGATCGTCCGCGCCCTGCGCGACGCCGGCTCGCGCAATCCCGTCTTCATGATCGACGAGATCGACAAGATGGGCGCCGATTTCCGTGGCGACCCCTCCTCGGCGATGCTGGAGGTGCTCGACCCCGCCCAGAACGACAGCTTCCGCGACCACTACCTCGACCTCGAGTTCGACCTCTCCGAGGTTCTCTTCATCGCCACCGCGAACATCCTCGACACCGTCCCCGGGCCGCTCCAGGACCGGATGGAGACGATCGAGCTGGCCGGCTACACGCTGGAGGAGAAGCGCCACATCGCCCGCCGCTATCTGGTCCCGCGCCAGATCGATGCCAACGGGTTGAAGCCCTCGCAGATCGAGTTCGCCGACCCGGCGCTGACCGCGATCGTCGAGGAGTACACGCGCGAGGCCGGCGTCCGCAACCTGGAGCGGCAGATCGGCACGATCTGCCGCAAAGTCGCCCGCGACGTCGCCGAGGGCAAGAGCAAGCGCAAGGTCAAGGTCTCGGCCAAACGGGCGCGCGAGCTGCTCGGTCGCCGCCGCGTCTTCGCCGAGCAGCGCCGCCGTACGAAGGACCCCGGCGTCGCCACCGGCCTGGCCTGGACGCCGGCCGGGGGCGACGTCCTCTTCATCGAGGCGACCGCGATGCCCGGTTCGGGCAAGCTGACGATCACCGGTCAGCTCGGCGAGGTGATGAAGGAGTCTGCGCAGGCCGCGCTCTCCTACGTGCGCGGCCACTGGCGCGACCTGGCGCCGCAGCTCGACGAGGAGTGGTTCGCCCAGCGGGACATCCACATCCACGTCCCAGCGGGGGCTGTACCCAAGGACGGGCCCTCCGCCGGGGTGGCGATGACGGTGGCGCTGGCTTCGCTGATCTCCGGCCGGCCGGTGCGCAACGACGTCGCGATGACCGGCGAGGTGACCCTTACCGGCCAGGTGTTGCCGATCGGTGGGCTCAAGGAGAAGTCGCTGGCGGCGCAGCGGGCCGGGATCAAGCGCGTGATCGTCCCCGAGCGCAACGAAGGGGACGTCGCCGAGATTCCCGAGCAGGAGCGCAGCGCGCTGGAATTCGTCTACGTCGACGAGGTCTCGAAGGCGATCGAAGCGGCGCTCGCCTAAGACCGATCATGGAGGCAGCCGAAGCTCTCGGCAGGGGCCACCTGTCGACGTACTACGAGGCGATCCGGGCGGCGGCGCGGGCGCGCTCGCGGGTCTTCTGGATCGTCGCCGGGTTGACCGTCGTCGCCGCCGCGCTGCGCTTCGCCACGCTCGGAGCGCAGGCGTATCACCACGACGAGATCGTCACTGCCAGCCGCGTCCTGCGCGGCAGCTTCTGGCACGCGATGGAAGCGGTCGGCTTCGGCGAGTCGGCGCCGCCGCTTTACTACACGCTGGCCTGGTTCTGGACACAATTGACCGGTACCGGCGAGTTTGGCCTGCGTTCGCTCTCGGCGCTGGCCGGCGTGGCGACGGTGCCCGTCGCCTACCTGCTCGGCGCCGAGCTGCGCGGCCGCCGCGCCGGCGTCGTCGCCGCGGCGCTGGTCGCCGTCAACCCGATGCTGCTCTGGTACTCGCAGGAGGCTCGTGGCTACGCGCTGTTCGTATTGCTGACGGCCCTCGCAGCCCTCTACTTCCTCCGCGCCCTCCGCAAGGACGTGCCGGTGGAAAGAGGCCCATATGGAC
>DASUZP010000041.1:0-2558 GCA_036376775.1 Solirubrobacterales bacterium | reverse complement strand
GCAGCCTCTACGTCTATGACGAAACCGACAATGAAGTGCGCCAGTTCAACTCCGCCTGCGGGGAGAAGGAAAACTTCCTCGGGGAAAAAGAAAGCTTCGCCAACGGCGATGCGACGGCCTCGACCGGCCTCGCCGCCAGCGTTACCTGCTTCGGGGAAGCGACGGCGAAAAAAAACGCCGACATCTATCTCTCAGACGCCGTCCAAGACAATGGCAAGGTGCGCGCCTACGGTCCCGCGCCCGACAACACGGCGCTCTGCGAAAAGCCTCCCTTCGCCCCCGTGATCCTCGCCCAGTACGCGGTCTCGGTGGGGTCGATGGAAGCGGTGTTTAGAACGCGGATCGCCCCGCGCTTTTACGCCGATACCACCTACCAGCTGCGGTACGCCACCGCCGCCTGCATCGAAGGCGGCGGCTGGAACGCCCCTTGCGTTGCGAGCAAGCCCCCGACCCCCGCATCGCTGGGTGCAACGGCGGTCGACTTCCCCTTCACCAGCCCGATCGTCGAAATCGACGGCCTCGTCCCCGCGACCGCCTACCGCTACCGCTTCATCGCCCAGAGCGGCGGCGGTGGACCGGTCGCGGGACTCGTGCAGAGCTTCACCACCTTCCCGCCGCCGACGGGACAGGCGTCCTGCCCCAACGAAGCCTTCCGCACGGGCGCGGCGGCGCTCCTGCCCGACTGCCGCGCCTATGAGCTGGTCAGCCCGCTGGACAAGGAAGGCGGGCAGATTTTGACGCTCGACACCGGCCTCGGCCGCCCGGCCGCACTCGACCAGAGCGCCAGCTCAGGCGACAAGCTCACCTACTCCTCCTACACGCCCTTCGCCGGCGCGCAGAGCGCCCCCTTCAACTCGCAATACATCGCCGACCGCGAAGCGGGGGTGGGCTGGGCGAGCGAGGCGATCTCGCCGCCGCGGGGGACGAACTTCAGCCAGTCGGCCGGGGGAGCTTTCTTTCCAGGGGGTGCATCGGAATACGAAGCCTTCTCGGCGGACCTGTGTAGCGGCTGGCTGCTGCGTGACGCCACGACGGCCCCGCCGCTGGCGGTGGGAGCAGATCTCCTCAGCCGTAACTACTACAAACGGAGCAACTGCGGGGTGAAAGCAGGGAGCTATGAGACGTTGAGCAGAGTTGGCACTGAAAGCCTCGTGCGTTTGCAGGGAGTTTCGGTCGACGGCAGCAGGGCGATCTTCCACACCGATCTACATCTGAGTCAGGACGCCGCAAACGCGGTGGGTACGAGACTGCGATGTCAACCGGCGACGTTTGTCCCGGTGACCTACCAATGGCTGCGCGAAGGCGAACCGATCGCGACCGCGACCGCCTCCCAATACATCGCCGGCGCCGAAGACGAAGGCAAGACGATCCAGTGCCGGTTGCGGGCGAGCGGAGGTGGCGGGGCGAGTGTCAGCGACGCGACGCCTGCCTTCGTGATCGCCCCCTACCCGGCGAGCGAACCGCCGCTGGCGCCGCAGGTCATCCCGGCGCCGAGCGCGGACGCACAACTTGAAGTCGGCGGAGCGGGCGGGCAGACGCTCGGCTGCGATCCGAACGCGGCCGCATGGGAGGGCTCGCCCGGCTTCGCCTACCAGTGGTACCGCAACGGGGTGGCCTTGGCGAGCGCAACCGAACCCCTATACAGCGTGCAGCCCGCCGACCTGGCAAGTGCCGCGACCTTCCAGTGCGAGGTGCTGGCTACCAACGCAGGCGGCACGGTGGTGGCGATGAGCGAAGCGGTCGCGACGACGCCGGGGCCGGGGGCGCCCGTGGCTCGAGCCAGCATGGCGACTGCAGAGGGGGTCGTTTATGAGAGCGACGGCGAGGGCGGGGTGAGCGCGGTGTGCATCTTGCCGAGCGGGCTGCAGAGCGACGGCTGCACGGCGGGGACGCGGAACCTGGGCTTCAACAGCAGCAACAGCAGCGACTCGGTCGGCGGGGCACTCTCGACGGACGGCTCGCGAGCCTTTTGGACCACCTCGCAGCTCAACGAGGGCCCGATCTACGCCCGGATCGACGGCAAAGAAACGGTCGACGTCTCCAAAGCCGCGGGCGTCGGCGCGGCGCGCTTCTGGCTGGCGGCCGCCGACGGCTCGAGGGCGATCGTCTCGAGCGCGGGCAAGCTCTACGAAGTCGACCTGAGCGACTCGAAAGCGCCGGTGAAGAGGACGATCGCCGAACAAGGCTTCGTTGGGGTGGTGGGAGCGAGCAGCGACGCCTCGCTCCTCTACTTCGCCTCGACCAAGGCGCTCGCCGGGGCGGCTCAGGAAGGCAAGCCGAATCTCTATCTGCGGCGCAGGAGCGCCGGTGGGGAAGCGCTGACCTTCGTCGCCACGCTGGCGCCGGCAGACGTTCCGGTGGGAAATATTGGTGGGTCCGGCCTCTCCCCGGTCGCGGTAGAACCCTACGAGCACGGCGCGCGCACCAGCGCCGACGGGACCCACCTGGCCTTCATGTCGCGGGCGAGCCTGACCGGCTATGACAACGCCGACGCGGCGAGCGAACAAGCAGACGCCGAGGTCTTCGTCTATGACGCCGGCACGGGCAAGCTCGTCTGC
>DASUZP010000040.1:0-3949 GCA_036376775.1 Solirubrobacterales bacterium | reverse complement strand
GGCGCAGCGCGAGCTCGCGCGCAACCGGCGCCTCGTGCAGCAGCTCCACCCCCTGCACCGCGGCGAGCCGCTCGCGCGCGTACGCGGTGCGCCTGACCAGCAGCTCGCCCAGCTCGCGGAATCCCCGGCGGCCCAGCCAGGCGAGGTGGATCGTCGCCGCCAGCGCGTTCAGCGCCTGCGCCGTGCAGATGTTGTGGGTCGCCTTCTCGCGGCGGATGTGCTGCTCGCGGGTCTGCAGAGCGAGGACGAAGCCGCGGCGGCCTTCGACATCGTCGGTTTCGCCGGCGATCCGGCCCGGCATCTTGCGGATCAGCTCCTCGCTGCCACAGAAGAAGCCGAAAGAGGGACCGCCGAAGTCGAGCCGGTTGCCGAGCGGCTGGCCCTCGCCGAGGGCGATGTCGGCGCCGCACTCTCCCGGCGGCTTGAGCACGCCGAGGGTCATCGGGTCGACAGCGACGACCAGGAGGGCGCCGTGCTGCTCGACCGCGGCGCCGAGCGCCTCGACGTCCTCGACCGCGCCGAGGAAATTGGGACTCTGCAGGAAGACCGCGGCGGTCTGCCCGTCGACCGCCGCGGTCAACGCAGCCGCATCGGTGAGGCCGTCCTCCAGGCCAACCTCGACGATTTCGGCGCCGAACCCTTCCGAATAGGTAGCGAGGGTTTCGCGGCTATGCGGGTGGACGCCGCGCGAGACGACGAAGCGGCGGCGGCCCTTGGTCGCGCCGATCGCCAGGTAGGCGGCCGAGGCGGCCGACGACGGGCCCTCGTAGAGACCGGCGTTGGAGACGGGCAGGGCGGTCAGCTCCGACATCGCCGTCTGGAACTCGAACATCGCCTGCAGGCCGCCCTGGGAGATCTCGGGCTGGTAGGGCGTGTAGGGCGTGAGGAACTCGCTGCGCTGGACGATCGCGTCGACGATCGACGGCACGTAGTGGTCGTACATTCCCGCGCCGAGGAAACAGACCTGCTCCTCGCAGTCGGCATTACGGGAGGCAAGCTCCGCCAGCCGCTCGTAGACCTCGGCCTCGCTCATCCCCGCCGGCAGGCCCAGCGGGCGGTCGAGGCGAAGCGGCTCGGGAACCTGGGCGAAGAGCTCAGCAGTCGAATCGACGCCGATCGCGGCAAGCATCTCGGCCCGGTCCTCGGGCGTGGCTGACGTGTAGCGGCTCACGCGCTCAAGGCTACGGAAGCGAGGGGCGGGGCTGCGCTAACCGTTTTCCACCAGCTTGCGGTATTCCTCGGCGCCGAGCAGCGCCTCGGCCTCCGCCGCGGCGGTCAGCTTGACCTTGACCAGCCAGCCCTCGCCGTAGGGATCCTCGTTGATCTTCTCCGGGGCGTCCGCCAGTGCGTCGTTGACTTCGACGATCTCGCCCGACATCGGCGCGATCACATCGGAAACCGCCTTCACCGACTCGACCTCGGCGTAGGAAGAGTCCTTGTGGATGGTCGCGCCGACCTCCGGGGGGTCGTAGAAAACGACCTCGCCAAGACTGTCCTGCGCGTACCAGGTGATGCCGAAGACGGCATGGTCGTCTCCCTCCAGGCGGGCCCAGTCGTGCTGGTCGTGGTACAGCAGCTCATCGGGGTAGCTCGCGTCTGCCAAAGCTCACTTCTCCTTCCGTGACGGGCTCGCGTACAGGGGCTTGGAAGCTATACGCGCCGCGCGGCGCTTGCCGCGTACGTCGACCTCGACGGCGGCGCCCGGCTCGGCGAGATCGCTGCGCAGGTAGGCCATGCCGATGCCGATCTCCAACGACGGCGAGAAGCTGCCGCTGGTGACGACGCCCACCTCCTCGTCACCGACCAGCACCGGGTTGCCCTGGCGCGGGATGCCGGCGCCCTCGATCCTGAACGGCGCCAGCCGCTCGGCGGTGCCCTCGGCGCGGGCGCGCGCCACGGCCTCGGCGCCGACGAAGCCGGTCGCCTCCTTGCAACACCAGCCAAGCCCGGCCTCGATCGGGTTGCGCTCGGGGCTGAGGTCGTTGCCGTGCAGGTGGAAGCAGGCCTCCAATCGCAGAGTGTCGCGAGCGCCAAGCCCACAGGCGACGACGCCGGCGTCGAGCAGCTCCGCCCAGATCGGCGGCGCGACCTCGGGATCGATCAGCAGCTCGACCCCGTCCTCGCCGGTGTAGCCGGTGCCGCATGCCAGCGCCGGCCGCTTCCCGATCCGGACCGGGGCTACCCGCATCCGCGGCGGCAACTCGATCTGCAGGGCGCGCTCGACGATCGCCCGGGCGTGCGGACCCTGCACGGCGAGCATCGCGTAGCGGTCGGCGACGTCGCGGACGCTGACCTCACGGTCACGGCTCCAACGCCCCAGCCAGGCCAGGTCCGCCGCGTGGTTGGCCGAGTTGGTGACGAGCAGGTAGCGATCGCCGCCGAGGCGGTAGGCGAAGAGGTCATCGAGGACGCCGCCGTCCTCGTTGCAAAGGCAGGAGTACTGGGCGCCGCCGAGGCCGATCGCGGCGACGTCGTTGGAAAGCACCCGCTGCAGGAAGGCCAGCGCGCCCGGCCCCTCGACCTCGACCTCGCCCATGTGTGAGACGTCGAACATCCCGGCATGGGTACGCACAGCCATGTGCTCCTCGCGCACACCCTCGTACAACACGGGCATCTCCCAACCGGCGAAGTCCACCAGCTTGGCGCCGAGCTCGGCGTGACAGCCATAGAGAGGGGTGTGTCGGAGGGCGGCGTCGCTCACGCGCGGCAGCGTATTGGAGAGCTCTGGCAAGCTCCCTTGCGAAGGTGATCATCGGCGACGGCAACGAGATCCGCAGAGCGGGCGTCGAGGACGCCGCCGACGTCGCCCGCCTCCTGCACGACTTCAACACCGAATACGACGACCCGACCCCGCCGGTCCCCGTCCTCGCCGAGCGCGTCGGCGAGTTGCTCGCGGAGGGGGCGATCGTCGTGCTGCTCGCAAACCGACCGCCGACAGGACTGGCGCTGCTCCGCCTGAAGCCATCGCTCTGGTCAAAAGCAGCCGACGCCTACCTGGAAGAGCTCTACGTCGTCCCGGAGCAGCGCGACAAGAGCATCGGCAAGGCGCTGCTGAAAGCAGCCATCGCCACCGCTCGCGAAGCGGGCGCCGACCACTTCGAGCTGACCACGGGCGAAGGCGACACCGCAGCCCGAGCGCTATACGAGAGTTTCAACCTCACCAATCGCGAAGGCGGCCCCGACGGCCCGCGAATGCTCTATTACGAGATCGACTTGTGAGACACGCTCTTCCTCCGAAAGCCCGCGAAAGCGAGGCCGGGAGTCCCTCGCCAGACCCTATTGCGAAATTGCCCCGCAGCGACGACGGAAGGGTCCGGTGCCCCTCTCACGGAGGCTCCGGGAACCACGCTGGAACCCTCGAAAGCGATTCGGCTGCGCGACGGCCTCCGGGAGAGGGGCACCGGACCCTTCCCGTCCTCCGCGGGTCTATTCCTTCAGAAATCCGGGCACGTCGATGTCGTCGTCGCTGACCCGCAATTTGCGGATGTCGGTGTCCTCAGCCGAAATGCGAGGGCGACTCTCGTAACGACGCCGGACCCGCTGCGGCGAGCGGGCGAGCAGCTCGAAGCCCTCGAAACCGGTGGCGATCACGGTGACGCGGACCTCGTCGCGCATCGACTGGTCGACGACCGAGCCGAAGATGATGTTGGCGTTGTCGTCGGCTTCTGCCTGGACCAGCTGCGCCGCCTCGTTGACCTCGAACAGGCCGAGGTCCTCGGGGCCGGTGATGTTGAGCAGCATCCCGGTCGCACCCTTGATCGACTCCTCGATCAAGGGTGAGGTGACGGCCGCCTTGGCGGCGTCGACCGCGCGCGACTCGCCCGAGGCGGCGCCGACGCCCATCAGCGCCGAGCCGGCGTCGCGCATGATCGTGCGCACGTCGGCGAAGTCGAGGTTGATCAGGCCGGGGATCGTGATCAGGTCGGTGATGCCCTGCACGCCCTGGCGC
>DASUZP010000039.1:0-16293 GCA_036376775.1 Solirubrobacterales bacterium | reverse complement strand
GGTCCGCGGCTTAAGGCACCCTCAGTTCAAGCCGCTATTTTTGGCTTCAACAAGCCAATCTGCCCGGATAGCTCAGTTGGTAGAGCACTTCCATGGTAAGGAAGGGGTCACGAGTTCGAGTCTCGTTCCGGGCTTCGCGGTTTCGGCCGCCTCCCTCCTTTAAGGGCCGATGCTTGCCCCCGGTATGTGACTTCAACGCACTTGCGCGCAAGTGCGCGCAAGTGCGCAATTACTTGATTGCGCTGTATTGGAGAGTATGTTTTGGGCGTGGCTGAGGGAAGCGACAGAAGCCGCGGGATCGCTGACAAGGAGGAGCGGGCGGTGCGGCGTCGCTCTCAGGGCGCCGCGGTCGCCGCGCTCAACGCCTTCACCGCCGACCACAGCGCCGATGCACGCGATGGACTCGGCCTCGTCGCGCCGGACCAGGCTCTGCAGAAGCTCGCCACCGCGGTCGATGACGACGATCTGCACGTCCCGCGCCTGTTCGTGCTCGACTCCCTGGTCAAGCTCGCCAGCCGGCAGGGAGATCTTCAGGCCTACGGGCCGGAGCTCGACAAGCTTCTCGGGGGGCTTGCCCGCGGCGCCGGCGTGCCTCAGGAGGATGTCGCAGGCGCCGTCGCCACGACGCGTCGCGCGCTCGGCTCCGTCAGCCGGCTCAAGCGCGCCGGCTCGACTCGTCGCCCCTGGCCGGTCTTTGCCGCGCAGGCAGCCGGTGCATTGCGACTGACGAAGGCTGAGACCGAGAAGCCGCTGTGCAACGACGCGGAGGTCGTACTCAAAGGCGCCCGCGAAGCCGCCGGGGTGACGGTCGCGTTCCACACCGACGCCACCCCGGGCGACCTGCGTCATTTCTGTGATCCCATGGGCTGGCACAAGCGCAGCGCCTTCCAGCACGAGATGAAGCCGTGGGATGGCCCGGGCGCCGTCGATATACGCCGGCAGAACGGCTGGCGCCGCGACCTCTATGAGACGGTTGAGCTCTCGCCTGCGAAGACGTTGGTGACGCCGCTGCGGTTTACCTACGCGCTCCAAGACGAGGCCGATCCCCGCTGGGTGCATCTGGACTACGTACTACTCGCCGAGACGGAGGACATCGCCGTCGACGAGGGGTCCCTCGACGTCCGGCTGGTGACGAGCGGAAAACACAAGGGACGCACGCGGGTGACCGCAAAGAAGGCGATCCTGTTCACCGATCCAATGCTTCAAGATTGGACGACCGTTGCATGCGACACTTTCTGGACTGACACGGTCATCGCCGCCGCGCTCGGCGGTGCGGCCGACGAAGCGACGCCACCTATCTCGGAAGGAGCCACGATGGCAGACGCTGAGGCAGATAGAGACAAGCTCGACAAGGTGATCGAAAAGGCCACGAAGTCGGCTCAGGAATCGGTCGCCACCTATGCCAAGCTCGCCCAGGAGGCCGCGACGCGACTGGGCGGGGATGGTCCCACTGACGCGGGGACCTGGTTGCAGTTGACCGCGAAGACCTACGCCCAGGCCGCCGGCGATACCGCCAAGGCATGGACCACCTGTAACGAGGTGCTGCAGATCCTCGCGAGTCAGACGGGACCGCCTCCGCCCTCTGATCAGTCGGGATCGTCTCCTCCTTCCTGATGACCGACCGGCCCGACCTGACGACTGCCGCCGTGGGAGCGTGGGCAACCGTCGCGCGGGCCTGGATCGAGGCGGCCGATGAGATCGCGGTGAGCTGGTTGGACTTCGCCGCCGCCGAGAGTGGACAGACGGGCTTCAACGAAGAGGTCGTGGTGGTCGAAGCCCAACCGGCCGCGACCGATTTGCGTTTGGGGCGCTTCGTCGATTGGGACGACAACGAGCTCCCGGCCGCCGCGGTGGCTGTCGAGCCACCACGGGTTCCCGCCGGTGTGGAAACCGCGGTGCGGGTGCGGGTCCATTCGTCGGGCGACCTGACGAGCGGTACCTACACCGGCGCGCTCCTGAAAGCCCACGACGGCACCCCCCTGGTGGATGAGATCGGCGTCTACGTGGTGGGCGGCCTCGGCTCTTGAGCGCAGGTCGCCGTGTCGGGTGAGCGCTTCGAAGGATGGGTCGAGAAGCTGCTCGACGACGCGCGTGAAGCGACAACCCAGGGTGACTGGTCTGCGGTTCGGGCGCTCGCCGAGTCTGTGCTCGCCCTCGATCCGGCCAACGAAACCGCGGTGCAGTTGCTCGAGGACAGCCGAACCGGCATCGCCGAGGGGGGCGAGTGGCGCCAACTGACCGTGATGTTCTGCGACCTGGTCGGCTCGACGACGCTCGCTGGCGAGCACGATCCCGAGGTATTCCGCGACGTGCTGCGGGCCTATCAGACGGTGGCGAACGCGACGGTGCGCCGCTACGACGGGCACGTCGCCAACTACATCGGCGACGGCATACTCGCCTACTTCGGTTACCCGACGCCCCACGAGGACGATGCTCGCCGGGCGGTGAAGGCCGGTCTCGACCTGCTCGTGGCTCTGGGCGACGTCGCCGACGACGCCAGGCAGAACCACGGGTTTGAGCTCGCCGTACGCGCCGCGATCCATACCGGAATGGTCGTCCGCGCCGAGATGGGCCCGCCGGCGAGCCCCGACCGCGATGCGATCGTCGGCGAGACGCCCAACGTGGCGGCCCGCCTTCAGGATCGCGCCCGGCCCGGAACGCTCGTGATCAGCGCCGACACCCACCGGCTGGTGCAGGGGTACTTCGTTCTCGAACCGCTCGGGAGCCTCGAGTTGCGTGGGGTGTCCCGGGTCGTCGACGCCTACGAGGTGGTGGGCGAGGTGCCGGTGGCCGGGCGGCTGGATACACAGCGTGAGCTGAGCCCCTTCGTCGGCCGTGACGAGGAGCGCGAGCGCCTCGGCGGCCTCTGGCGGCAAGCCGCCCAGGGCGGCTCGAGCGTCGCCGCCATCCGAGGCGAGGCGGGGATCGGCAAGTCACGCCTCATGGACGAGCTGCGGCGGCAGGCGATCGCCGAGGAGGGCTCCGTATTTTCCCTCCGCTGCTCGACGTTTCACACCAGCACTCACTTGTATCCCGTCCGTCGGTTGGTTGCAGATACGTGCGGAATCGACCTCACGGCCGACCTCCCCGGGGCCGTGCCGCGCCTGCGCGCAGCGCTTGCGCGATCCGACCTCGAGCGCCACCTGCCACTGTTCGGTGCGTTGCTCGGTATCCCCCCGGGAGCGGAGTATCCGGCCCCGGAGCTCGACGGCCAGAGGCTGCGTGAGGCGACGCTCGCGGCCCTCGTCGAGTGGATCGAGGGCGAAGCCGCGCAGTCCGCTGCGGTACTGACGGTCGACGATCTCCAGTGGGCCGATCCGTCCACGCTCGAGCTGCTCGAGCGGCTCATCGACCGGCGGGTACCCAGGCTGTTCGTGCTGCAGACCAGCCGTGACGAGTTCGAGCTCCCATGGACGTCGATCGAGCTGCTCGAGCTCGGCCCTCTGAGCGGGGCTGACCTCAACCGGATCGCCGCCGCCTCGCCGGCGGCGCAACGGCTGGCGGCAGGACAGGTGGAGAAGCTCGTCCGCCACAGCGACGGCGTGCCCTTGTTCCTCGAGGAGCTGCTGCGCGTGGAGGGGCAACCGAGCGGCACGCCCGCACTGCGGTTGGCCAGAAGGCCGGGGCAGGTGGCGATCCCGCCTGTGCTGCTCGATCCGCTGCTCGCTCGGCTCGCGGCGCCGGGGGTCGAGCTCGCCCTCGTCCAGACGGTTGCCTGCATCGGCCAGGAGGTCCGCCATGACCTGCTCATAGCGGTGGCGGACCTTCCCGAGGAGGAGCTTCAGGCGGGTCTCGACGGGCTCGTCGCGGCGGATCTCCTGGACCGCGACGAGGGCGACCCGTTGACCTACCGATTTCGCCACCAGCTGCTCCGAGAGCTGGCGTACGACACTCAGCTCACGCCCGCGCGGGTGCAGCGCCACGGGCAGATCGCGGACGCGCTGCGTGAGCGGCTGGGTGGGGACCGGCCGGCCGATGCGACCCGGTTGGCGCAGCATCTCGAGCACGCCGGGCGTACCAGTGAGGCGATTGCGGCCAGTGTGGAGGCGGCGCAGATCGCCCAGTCGCAAGGCGCGTTCGCCGAGGCCACCGAGACTCTCGATCATGCCCTCGCGCTGGTGGCGGGGATCGCCGACGAGCAGGCGCGATTGTCGCTGGAGCTCACCGTCCGCCGGGCACAGGGCTTCTCGATGGTGGCGACGCTGGGCTACGCCGCACCCCAGGCCGTCCACGAGCACGAGCGCTGCTTCGAGCTCTACCAGATGCTGGAGCCCGGCCCCGAGCACATGCCGGACCTGATCCCGGTGTGGTCGTACTACCTGTTGAAGGGGGATCTGGGGCGCGCCGAGGAGGTGGTCTCGTCCGAGCGTCGGCGGATCGGCGGCGGCGGGGTCGACGAACCGCCCGAGGAGCTGTTCACCGGCTTCAACCGCTATTTCCGTGGGGACGTTGCGGGCGCAGTGGCCGATCTCGAGTCCTACCTGGACTCCGACTACGCGCGGCAGCCGGGACCGCCCTCGCGGTGGCCCCTGCCCAACGATCCGACCGTTGCCGCCTGGACGCTGCTGTCGCTGGCGATGCATCTCAGCGGCGACCCGGCGGCCTCGCGTACCGCGATCGCCAAGGCCGAGATCCGGGCGGCCGAGCTGCCCTTCCCGTGGGGTCCGTTCTCGACCGCCTTCGCCAAGGCCTATGGCTACCTGATCGGGGTGCAGGGCGGCGACTACGACGCCGCCGACGCCGAGGTCGCCGAGCTGCTCGAGCTGGCGGAGCGGCACGGCTTCATGTTCTTCACCCTGTACGGGCTGCTGCAGAACAAGATCGCCACCCTGCGGCCAGGCGCGACGGCGGACCCGGATGCGGTCACGCAGGCGCTGGCCCTGTGGCGGGTTACGGGCGGGGAGCTGTGGGTGCCCGCCTTCCTCACCCGGATCGCCACGCACCAGCTCGAGGGCGGCGACCTCGACCGGGCGCGGGCGTCGCTGCGCGAAGCCGAAGCGATCAGCAGCCGGTCCGGCGCCCGCTTCTGGGCGGCGGAGACGGCACGCGTGCTCGGCGAGTCCAGGCTGGCGGCCGGCGATGCCGCGGGTATCGAGGATCTGCGAGGCGCGGCTGGGCTCGCCGCTCGGCAAGGGGCGCTCGTCTTCGAGCTGCGGGCGCGGATTGCGTTGAGCCGTGCCGTCCGGGGCCGCGAGGAGAACGACCGGCTCGCCGATCTGGTGGAGGGCTTCGGCGAGCGGCCCGGCCCGCCGGAGCTCGTCGTCGCCAGGCAGGTGCTCTCCGGCGAGTCGCTGCGCTGATGTCGCGACGCGTCGCCATCCTCGGTGGCGGCATGGCCGGTTTGGCGGCGGCCTGGCGGCTCAGCGAGCCGGACGGAGAGCGAGCGGAGGTCACCGTCTATCAACGGGGGTGGAGACTGGGCGGCAAGGGTGCGTCGTCTCGCGGACCCAACGGCCGTATCGAGGAGCACGGGCTGCACGTCTGGCTCGGCTTTTACGACAATGCCTTCCGCTTGCTCCGCTCCTGCTATGAGGAGCTTGATCGTCCGCGTGCCGACCCGGGGTGCCCGATCCAGAGCTGGCGCGACGCATTCCTGCCGGCGAGCACGGTCGGGCTGGGGCGTACCGGCGAGGACGAGTCGCCGATCTGGCTTGCGCGATTTCCCGAGAACGATCGCCTGCCGGGAGGGCCGCCCGGCGCCGACGAGCTCACCGCGGCCGATTTCCTCGAGCGCGGCCTCGCCCTGGTGGGTCGCTTCGGCGTGTCGCTCGATCCGCCCTCGGCGCCCGCTCCCCGCGCGGCGCTGACGTCCTCGTCGACTCATCCGTCGCTCGCCCTGCGAGACGTCTCAGCGGGTACCGAGCTGTTGCAAGGGGCGCGGGCCGGGCTGCGCGCGGTGGCCGGCAGCGGCGTCGCAGCGCGCCGTACCGCCGAGCTCCGCGAGCTGCTGGCGACGATGCTGCGCGGGATCGTCGCCGACCGGCTGACGGTCCGCGGCTACAGCAGCGTCGACCACCTCGACCTGCGCGAGTGGCTCGCCGGCCACGGGGCCTCGCAGGGCGCGATCGAATCGCCGATCGTGCGCGGTCACTACGACCTCTCCTTCGCCTACGAGGAAGGCGATGCTTCGCGGCCACGCTTCCCGGCCGGCCTTGCGCTCCACCTGACGATGCGCATGTTCCTCGACTACAAGGGAGCGATGTTCTGGAAGATGAGGGCCGGCATGGGCGACGTGGTGTTCGCGCCGCTCTATCAGGCGCTTCGCCGGCGCGGCGTGCGATTCCGCTTCTTCCACCGCCTCGATCGCCTGCACCTCTCGCCGGGTGGGCGCTCGGTTCGCGCGGTCAGCCTGGGACGGCAGGTGGGGGTGTCGGGGGGCGAATACGATCCGCTCGTCCGGGTCCGCGGGCTGCCCGTGTTCGCCGATCGGCCGGATCTGCGCCAGCTCGACGCCGGCGACGAGCTGCTCGGCCAAGACCTCGAGTCCCACTCGTGCGCTTGGCCCGACGCCGAGCGGGTGACCCTGGAGGCGGGACGCGACTACGACGCGCTCGTGCTCGCCGTGTCGCTGGGCATGGTGCCGCACACCTGCCGTGAGCTGCTCGACGCGGACGAGAGGTGGCAATCGATGGTCGAGCGGGTCGGCACGGTCGCCACGCAGGCGTTTCAGGTCTGGCTGCGCGCCGACGAGCGGGCCCTGGGTTGGTCTTCTCCGGCCGCGACGGTGACCGGATGCGGCGAGCCGTTCG
The DNA here is from genome assembly GCA_036376775.1 of Solirubrobacterales bacterium. GTDB lineage: Bacteria > Actinomycetota > Thermoleophilia > Solirubrobacterales > 70-9 > VRUE01. The sequence goes on along the minus strand of DASUZP010000039.1, from coordinate 9,544 downwards.
AGACCTTCGCATCGATGAGCCACGTCTTGCCGTTCGAGGAGTGGCCCGACGACGAGCGCCCCCTTGCCGCAGCCTCTTTTTGCGCGGCCCTGCCAGAGGCTCCGATTCCTAAAGAGATCGACCAGCGCGATGTCGTGCGAGCCAATGCCGTGCGTTTCCTCGAGAACCGCGCCCCGACGCTCTGGCCCAGGGCCGCCGCCGGTGGCAGATTTCGATGGGATCTGTTGTCTGCCGACGGCACCGGGTCCAGCGGCCAGGCGCGCTTCGGCTCCCAGCACTGGCGAGCGAACATCGACCCGTCCGACCGCTACGTCCAGTCCCTGCCGGGCAGCGCGCCATACCGGCTGCGCGCCGACGGCAGCGGCTTGGACAATCTCTTCCTCGCCGGCGACTGGATCGACACCGGACTGAACGCCGGCTGCATCGAGGCCGCGGCGCTCGGCGGTCTGCAGGCGGCGAACGCGGTCGAAGGCCGGCGCATCGACGAGCGGACGTCGGGCGGGTACCGGCCGCATGGAGCGCCCGATCGTGCCTGATCGCGAGCCGTTCGATCCGCTGGCAGGCTTGCGGGCGATGGCTGACGCCCAGCGCCGCGGCCTCGAGACCGCGGCCGCGGTCGTCGAGCGCATGCTCGAGCTCAGCCGGCAGAGCGCCCGGGGGCAGTTTCCGTTCCCTCTGCCCGCCGAGCCCGTCGACGGTTCGAACGGGGACGGCGCAGATGCGACGGGCGACCCGGGGCGCGAGGTCCGCCGCCTGCGGGCCGACGCCGAGCGTCTGCTCGAGCTCTTGGGCGAGTCGGTGCGCGTGCTCTTCGATCTGGCTGCAGACGCCGCCGAGGCGGGTGTCGACGGGCAGAACGGCATTGCCGATGAGTTGCTGCTCGGCCCGGCGGCGCCGGGCACCCCCGCGGTCGGGCGGGTCTGGCTGCACGTTCTCGACGGTCCACCCGGGGCGCCGGCGCGCCTCAACGCGACGGCGTTCACCGCGCACGACGGCGCTGCGATCGAGGCGCGGGCGGCCAGCTTCGAGCCGCCACTGCTCGACACGTTCGCGCTTCGATCAAGCCAGGAGGTTCTGATCGCCGTCCAGGTGCCGGAGGCGGCGACCCCGGGCGTCTACCACGGACACATCCTCGCCGCCGGTCTGCCCGAGGTCGGCCTCCCGGTCAGGATCGAGGTGGCGGGATGAGCGAGGTTCTCACCTCGTCGGTCGAGGCCGACCTGGCCCGGTACGGGGCGATGACGCGTGACGCCTTGAGCCTCTATGTGCCCGACATGGAGCCTCGCCGGCACCTCTGGGACCTGGTCGCCGAGTATCCCGGACGGGGCGGGAAGGCGATCCGGCCGGCTCTCTGTCTGGCGACCGCCGTCGCCTTCGGCGGTGAGGTGGACGAGGCACTGCCGTCCGCGGCCGCACTCGAGCTGCTCCACAACGCGTTTCTCGTCCACGACGACATCGAGGACGCCAGTCTTTTGCGCCGCGGGCGGCCCACGTTGCACGCCGAGCACGGTGTCCCGCTGGCGATCAACGCCGGCGATGCGCTCGTGGTCCTCGCCGGCTCCGCGCTGCGCGACAACCGACGACGGCTGGGGAGCCGGCTTGCGTCGCGGATCGGCGATGAGTTCGATCTGATGGCGCGGCGGACGATCGAGGGTCAGGCGCGTGAGCTGGGCTGGCGTCGCGATGGCGTCTGCGACCTGGAGCCCGACGACTACCTCGATCTGATCATGCACAAGACCTGCTGGTACACGACGATCCATCCCCTGCGAGTGGGTGCGTTGATCGGCTCGCTCGGTCGTGTCGACCTCGATCCCTTGGTGCGGTTCGGCTTCTACCTCGGCGCGGCGTTCCAGATCCGGGACGACCTGCTCAACGTCGTCGGCGACGAGGCGAAGTACGGCAAGGAGTCCTGCGGCGATCTCTACGAGGGCAAGCGGACGCTGATGATCATCCACCTGCTGCGCCAAGCGCGCGATGACGACCGACGAGCCGTCGAGCGGTTTCTGGCCATGGAGCGGCCGCAACGCACGCCCGGCGATGTCGCCGAGATGGTCGAGCTCATGCGCCACTACGGCAGCCTGGACTTCACGCGGGCGTTCGGTCTCGGCATCGCCGAAGCCGCCACCGACGCATTCGAGGTCGCGTTCGCCGCTGTGTCGGACTCGCCCGAGCGCCGCTTCCTCCACGACCTGATCGCCTGGATGCTCGAACGCGACGCGTAAAGACCGGCAGGCGGAGGAACCTGGCGGATTTGCGGCAGGGGGGATCGTCGCTGCCCTGCTCGGGAGGGACCCGAGCTGAAATAGATAACCATGTTTATAATGCCTGCCCGGCAGCGCTTGGGCAGGGAATGAACGAGATCGCGAGCTCCCCAGACGACTTCGCGAGCATCTTCGAGACATCGTTCGCGCGCCTCCAGATCCTGATCGAGGAGGCCTGCGCGGCGAGCGCCGACTGGCCCTCGGGGGTTGCAGCAGCAATCCACGCCGCCTTTGAATTTGCCGCTGACGATCCGGGGGCGGCTGCCGCGCTGACCAACGAGGCGCTGGCGGCAGGGGCCGACGGCATTGCCCGTCACCGGCGCCTGCTCGCCTACCTCGCCGAGGGTCTCGCCCCCGGCCGCGAGCTACGCGCCGAAGGACCGGCGCTACCGGACGTGACCGAGCAGGCCATGGCCGGCGGTCTCGTCAGCCTCGTCGCGGAGCGCCTGACCCGCGACCGCCTCGCCGAGCTGCCCGATCTCGCGCCCGAGGCGATCCAGTTCGCGCTCACTCCTTATGTGGGCGCTGCCGAGGCGAAGCGGATCGCCGCCGCCGGCAAAGGCCGATAGCCTGCCCGGCCAATGGACTTCTCGCTGACCGACGAGCAGCAGGACTTCGTCGCCGCGATCCGCGACTTCTGCGAGCGCGAGTGCGGGACGCAGGAGCAACGCGAGCAGCTCACCGAAGGCCACCAGACGCATCACAACGACGGCCTCTACAGGCAGATGGCCGAGCTCGGCTGGCTCGGCGTGACGATCCCCGAGGAGTACGGGGGTTCGGGCGGTTCGATGCTCGACGCCTGTCTCTTCATGGAGGAGTCCTCGCGGGGTCTGGCACCGATCGGCGGCTACGCGACGACGCTGATCGTTGCCGGCGCCAGCCAGCGCTTCGGCAGCGACGAGCAGAAGCAGAAGATCCTCGGCGGCATCGCCGCCGGCGCGGTCGAGGCGATCGCGATGACCGAGCCCGAGGCCGGCTCCGACGTCGGCGCTCTCACCACCTCGGCCGAGCAGGTCGACGGCGGCTTCGTCCTCAACGGGCAGAAGGTCTTCATCTCCAACGCTCACATCGCCGACCACATCCTCGTCGTCTGCCGCACCACCAAGGGCGATTCCAAGCACGACGGGCTCTCGATGATCTGGGTCCCGCGCGAAGCCGAGGGGCTCGAGATCGTCCCGATCAAGACGATGGGGGGCACCGAGACCAACACCCTCTATCTGAGCGACGTCGAGGTGCCGGCCGATGCCCTGCTCGGCCAGGTCGACCAGGCCTGGACGCAGCTGATGGCCGGGCTCAACGTCGAGCGGCTGATCCTCGCCGCGACGATGCTCGGCATCGCCCAGCGTGCCTTCGACGACGCGCTCGCCTATGTAAAGGAGCGCAAGCAGTTCGGCCGCCCGATCGGCTCCTTCCAGGCGCTCCAGCACCGCCTCGCCGATATGGCGACCGAGATCGAATCGGCCCGCCTGATGACCCGCTGGGTCGCGAGCCTTACCGACGAAGACCCCGGCCGGATGCTGCCGCGCGAGGCCTCGATGGTGAAGCTGCACGTGACCGAGGTCGCCAAACGCGTCGCGGTCGAGGGCATGCAGCTGATGGGCGGCTACGGCTACTCATCCGAGTACGACATGGAGCGCCTGGTCCGCGCCACCATGGTCTCCACCATCTACGGCGGCACGAGCGAGATCCAGCGCACGATCATCGCCAAAACCCTCGGCCTTTAGCCCCCGCAGGGCGCGTTTGGCGTCCATAGGACGACTAAGGCGCCCCGGAGCGCTCAAGGGTGGCCAGCAGGACGGCGGCGACTTGGGCCGATTCGTTGAAGACCTGCCGGTAGGACAGGCGCAGGACCTCATACCCCAGGGCGCGCAGCTTGAGATCCCGCTCTCGATCGTCCTCAAAGGCGGCGCGGCCGCGGTGGGCTCGATAGCCATCCGTCTCGACGACCATCTTTCTCTCCACCCAGCAGAAGTCGACTGTAAGGGGCCCGACGCGCATGTTCACGGCCGGTGTCGGCAGCCGATAACGACGGCATAGCCATAGGAACCGCCGCTCGAGCTCGCTGCGCGTCTTGTCTGAGACGACATCGGATCCGGTTGGCAAGCCGAGAAAATCGGCCTGCCGGATGGCACGGCGCAGTTCGCTCTCCGGCGTGGCGCCTCGCAGGTCCGCGAGGGTACGGGCAGGTGAAGTGACCGGAATCCCCCGCTGCCGGGTCATTTCGGTTGGCTCTAGCGATATCGGGCGGTGGATGCGAATTCCGCGTCGTTTCCGCTTTCCGTTCCTGCTGGGGAGGGAAACATCTATCGGGCCGTCTCTTGCCTGGAGCAGACCCCAGAGTTCGGCGGCGCTGCGATGGCTGAGCACGGCGGTGTCGGTCCTGTTGGCGCCGCCGCCCAACGCGAGCACGGCCGCCATCCAGCATCGCTCGATACTTGGCGCGACGTGCCCGACCGCGTAGACGCCTCGGTGAAGGCTGTGCAATCGACCCGAGCGACAGCGCTTCTGCACCGCGGTCTTGCTCAAGCCGGCCGAGTGAAGTTGGGCAATCGATATCGCGCCGTACTGACCGGCAGCAATGCGCGCCACCTCCAGGTCAGGGGCGCCTTTGTCTTCCATATGGCAACTAAGGCGCCCCGGCACGCTGATTCGCCCCCCGCGCTGATCCTGGCTGGAGGCCCAAGGTCGCACAGAGCGCTATCCTTCGCGGCAGCCTCGCGCCTCGGCCCGGGGTTTTCTCTTGTAACGGCGTCGTTCGGCAACGAGGAGAACATGGCTCGCGGAGATGTCCGCATCGCGGTGACGCTGGCTTGCGAAGAGTGCAAGCGGCGCAACTACCAGACCAACAAGTCGCGGCGAAATTCGCCGGACCGGATCGAGCTGCGCAAGTACTGCCGCTGGTGCAGCCGCCACACGGCGCACAAGGAGACGCGGTAGTGCTCACCCTGGTGACGACAGGCCGAGAAATGACGAGGTCCAGGCGGCGCCAGACAAGGACGCAGGGAGCCCGAATAGCAGCGCTATTTGGGCGACCGAGGACGCCGTATGGCGACGATCTGGGACCGTCATTTTCGGCCGGGCGTTGCCAGGGGGGGCACTGAAGCCTCATGGCGAAAACGCGCGCACAGCGCAAGGCGGAGAAACGCGCCCGCGAAGCCGAAGAGCAGAAACGCTCCGGCTCGGGCGCTAGCGCCCGCAAGTCCGATTCGCGCGCCCAGCACGACACCCAGGTCGGCGTTTCCGGCGACGTCGCCGAGATCGAGGCGGTCGAGGCCGGGATGGCCGCCGGCGCGAGCGAAGCCGATCTCGAAACGCCGGACGCGCCCAAGGGTCGCGCTCAGCGCCGCGCCGATGCTAAAGCAGCCAAACAGGCCGAAAAGCGCCAGCGCGAGGACCAGAAACGCAAGGAGCGCGACCAGGTTGCGAAGCGCCAGAAACAGGCGCAGGCCGAGAAGCGCCAGCGCGGCGGCGTCATCGGCTTTCTCGTCTCCTGCTGGGCCGAGCTGCGCAAAGTCCAGTGGCCGGACCGCGAAACCCTGGTGCAGGCGACCGCCGTGACGATCATCTTCGTCGCCGTCGCCGGCACCTACCTCGGCGCTCTCGACAGCGCCTTCAGCTTCCTCATCAAGCAGATCCTTTAGCGGGATCCCAAGACAAAGGCGACCTCCAGATGTATCGCTGGTATGTGATCAACACCTACTCCGGGCACGAGAACAAGGTCAAGCACAACCTCGAGCACCGAGTGCAGACGATGGCCCAGAACCGCAACGTGCGCCAGGTCGTGGTGCCGACCGAGCAGGTGATGGAGGTCAACAAAGAAGGCCAGAAAGAACCGAAAGAGAAACGGACGATGCCCGGCTACGTCCTGGTCAACATGGAGATGACCGACGATGCCTGGGGCCTGGTCAAGAACACCCCCGGCGTGACCGGTTTTGTCGGCGCCCGCAACAAGCCGGTGCCGCTCTCCAAACCGGAGGTCGACCGGCTGCTGCACCGCGAGACCGCCGAGCGGCCCCGCACCCAGGCCCAGTTCTCGATCGGCGAGTCGGTCAAGGTCATCTCCGGGCCCCTCTCCGACTTCTCCGGCGAGATCGCCGAGATCAACGAGGACGCTGCCAAACTCAAGGTGCTGGTCTCGATCTTCGGTCGCGAGACCCCGGTCGAGGTGAACTACGACCAAGTCAAGAAGATCTAGCTGACGCGATAGCCGGCGCGCTCCGTCGTCCTCGGTCGCTCGCGTGCAGAGCACGCCACGCTCCCTGCGTCCTAGGATCGCTTGGCTCTCGCGCCAGCTATTCTCACGAACCCCTCATGGCAAAGAAAACTCTCACCCTGATCAAGCTGCAGATCCAGGCAGGCAACGCCAACCCGGCGCCGCCGGTCGGTCCGGCGCTGGGCCAGCACGGCGTCAACATCATGGAGTTCTGCAAAGCCTTCAACGCCCAGACCCAGAGCGAGGGCGGGACGATCATCCCGGTCGAGATCACCGTCTACGAGGATCGCTCCTTCAGCTTTGTCACCAAGACGCCGCCCGCCGCGGTGCTGATCCGCGAAGCGATCGGGATCAAAAAGGGCTCGGGCGAGCCGCACGTGAACAAAGTCGGCACGATCTCGCCGGAGCAGATCCGCCAGATCGCCGAGCGCAAGATGCCCGACCTCAACGCCAACGACCTCGAGGCCGCCTCGAAGATCATTGCCGGCACCGCCCGCTCGATGGGCGTGGACGTCAAATAGCCATGGCCCACGGCAAGCGCTACCGCAAACAGCTCGGCAAGGTCCAGCGCGAGCAGGAATACCCGCCGGTCGAGGCGATCTCGCTGATCAAGGAGACGGCCAGCGCCGGCTTCGACGAGACGGTCGAGCTGCACCTGCGGCTCGGCGTCAACGTCCGCCACGCCGAGGAGCAGCTGCGCGGCACCCTCGCCCTCCCACACGGGCTGGGCAAAGACGTGACCGTCGCCGTCTTCGCCGAAGGCCAGCAGGCGCGCGATGCCGAGGCGGCGGGCGCCGACGTCGTCGGCGGCCAGGAGCTGGTCGAGAAAGTCCAGGAGGGCTGGACCGACTTCGAAGTCGCGATCTCGACCCCGGACATGATGAAAGCGGTGGGCCAGCTCGGCCGCGTGCTCGGCCCCCAGGGCCTGATGCCGAACCCGAAGGTGGGCACCGTCACCGACGACATCGAGAAAGCCGTGACCGAGTCCAAGGCCGGCAAGATCGAGTACCGCACCGACCGCCAGGCGATCATCCACCTGGCGATCGGCAAGGCCAGCTTCGATGCGCAGAAACTGCTCGACAACTGCCTCGCGGTGATCGACGAGGTCGTCCGCGCCAAACCGTCCTCCTCGAAGGGCAAATACATCCTCTCGGCGACGCTGACGACGACGATGGGGCCCGGAATCCGGATCGATGCAGGCAAGACCGGCGAACGCGAGGCCGCCGGCGCAGCACCCGAGCCCGCAGCGGAGCCGGCGACCGCGTAGACTTCCGCGCCGCGCGACCCTTAGACCACCGGCAGGTCAACAGCCAGAAGCCCGGTGTAGGCGAACGATGAACAGAGACGAAAAGGCACAAGCAATCGAGGAGATCGCCGCCCAGATCGAGGGCGCCGAAGCGATCTTCGCGGTCGACTACCGGGGCATCAGCGTCCCCCAGGCGGCTGAACTGCGCGGCAAACTGCGCGAGGCCGACGCCAGCTTCCGCATCGTCAAGAACCGGTTGACCAAACGCGCGGCCGAGCAGGCCGGCGAGGATCGGCTCGGCGACCTGCTGCAGGGCCCGACCGCGCTGACCTTCGTCCGCGGCGACACTGCCCAGGCGGCGAAGGCGATCTCGACCTTCAACAAAGAGCACGAAGTCCTCACCTTCAAGGGCGGCTTCATGGGCGACCTCGGCCTCGACGAGGAAAAGTTCAAGTCGATCGCCCGCCTGCCAGCCCGCGAAGTGCTAGACGGCCAGCTCGCCGGAGTCGTAGCCAGCCCGCTCACCGGCCTGGTCCGCGGCTTGGGTTCCATGATCCAAGGGCTTGCACTTCAGCTAGGCCAGATCGCGGAGAAGGGGCTCGTCACTGGCGAGGCCCCAGAGCCTCAGCCGGCGGGTCCTGTCGCGGACGAGGGGTCCTCGTCCACGCAAGCTGCGGGCGACGACCCCTCATCCACGCCACCCGCCGGAGAGGCGCCTGGGGATGCTCCCGACGAGGCCTCGAGCGACTCAGCTGTGGAGGATGCGGACGACCCACCCGCGGCTGAGGGGTCGGAGCCCGATGCCTCTGAGCCCGACGAGACTTCTGATTCTGCAGACGACGACACGAAGGAAGAAGAGGAGTAATGGCGACGAAAACGATTTCAACCGAGGACTGGATCGAGGAGCTGAAAGGCATTTCGGTCCTGGAGCTCTCTGAGCGCATCAAAGCCCTGGAGGAGGAGTTCGGCGTTTCTGCGACTGCGGTCGCTGCGGCTGCTCCGGCTGCCGCCGGCGCCCCCGCCGGCGATGGCGACGGTGGTGGCGAAGAGTCCTCCACGGTCGACCTGGTGCTGACCGAGGTCGGCGGCCAGAAAGTGCCGGTGATCAAGGTCGTGCGCGCCGCGACCGGCCTCGGCCTGAAAGAGGCAAAGGCGATCGTCGACGAGGCTCCGAAAGCGATCAAAGAGGGCATCGAGCGCGACGAAGCTGAGAAGATCAAGGGGGAACTCGAGGAGGCCGGCGCCACCGTCGAGCTGAAATAACGCGCTACAATGCGGAATTCGGCCGTGGGCACGGTCGAGCCGCCAGCCGACCGCGGGCGTGTGTTATTTTCCGTGGTCGCGCGCCTGTTGTCACCCCCTGCCCATATCTGCGCTGTATCCACGTCCCTCTGACCGTCTGAGGAGTCGCCGACTTTGGCACGTTCCAACGCTGCCCCCGTAACCCGCAGGAGTTTCTCCCGACTACAGAATCCCCTTGAAGTCCCCCACCTGATCGATATCCAGCGTCGCTCGTTTGAAGAGCTGACGGATCCCAAGGCGGGCGGACTGCGAGAGACGATTGACGACATATCCCCGATCGAGGACTACACGGGGAACCTCGCCATCGTCTTTGGCGAGTTCAAGTTCGAGGACCCACCGCACACGATCGAGGAGTGCCGCGAGAAGGACATGACCTACTCGCGGCCGCTGACCGCGACCGTCGCTTTCCAGAACAAGGAGACCGGCGAGATCCGCGAGCAGGCCGTCTTCATGGGCGACTTCCCGTGGATGACCGACCGCGGCACCTTCATCATCAATGGCACCGAGCGCGTCGTCGTCACC
>DASUZP010000038.1:0-2140 GCA_036376775.1 Solirubrobacterales bacterium | reverse complement strand
GGCTCGCGGCGTTGCGGCGAACACCTTGCGCACCGGGCTGCGCGGGTCGAGGGAGCGGATGCGGATGTCGGGGCGGACCGTCGAGAGCGCCAACTGGGGAATCAGGGCGACGCCGACGCCGGCGGCGACCAGGCCCTGGACCGTCTGGTAGTCGTCGCTCTCGAAGGAGACGCGGGGCTCGAAGCCGGCGGCGTGGCAGGAGCGGACGACGTGGCGGGCGCAGGGACTCGCGGCGGAGGTCTGGACCCAGGACTCCTCGCGTAGATCCTCGAGCCTCAGCCTCCTCCGGCCGGCCAGCGGGTGTTGCGCCGGCAGCGCCAGATGGAGCGGGTCGTCGAGCAGCTCGAAGCGGCGCATGCCCGCTCCCAGGCGCTCGCCGACGCCGACGAACTCGAAGAGGACGACGATCTCGAAATCGCCGGCGCGCAGGCGCGGTGCGATCTGCTCGGATTCGCCCTCGGCGAGGCTCACCTCGACACCTGGATGGGCGGCGCGAAACCTGGCCACCGCCTGCGGCATCAGGGTCGCTCCGGCGGTGGGGAAGGAGGCGATTCGCAGTCGCCCGCCGCGCCCTCCGGCGATCGCCGCGACCTCGGCCTCGGCGTCGTCCATCCGGGCGAGGATTCCCTCGGCGTGGGCCGCCAGCGCCGCCCCCGCCGCGGTCGGACGGACGCCGCGGCGGTCGCGCTCGATCAACGGCGCCCCGAGTTCGCCCTCCAGCGTGGCGATCGCCTGGGAGACGGCCGACTGCGAGTAGGAGAGTGCGTCGGCGGCTGCGGAGAAGGAGCCTCTGTCGATCACCTCGCGGAGGACCTTGAGGCGGCTCGTATTCAGCATAAGTACAGCTTATTCAAAGGATAGGCGATAACAGTTGTACTGATACAAGGACCGTGCCACCATCGGCGCGAACTTCGTTTCCAGTTCGTTTTCCAACTTCAATCGAGAAGGAGGCACCGATGGCTCTCAGGATCATCGTTTCCTACGACGACACCGACAACGACCGCGACGCGCTGGCTCTCGGCCGGCTGCTCGCCTTCTCCGGCGCCGAGCTCTCGCTCGCCTACGTCCGCCATGCCCAAGGTGGGGCGCTCGAGCAGAAGGAAGCGGAAGACCTGCTCGAGCGCGGCGCCGAGGCTGTCGGTGCCCCCGACATGCCTCGCCACGTCATCGTCAATCCCGGCACCAGTGTCGGCCTGACCGAACTGGCCGAGCGGGAGAACGCCGACGTGATCGTCTTCGGCTCCGAGTACCGGACCGCCGACGGCCTGGTCAAGCCGGGGATCTCAGCTCACAAACTGCTGCTCGGCGGACCGGCCGCGATCGCCGTCGCCCCCGCCGGCCTGCGCGAGCGCCCCTCGGCGGGAGTCAACACGATCGGGATTCTCGACGAGGGCGATGACGCCGCCCGCGCGACCGCCGATAGCCTCGCCGCAGCGCTGGGCGCCGGCGTCGTCGAGTTCAAGGGGGCCCCTGTCGACCTGCTCGTCGTCGGCTCACGACCCGAGTCGCCGCAGGGCAAGGTCACGCTCAGTGCCTCCAGCGACTACGCGGTCGAGGCCGCGACCTACCCTGTCCTGGTGGTGCCCCGTGGCGCCACGATCCGCTTCGACAGCTCCGCGCCTCAGGTCGAGCCGCAGCCGCCGCAGTCCGAAGACCCGACGGCCCCTTCCGTCACCGCCTAGGGCTCTTCTTCGTAACGAGGATCACGGCCGCGACCTCCGGGTCGCGGCCGTTGATCTTTTTCTCCGCGTCGCCAAGCGGAACCGGCAGCACTGTCTGGCCGCTGAGCATTTCGGCCACCGTCGCCTCCGGCACCTCCGCCTCGACCACGAAGGCGTCGGGGAGTTGCGGGGTCTCGGTCTTCTCCAGCACGCGACGGGTCACGTCCTCGGAGGCGCGCTCGGCATTCGACCAGCCCTGGCCGAAGGAGAGGTCGGGCGGGTCGAGGTGGGGCCCTTCGAGGATTCGCAACGAGCTCTCGCGCGGGTCCCACTCGCGTTCGCCGAGGTCGACGAAGCGGCCGGTCAGCCATGGCTCGAGGACCGTCCGCCGCAGCTCCTCCAGGCTCAGGTTGAAGGCGCGAGCGTGGTTGATGCCGCCAGCGATCTCGACGTGAAAGGGCACCAGCCAACCCTACCCA
>DASUZP010000037.1:0-14716 GCA_036376775.1 Solirubrobacterales bacterium | reverse complement strand
ACCTGGACGCGGACGCGGTTGATCATCAGGTCGACGATCTCCTTGACCTCGTCCTTGGCGAGCTTGTGGAAGACGATCACCTCGTCGATCCGGTTGAGGAACTCGGGCCGGAAGACTTTTTTCAGGTCGCCCATGATGCGGTTTTTCATGTCGCCGTAGGACATTCCGGTCTCATCGGCGACGGTGAAGCCGATCGAGGTGTTCTTGGCGATCTCCGAGGCGCCGATGTTCGAGGTCATGATCACGATCGCGTTGCGGAAATCGACCGTGCGCCCCTGGGCGTCGGTGAGCCGCCCGTCCTCGAGGATCTGCAGGAGGATGTTGAAGACGTCCGGGTGGGCCTTCTCGATCTCGTCGAGCAGCAGCACGCTGTAGGGCTTGCGCCGCACGGCCTCGGTCAGCTGGCCGCCCTCGTCGTAGCCGATGTAGCCCGGCGGCGAGCCGACCAGACGGCTGACCGCGTGCTTCTCCATGTACTCGGACATGTCGATCCGCACCAGAGCCTCCTCGTCGCCGAAGAGGAACTCGGCGAGGGTGCGAGCCAGCTCGGTCTTGCCGACCCCGGAGGGGCCGAGGAAGATGAATGAGCCGGAGGGACGCTTGGGGTCCTTGATCCCGGCGCGGGAGCGGCGGATCGCCTTGGAGACGGCGGTGATCGCGACCTCCTGGCCGATCACCCGCTTGTGCAGCTCCTCCTCCATGCGGATCAGCTTCTTGGTCTCGGCCTCGGTCAGTTTGAAGACCGGGATCCCGGTCCACATCGAGACGATGTCGGCGATCTCCTCTTCGCCGACATCGGGGCGCTCAGCGGAGTCGCCCTCGGACCACTCGTCTTCGAGCTGGCGCTTGCGGGTAGTCAGCTGGCGCTCGGTGTCGCGCAGGTTGGCCGCTTTCTCGAACTCCTGCGACTCGATCGCGGACTCCTTTTCGCGCCGCGTCTTTTCCACTTCCTCCTCGAGGTCGCGGTAGACCGGCGGCGCCGACATGCTCTTGATGCGCATCCGCGAGGCGGCCTCGTCGATCAGATCGATCGCCTTGTCGGGCAGGAAGCGGTCGGAGATGTAGCGGTCGGCGAGCTCGGCGGCAGCGGCCAGCGCGTCGTCGGTGATGTTGACCTTGTGGTGCTGCTCGTAACGCTCGCGCAGGCCCTCGAGGATCTTGACCGTGTCCTCGACCGAGGGCTGGTCGACCTTGATCTGGGCAAAGCGGCGCTCCAGCGCCGAGTCGCGCTCGAGGTATTTGCGGTACTCGTCGAGCGTCGTCGCACCGATCGTCTGCAACTCGCCCCGGGCCAAGGCCGGCTTGAGGATCGAGGCCGCGTCGATCGCGCCCTCGGCGGCGCCGGCGCCGACCAGGTTGTGGAGCTCGTCGATGAAAAGAATGATGTCGCCGCGCTGGGTGATCTCTTTCATCACCTTCTTCAGCCGCTCCTCGAACTCGCCGCGGTACTTGGAGCCGGCGACCAGAGCGGCCAGGTCGAGCGTGTAGATCTGCTTGTTGCGCAGCAGCTCCGGCACCTCGCCGTTGTTGATCCGCGCCGCCAGGCCCTCGACCACGGCGGTCTTGCCGACGCCGGGCTCGCCCAGCAGCACCGGGTTGTTCTTGGTGCGGCGGGAGAGGATCTGCATGATCCGCTCGATCTCGGTTTCGCGACCGATCACTGGGTCGAGCTTGCCCTCCTCGGCGAGCTTGGTCAGGTTGCGGCCGAACTGGTCGAGCAGTTTCGAAGACTTTTTGCCGGTGCCCTCGCCCTGGCCGCCTCCGCCGCCTCCCTGGCGACGACCGCCGGGACCGGACAGCATCCGGATCACCTCGTTGCGGATCTTGTCGGAGTCGGCGTCGAAGTCGAGCAGGATGCGGGCGGCAACGCCCTCGTTCTCACGCACCAGGCCGAGCAGGATGTGCTCGGTGCCGATGTAGTTGTGGCCGAGCGAGAGCGCCTCGCGCAGCGCCAGCTCGAGCACCTTCTTGGCGCGGGGGGTAAACGGGATCTGGCCGGAGGTGACCTCCTCGCCGGAACCGACGATCCGCACGACCTGAGAACGGACGCGCTCGGTCGTGATGTCGAGAGACTCGAGGACGCGGGCTGCCAGACCCTCCTCCTCGCGCAGCAGCCCGAGCAGGATGTGCTCGGTGCCGATGTAGTTGTGTTTCAGCGTGCGAGCCTCTTCCTGCGCCAGGACCACCACCTGACGTGCCCGCTCAGTGAATCTCTCGAACAAAGGCTTCCTCTCTTGACCGTGTAAAGGTCAAACGCGATTTGCGGTCGGAAGTACCGGGGACGCCCTTCGGTTATCGGGAAGCGCCCATGTGCCCCTTTAACGATACCGAGAGTGCCCGTCCGGCCTTGGGACCCCGATTGCCGCTCCTAGCGACTTTCTCGGCTTTTTTTCGGATCTTTCAGGAGCGCATCGCCGGGAAAAGCACGATCTCACGCAGACTGCGGGCTCCGGTGAGCATCATCACAAGACGGTCGATACCCAGCCCGACACCGCCCGTCGGCGGCATGCCGTGTTCGAGCGCTTCGACAAAGGCCTCGTCGAACGGCTGCGCCTCTTCGTCGCCGCGCTCGATCTCCGCGGCCTGCTGCTCGAAGCGGCGCCGCTGCTCGTCGGGGTCGTTGAGCTCGCTGAACGAGTTGGCGATCTCGATGCCGCCGACGAAGGCCTCCCAGCGCTCGACCAGACCTGACTCGGAGCGGTGCGCCTTGGCGAAGGGCGAGAGCTCGACCGGGTAGTCGACGACGAAGGTCGGCTGGATCAGCTGCGGCTCGACCGACTTGGAGAGCAGACCGTCGACCAGCTTGCCCCAGCCCTCGGCCGGATCCGGCTCGCCGCCCATCGTCGCAGCGAGCGCCTCGCGGGTCGGGTGCTCGGCGATGTCGATGCCGGTCCGCTCGCGCACCGCGTCGCGCAGGGTGACCCGCGGCCAGGGCGGCGCCAGATCGATCTCGACGCCGTCGCGCTCGACCACAGTCGTCCCCAGCACCCGCTCGGCGACCTCGGCGACGAGCAGCTCGAGATCGTGCGCGGTCTTGCCGTAGTCGGCGTAGGCCTCGTACCACTCGAGCATCGTGAACTCGGGATTGTGCTTGTGCGAGACCCCCTCGTTGCGGAAGTCCTTGCCCAGCTCGTAGACCTTGTCGATGCCGCCGACGACGAGTCGCTTGAGGTAGAGCTCGGTGGCGATCCGCAGGTAGAAGTCGCGGTCGAGCGCGTTGTGGTGAGTGACGAAGGGGCGCGCCAGGGCGCCGCCGTAGAGCGGCTGCAGCACCGGCGTCTCGGCCTCGACAAAGCCATGTTCGTCGAGCCAGCGGCGCACCTCGGCGATGGCGCGGGCGCGGATCGCGAAAACGCGCCGACTCTCCTCGTTGGCGAGCAGGTCGAGCTCGCGCCGGCGGTAGCGGGTTTCGACGTCCTCGAGACCGTGGAACTTGTCGGGGGGCGGGCGCAGGCTCTTGGCCAAAAGCCGCCAGTGGTCGATCGCCAACGAGAGCTCGCCGCCGCGGCGCGTCGCCAGCGCCGTCCCCTCGACACCGACGAAGTCGCCGAGGTCGAGCTCGACCAGCAGCTCGAACGCCTCTTCACCGAGCTTGTCGGCGGTGGCGTGGAGCTGGATCTGGCCGCTGCCGTCGCGCAGATCGAGGAAGGCCGCCTTGCCGTGGCCGCGGCGGGCGACGATCCGCCCGGCGACGCGGTGGCGCGAATCGGTCTCGATCCCCGCCGCCAATCCCTCGTGCGCCGCCCGCACCTCGGCAATCTCCTCCCGTTCCTCGAACTCGTGCGGAAACGGCTCGATCCCAGCGTCCCTCAAACGCTCAAGCTTCTCCCTCCTGTCACGGAGAACGTCGGAGAGCTCTGGCTGATCAGCTCCGCTCATAGCGCGCGAGCCTATCGAGCGTCAAGAGACCGTCTCTAAGACTTCTCGATCTTCGTGATTTTGAGTTTCTTCTTCGGCCCACGCGGCACATCGACCGTGACCACATCGCCGCGCTTGTGGCCGAGCAGGGCTTTGCCGATCGGCGACTCGTTCGAGAGTTTGTGCTCGACCGGGTTGGCCTCGGTCGAACCGACGATCTGAAATTTCTGCGAGTCGCCGCTTTTCTGGTCTTTGACGTGGACGACCGAGCCGAAGCCGACCTCATCCGTGTCGACGTCCTTCTCGTCGATCACGGTGGCGCGGCGCAGCCGCTCCTCGAGCTGGGCGATTCTTCCCTCGAGCAGCGCCTGTTCGTTCTTGGCGTCGTCGTACTCGGCGTTCTCAGAGATGTCGCCGAACTCGCGCGCCTCCTTGATCCGCGCCGCAACCTCGCGCCGTTTGGCGGTCGACAGAAACTCGATTTCCTCTTTGAGCTTCTCGAGCCCTTCCGGAGTGATTACGGCTTGACGAGTCACTTTGCGCTGACCTCGCTTTGACTTGGCTGGACGTGGGTTTGCTCGGCCCTGAGACCAAAAATGCCCGGGTGCGACGTCATTTGCACGTCACACCTGGGCCCGAAGTCGCGGGATTATAGCGAGGGCGTCAGCTCGGCACTCAAGGGAATTTGGGCAGCGATCAACTGCCTGGCGCGGGCCAGGTCGGCGCTGCGCTGCAGCTCCTGCGCAACCTCGGCCGGAGCGCCGAGCGCCTCGACATACCAGGGGTAGAACTTGCGCAAATAACGGGTCGCCCGCTCGGTACCCAGGTGCTCCTCGGCGCGGTCGACGGTCCAGAGCAACTCGGCAACCACCTCGCCGCGGGCGGGCGGCTCGTTGCGGCGGCCGGTCAGTTCCTCGAACAGCCACGGGTTGCCGAGCGCGCCGCGGGCGAGCATCACTGCGTCGGCATTCGACTCGCGATAGGCACGGCGCACCGAATCGGCGCTGTCAAGACCGCCCGAGACGATCACCGGAACGTCGATCCGCTCGACCAGATCGCGGGTAAGGACGTAATCGGGGTTGCCCTTGTGTTTGGTCGTCGCCGCGCGCGGGTGGAAGCCGATCGCCGCCGCGCCACCCTCCTCGGCAAGGCGGGCGGCGAGCTCGAAGCCGGACCGATCGCCGGGCCGCAGGCCGGAGCGCAGCTTCACCGTCACCGGCAATCCGCCGCCCTCGATCGCGCCGCGCAGCAGGGCGAGCGCCAGATCGGGGTCGGTGAGCAGCTCGACCCCGGCGCCGGTCTTGCGCACCTTGCGCACCGGACAGCCCATGTTGATGTCGATCAGGTCGGCGCCGGCCTCCGCCGCGACCGCGGCGGCGGAGCGCATCACCTCGGGATCGTGGCCGAAGAGCTGCACCGAGACCGGGTGCTCGTCGGGGTGAATCCGCATCAGCTCGCGCAGGGTGCGCTCGTTGCGGTAATGCAGCCCAAAGCTGGAGATCATCTCCGAGACGGCCAACCCCGCCCCATGTCGCTTCGCCTGCAGGCGGACGAACCAGTTGCCGATCCCCGCCAGCGGCGCCAGCAGAACGCGGTTGGCGATCTCGACACCGCCGATGGAGAAGGGGGAGGTCAAAGGTGGCTGCGCCATCCCCGGACGCGGGAGCGAGGGCCTATCCATATCTGATTCCCTAGGCCCTCGCGGGAGCAGAGGAGATGGCGCTACCGATTCCTTTCATGGATCAAGCGTAGGCCCTTCAGGGTGAGCATCTCGTCGACCTCTTCGATCGTCTCGGTGAAGGGGACGATCGCCGCGGCGAGACCTCCGGTGGCGAGCAGCCGCACCTCGCCCAGTTCGTCCTCGATGCGGCGGACGACGCCGTCGATCAAGCCGGCGAAGCCGAAGATCACGCCGGACTGGATCGCCGCCCGGCTGGAGCGGCCGATCGCCGTCTCCGGCTCCTCGAGGTCGATCCGGCCGATCCGCGCGGCGCGTTCGACCAGCGCGGTGAGCGAGATCTCCAGCCCCGGCGCGATCGCCCCGCCGAGGTATTCGCCGGCCTCCGAGACCGCGTCGAAATTGATCCCGGTGCCGAAGTCGACGACCACGCAGGCGGCCTTGAAGCGCTCGTACGCGGCGACCGCGTTGACCAGGCGGTCGGCACCGACCTCGAGCGGGTTGTCGATCCGGATCGGCATCCCGGTCTTCACGCCCGGCCCGATCGCCAGGCAGGCGGCGCCGGTGTAGCGCTCGGTCAGCTGTTCGTACTGGGTGCCGAGCGGGGGCACGACCGAGGAGACGCAGACCGCGTCGAGGTCGCCGAGGCCGATCCCGCTGAGCGCGAGCATGCCGGCAATCCGCTCGGCCAGCTCGTCGCCGGTAGCCCCGGCGCGGGTCTGAAAGCGCCAGTGCTCGACCAGGCGCTCGCCGTCGAAGGCGCCGAGGTGAGTCTGGGTATTGCCGACGTCGACCGCGAGCAGCACGGCGCGAGTCTATGATGGCTCGCGATGGAGGCGCGGCTATACGTCATTCCCGCATCGCACCCGAGCATCGCGGCGGCGCTGATGCTCGACCACAAGGGGATCGCCTACAAGCGCACCGACCTGCTGCCGGTGATCTCCAAGGGCGCCCTGCGGGCGCTCGGCTTCCCGCGCAAAACCGTGCCGGCGATCAAGATCGACGGCCGGCGGGTGCAGGGGTCGCGCGAGATCGCTCGCGAGCTGGAGCGGCTGCAGCCGGAGCCGGCGCTGTTCCCGGCCGATGCCGATAAACGCGTCGCGGTGGAAGAGGCGGAGCGCTTCGGCGACGAGGAGCTCCAGCACCCGATCCGCCAGCTCCTCTGGTGGTCGATCAAAAAGGACAAGGCTCCGCTGCGCAGCTACTCGGAGGGTGCCAAGCTCGGCGTCCCGATCGACCTGGCGATGATGACCGCGGGCCCGATCGTCGCTCTCTCGGCCCGCTTCAACGAAGCCGATGACGAGAACGTCCGCCGCGACATCGCCGCCCTGCCCGACCTCCTCAACCGGATCGATGCCTGGATCGGGGCCGGGGTGCTGAACGGCGAGCAGCTCAACGCCGCCGACTTCCAGATCGCCCCCAGCCTCGGGCTGGCGATGACGATGGACGATCTGCGACCCTCGATCGAGGGTCGACCGGCCGGCGAGCTGGCGAAGCGAGTCGTCCCGAACTACCCCGGCAAGACCCCGCCGATCCTGCCGCCCGCCTGGCTGCAGCCGCTGCGCAGCGAGACGACCGCCGCTTAGCGGGATGCCGCCGGCCCCTCCCGTCGGGCTGGACGAGGCAACCCGGCTCGAGGGCGAAGACGGCAGCTTCTCGACTCGCCTCGACGAGGCCTGGGAGATATGGGGTCCGAGCGGCGGCTACCTGGCAGCGATCGCACTCCGCGCCGCCGGTCGGCGCGCCGAGATCCCGCGACCGGCGAGCTTCTACTGTCATTTCCTCAGCGCGCCGGCCTTCGACGATGTCGAATTGAGGGTCGAGGTGCTGAAGCGAGGACGGCGCTCGGAGGCGCTGACGGTGGGAATGGCCCAGCGGGGAAAGCCCATCCTCCAGGCGCTCGTGAGGACCGCGGCGGATGCCTCGGGCTACCGGCACCAGGAAGCCGAGGCTCCGGCTGTCACGCCGCCGGACGCATCGGCGCCCGTCAATCCTGCTCAATACAACTTCTGGAAGAACGTCACCTGGCGTCGTCCGGAAGGGCCCGAGGAGCCCACAGCGGCCATCGTCAGAGACTGGCTGCGCTTCGAGCCCACACCCTGCTTCGACGACCCCTTCATCGACTCCGCCCGTCCTCTCATCCTGCTCGATACGTTCGGCTGGCCCGCCGTCTATGAGCGGTATCGAGGGGCGGACTACACGGCCCCCAACCTCGACATCTGCGTCAACTTCCACCGTCCGGCCGCCGCCAGCGAGTGGCTCCTGGTCGACCACGAATGTCCGGTCGCCGGCGACGGTCTACTCGGCGTCAGCGGCCGAGTCTGGAGCGATACCGGTCACCTGCTCGCGACCGGCATCGCGCAACTCTGTTGCATCCCGCTCCCGAGCGAGGTCTAGAGCGGACCAACCCGATCGGCGCGCTGGCAGGTACCCAGCTCGGCAAAAGCGTCGGTGAGGCAGGTGCCATCGGGCAGCGTCAGCTGCGGATCCAGCTCGAGCAAGGGCGCCAGGACGAAGCGACGGCTGGTCACCTCTGGGTGCGGCAGGGTGAGACGGTCGGTGGAAAGCTCGAGCTCGCCGAGCAGGAGCAGGTCGACGTCGAGCGGGCGCGGGCTGTGACGCGGGGCGTCGAGGACGCGGCCGCGCTCCGTCTCAACCTCCTTGCAGGCATCCAGGAGCGCCTCCGGCTCCAGCGCCGTGCGGATGCGTATCGCCGCATTGAGGAAATCCGGCTGGTCGAGCACCTCCCCGACCGGCTCGGTCTCGTAACCGGAGGAGACCGCCTCCACCTCCATCCCGCGAGCGCCGAGCAGCTCGATTGCCGCCCGCAGGTGCCCGGCGCGATCGCCGACGTTCGAGCCCAAGCCCAAATA
Organism: Solirubrobacterales bacterium; assembly: GCA_036376775.1. Classification (GTDB taxonomy): domain Bacteria; phylum Actinomycetota; class Thermoleophilia; order Solirubrobacterales; family 70-9; genus VRUE01. The sequence goes on along the minus strand of DASUZP010000037.1, from coordinate 6,307 downwards.
CCCGACCCGCATCACGACGTGCCGGTGCTCCGGTGCCCATATGGACCTCTATCCACCGGCACGTCGGTCAGGACTCCTCGCCGTTGTCCTCGTCCTCTTCGTCGCTGCGCTCAAGGGTGACCTCTACGCCTACCTCTTGGATCGAGAGGGGCAGCGGGGGCTCGGGCTTGGAGGCTCGCACCCGCACCGAGTCGCAGCCGTAGCGCTCGATCAGCCGCTGGCCGACGACCTGGGCGAGGCGCTCGAGCGTGCGGTAGCTGCGCTCGGTTGCGGCGAGGGCGACGATGTCGCAGACCTCGCTGTAGTCGACGGTGTCCTCGATCCGGTCGGTGAGGACCGCATCGCAGTCGGGCACGTCGAAGGAGAGGTCGAACTCGAGCCGCTGGCCGACCTCCTGCTCGGCGTCGCTGACGCCGTGATGGGTATAGATCGAGATACCGCGCAGGTCGACCTCGACCCGCGACTCGATCCCGTTGCCGTTGGGTTCGTCCATGGGCGGAAACTACCCGAGGATGGCGCTTGCGACCCGAATCGCCTGAGCCGCCTCGGCGACGTCGTGGACGCGCAGCACGTCGGCGCCCTCGGCGGCGGCGAGAACAGAGGAGGCGATCGTGCCGCCGAGCCGGTCGTCGACTGCGGAGCCGTCGATCTTGCCGATGAAGCTCTTGCGCGAGGCGCCGACGACCAGCGGCCGTCCGAGCTCGCGCAGCTCGCCGAGCCGGCGCAGCAACTCGAGGTTGTGGTCGAGAGTCTTGCCGAAGCCGATCCCGGGGTCGAGCCAGATGCGCTCCTCGGCGACGCCCAGGTCGATCGCCGCTTCCATCCGCTCGGCGAGAAAGGCCTTGACGTCGTCGACGACGTCGACGTAGGTGGGGTTCTCCTGCATCGTGCGCGGTTCGCCCTGCATATGCATCAGCACCAGTCCAGCGCCGCGCTCAGCGCAAAGCGCACCGATCTCGGGGTCATGGCGCAGCGCCGTGACGTCGTTGACGATCAAGGCCCCGGCGTCGAGCGCCGCCCGCGCCACGCCGACCTTCGAGGTGTCGATAGAGACAGTCGCCGTGCCAGCCAACCCACGCACCACCGGCTCGACCCGAGCCAACTCCTCCTCAGCGGAGACCTCCTCCGCCCCCGGCCGAGTCGATTCACCACCAACATCCAAAATCTCCGCCCCCTGCCCGGCCAGTGCCCGCCCATGCGCAACAGCAGCTTCCGCATCGAGGAAAAGCCCCCCATCCGAGAACGAGTCAGGAGTGACATTCACAACGCCCATCAGCGTGGGATTCATAGCTGCAGTATCACCCGCAGCTCGCGGCGGAGCTCCCCGGCCGAGGTCGTTTGAGCCCGGTGGAGAGCCGCAAGCTTTCGTGAGAGGGCGATCGGGTCAGTCTCGCCGGTGCCTCCCTCCGGCACCGCGGAGTGACTCTGCCCCGAAGGGGCACAAGATTTCACCGCCAAAGGCGGTGATAGGCACCGGCGAGACTGACCCGATCGCTCTACGACTAACTGGCGTCGCCGCCGGCGAACCCTGGACGCGGACGGGGCGCCGGGCGGGCGCCCTCGCGCTGGGCCTTTTCCGGCTCGGCCGCCGGCTCGGCCGGCTGGGAAGGCTCCTCTTCGTCGACGAAGATCTCCTCTTCAGGCTTGCCGGCGAGCAGAGCGACGAACTGCTCGGCGTCGATCGTCTCCCGCTCGAGCAAGATCTTCGAGATCGTGTCGAGCTCGGTGCGCTTCTCGCCCAACAGATCCTTCGCAGTCTGGTGCGCGGCCTCGACGATGCGCCGGATCTCGTCATCGATCTCGCGCGCGATCTCGTCGGAATAGTCGGGTTCGGCGCTGAATTCGCGGCCGAGGAAGGGCTGGCCGCGGTCGTGGCCGAAGACCCGCGGGCCGAGCCGCTCCGACATGCCGAACCGCATCACCATCTGCTTCGCCGTCTCGGTCACCTTTTCGAGGTCGTTGGAGGCGCCGGTGGTGATCTCGCCGAAGACGATCTCCTCGGCGGCGCGACCGCCCAGCGTCATTGCCATCGTGTCGGTCAACTCGGCGCGGCTGGTGAGGAACTTGTCCTCGGCCGGCAGGCTGATCGTGTAGCCGAGCGCCTGGCCGCGGCTGATGATCGAGATCTTGTGTACGGGGTCGCAGTTGGGCAGCAGGTGGCCGACGATCGCGTGGCCGAGCTCGTGGTAGGCCGTGATCAGGCGCTCCTTCTCGCTCATCACGCGGGTCTTCTTCTCCGGGCCGGCGATCACCCGCATGATCCCCTCCTCGAGCTCCTTCATCGAGATCTCGCGGTTTCCGGTGCGCGCGGTCAAAAGCGCCGCCTCGTTGATCAGGTTGGCGAGATCGGCACCGGTGAAACCGGGCGTCTGACCGGCAAGCGCGTCGAGGTCGATCTGCTTGCCCAGGGGCTTGCCGCGGGTGTGGACCTCGAGGATCTTCTTGCGGCCTTTGCGGTCGGGGCGGTCGACGACGACCTGGCGGTCGAAGCGGCCCGGCCGCAGCAGCGCCGGGTCGAGGATGTCGGGCCGGTTGGTCGCGGCGATCAAGATGATGTTGTCTTTCATCTCGAAGCCGTCCATCTCGACCAGGAGCTGGTTCAGCGTCTGCTCGCGCTCGTCGTGGCCGCCGCCCATGCCGGCGCCGCGGTGGCGGCCGACGGCGTCGATCTCGTCCATGAAGATGATGCAGGGCGAGTTCTGTTTGGCCTGCTCGAAGAGGTCACGGACACGGCTGGCGCCGACACCGACGAACATCTCGACGAAGTCCGAGCCGGAGATCGAGAAGAAGGGGACGCCGGCCTCGCCGGCGACGGCGCGAGCCAGCAGCGTCTTGCCGGTGCCTGGCGGGCCGTAGAGCAGGACGCCCTTGGGAATGCGGGCGCCGAGCGACTGGAATTTCTTCGGGTTCTCGAGGAATTCCTTGATCTCCTGCAGCTCCTGCACAGCCTCGTCGACCCCGGCGACGTCGCGGAAGGTGATTTTCGGCGCGTCGACCGACATCCGCTTGGCTTTCGATTTGCCGAAGTTCATCACCCGCGAGCCGCCGCCCTGCATCTGGTTCATCAGGAAGATCCAGAAGCCGAAGAAGAGGACGAAGGGCAGGATGAAGGTGAGGATGTTGAGCAGGCCCGAGCTGCCGCTGCCGTGGACGTCGGTCTTGACGCCATTGGCTTTGAGCTGATTGACCAGGCTTTCTTCGGCGTCGGGTGGGTAGCCGGTGGAGAAGTTGTTCCCGTTTTCGCCCGCTTCCTTGACGTCGAGCGTGTTGTCCTTGGTGTTGATGTCGACTTCTTCGATCTTGCCGTTGGCGATCAGACCGCCCTGGGCCTTGCCGGCGACGAGTTCGTAGTAGGAGGGCGTCTCCGTGCTCGGGCCGGGGCTGATCACCCGCTGGGCGACGAAGGCGAGGATCACCACCAGAAGGATCGGAAAGGCCGCGCTTTTGAAGAAACGCCTCACAGGGAAATTCAGCGTACCAGGGCGGTTTCCGCGCCTGCACGGGTTGGATGAGCGACCTCGACCATCTACTCCTCCAAGGCAGCTACGTAGTCGAGGTTGCGGTAGCGCTGTGCGTGATCGAGCCCGTAGCCGATCGCAAAGCGGTCGGAGATGGGGAAACCCACGTAGCGTGGGGGCTCGAGACCCTCGCGGAGGCGGTCGGGCTTGATCAGCAACGCGCAGGCCTCCAGCGAGGCCGGAGCACGGGCGTTGAGGTTGCGCATCAGGTAGTGGAGCGTGAGGCCGGAGTCGATTATGTCCTCGACGATGAGCACGTGACGACCTTCGATCGGCGCGTCGAGATCCTTGAGGATCCGCACCACCCCTGAGGAGTCTGTCTGGGAGCCGTAGCTGGAGACAGCCATGAAGTCGATCTCACAGGCGATGTCGAGGTGGCGCATCAGATCGGCAAGGAAAATCACGGCGCCCTTCAGCACCCCGACCATGAAGAGATCGCGGCCGGCGTAGTCCTCGCTGATCTGCCTGCCCAACTCGGCGACGCGTCGCTGCAGTTCCTCGCCGGAGACCAAGGTCTCGCCGACTGCCGACTCGCTCATCGTCCGTTCACGCCGCGCAGTCTAGATATAGACAGGGGCCTCAGCGCTCGGCGCGGAGGGTGCCGCGTTCGGCGATCGCACGGACGCCGCCGCCGAGGTCGAGCATCGCGACGCCGGTGCGGCGCAGCGCGGCGACCTCCTCGGCGTGGCGGGCGGCGCCGGCCTCCGGGCGGCCGGCGGCCCGGTCGGCGAGCTGCTGGACGACGAGGCGGCGTAGCGCCCGAGGCAGCTCTGCGAGGCGCTCGAGCTCGATCGTGTTGCGCGGCGAGCCGCCGGTACCGTCGAGCTCGGCGGCGACAAGCGCGTCGAGCACCTCCGCCTCGTCGCGCAGGAGCTCGGCCGTGCGCAGCACGTTCTGCGCCGCGGCGGGATGGACCTCGGCCAAGGCCGCAAGGAGGCCGTGACGTACCCGGTTGCGCGCGTAGGCGGGTTCGGCGTTGCTCGGATCGTCGCGCCAGGGCAACCGCCGCTCCTCGCAATAGGCCGTGGTCTGCTCGCGGGTGAAGCCGAGCAGCGGCCGCACCAGCTTGCCGTCGTGCGGGCGCATCCCCAGCAGGGCGCGGCGGCTGGGCGAGGACGCGAGGCGATAGAGGATCGTCTCGACCTGGTCGTCGGCGGTGTGACCGGTGGCGATCAGACCGTCTGCCGCCAACGCCAGCCCGGCCGCCGCGGCGTAGCGGGAGTCGCGCGCCCAGGCCTGCAGATTGCCGGGACCCTCGGGTCGGCGCGGTCGCTCGACCTCGAGCCGCACTCCAAGCCGCTCGCAGAGCTCCGCGCAATGCTCCTCGTCGAGGTCGGAGTCGTCGCGCAGCCCGTAGTTGACGTGCAGGCCGGTCAGCTGTCCGGGGCCGAGCAGCCGCACGGCGAGGTCGAGCAGGCAGACCGAGTCCCTCCCGCCCGAGAGCATCGCGACCAGCGGCGTGCCGGGCGGCAGCATCCCCCCCTCCCGCACCGCCTCGAGCATCGCCTCGCTTTCCATCAGTCCGTGGCGCGACGGACCAGATACAAGGGGGTCGCCACCGGGAAGCCCTTGAGGTGGACCTCGCCGATCGCCTCGCAGGTCAGGCCGCGTTCTTCGAGCGAGCCGGTGACGCGGTCGGTGACCAGGACCTCGCCCGCCTGGGCGCGGCCGACGACGCGGTGGACGAGGTTGACATGGGTGCCGAAGTAGTCGCCGTCGCGGTAGACCGCCTCGGCGTAATGAATCCCGACGCGAGGGCGCGGGCGGCGGGGAAAGCGGTCGAGCAGGCCGACCGCCCACTCGGTCAGCGAAGCGGGATCCGGCGAGACGACCATCACCTCGTCGCCGATCGTCTTCACCACGGTCGCCTCGGGCGGCAGCGTCGTCTCCACCGTTTCGACGAAGGTCTCGACCACGTCGAGCGCCTCGAGATCGCCCTCTTCCTCGGTGTAGCGGGTGAAGCCCGTGAGGTCGATGAAGCAGAGGGTGACCGGGATCTGACCGAGGTCGGAGGCGGCGGCCTCGAGATCGGCCTCCATGTGACCGACCACGTCCTGTTCGGTGAAGTAGCGCAGGTAGCGGGTATGCAGGTACTCGGTCAGCGGTGCCGCCAGGGGCAGGATGTCGGCGGCCAGCTCACCCATCTCCTCGGCGATCTCCAACTCCGGCATGGCGTCGCGGATCATCGGTTCGTGCACGTAGAGGTGGAAGAGCCGCACCTCGGCGTCGGCGATCCGCCGCATCGACTGCACGTAGACCCGGACCAGCTGCAGGAAGGCGACCAGCGGGAAGCCGGCGGCGAGCACGCGGGCGCAGTGACGCAGGGCCTTCACGTCCTCGGGAGTGAGAAGGCGCTCGCGGCCGAGCGGGGTGCCGAGAATGACGAGGATGCGCTCGATCAGCTCCGGCTCGAGACCGGTCTCGGTGGCGACCTGCTCCACGGTGACCTGCTCCTCGGCCCTGGTGAGGAGCTCCTCGACGAAGCCGAAGGCGAGCCTGCCCTCACGCCCGGCCCGCTTCAGTTCCTCGAGCGAGTGGCCGCGCTCGCGCATCCGGGCGACGACGCGCGCCTGAGCTGCCGCGGCCGCGGTCCAGCGACCGCGCCGCACCGGCACGATCTTCTCCGCCGCCCAGCGCTTCAGCGTGCTCGCCGATACACCGGACCGGCGCGAGGCCTCGCTCAGGGAGATGCGTTCATCGGCCATCGGCCACACAGTTTCGCGCTTCGCCCCGCGCGAAGAATCGGAGGCGGCACGTCCGATCGCTCCGCACCCGGGCCGCGGCTAGCC
>DASUZP010000036.1:0-6902 GCA_036376775.1 Solirubrobacterales bacterium | reverse complement strand
GAGGTCCGGTCGTCCTCCGTGGGAATGTCGCGAAGCGGCGATATGCAATCTGTCTTCCGCGCGGCAAAGCCGCGCACCAACTCCGTCGCAAAGGGCCCGCAGGGCCCGTGCGACATCAATTCACGCGGAGGACGACCGGACCTCCCGCGTTGCGAGGGCTTCGATGAGCGAGGAGCTGGTTGCGCTTGCAACGCGGTTAATTGGCTACGACACGTCCGACTCGGATGGGGTGCTGGAAGCTGCTGGTTTCGTCGAGGGATGGCTGGAAGCTCGGGGGATCGAGGTCTCTACGGAAGAGGTGCGGGGTCTGCCGGTGCTGAAGGCCGAAGTCGGCCCTGAGGATGCGCCGACTGTCGTCCTGCACGGTCATCTCGACGTCGTCCCGGGGCGGGCGGGGCAGTTCGACCCGCATCTCGACGGCGACCGGCTCTACGGCCGCGGCGCCTACGACATGAAGGGCGCTCTGGCGGCGATGCTGATGACCACTGCCGCGATGCGCGAGCAGGAGCGGGTGCGGGTGCGGCTGGGGATCGTCGGCGACGAGGAGTCCGAGGAGGAGGTCGACCGTGGCAGCGACCGCCTCGTCGACGGCGGCTTCGTCGGCGACTTCGCGATCACCGGCGAGCCGACCGATCTGCAGATCGGCGTCGAGGCCAAGGGGGTGCTGGCCCTGCGACTCGAGGTCAGCGGCGTCGCCGCCCACGGCGCGACGCCGTGGCTGGGCGATAACGCGGTGCTGAAGGCGCACGACGTTTTCCGCAGTATCGAGTCGCTACCGTTTGCCCGGCACAGCTCCGAGCTGTTCGACCGCCCCTCGATCAATCTTGGCCGGATCCTGGGCGGCGACGCGCTCAACAAGGTGCCCGACCGATGCGCGATCGACGTCGACATCCGCTATCTGCCCGATCAGGACCCCGACACGGTGCTGGCGCAGGTCCGCGGGCTCCCCGATGTCGAGGTGACGCCGCTGTTCACACGGCCGCCGGCGGTCGTCGACCGCGATCTGCCCTTCGTTCGCGGATTGAGCGAGGCCGCCTCGGCCCACCACGAGGGCGAGCCGATGAGCGTCGGCCGCGACGGAGCTTCCGACGCGGTCTCCTTCCTGCGCGTGGGGGTGCCAGCGGTCGAGTTCGGCCCGATCGGCGAAGGGCATCACGGACCCGGGGAGTGGCTCTCGGTCTCCTCGTTGCAGGTCTACCGGCAGACCCTGGAGGAGTTCCTGCGGGCGATTCCGGACCGGCTCGAGGGCTGAACCGGGGGCGATGATCGAGCAGCCCTTCAAGAAGCCCCCGCCCGAGGGCGACCACGAGCCGCCGCCGAAGCGCAAGCGCTACTGGTGGCGCTTCACGCTGGCCTCGGTCGTGATCGTCGCCGCCACCGCGGCGGCGACCTCGGCCAGCATCCTGCTCTACATCGGCAGCATCGCCACGGCGCTCTCGCACAACAACAAACTGCAGAGCAAGGTCGAGCGCGTCCTCGCCCAGACGCACGGGGGGGAACCGGAGAACATCCTGATCATCGGCTCCGACAAGCGCGCCAGCGAACCCGAAGACCCCGGTCGCTCCGACACCACGCTGCTGCTGCGCCTCGATCCCGACCAGAACGCGATCGCGCTGATGTCGATCCCGCGCGACCTCAAGGTCGAAATCCCCGGCTTCGGGACGGAAAAGTTCAACGCCGCCTACACCTTCGGCGGGCCGAAGCTGACCCTGCAGGTGGTCAAGGAACTGACCGGCCTGCCGATCAACCACGTCGTCAACGTCGACTACCTCGGCTTCGTCCGGGCGGTCGACGCGATCGATTGCGTATATGTCGACGTCGACCGCCGCTACTACCACTCCAACGTCGGCGTTCCGCCCTCCGAAGAATATGCCGAAATCAACGTCCAGCCGGGCTATCAGTTGCTCTGCGGGAAAAAAGCCCTGCAGTACGTGCGCTACCGCCACACCGACACCGATCTGGTCCGGGCGGCACGCCAGCAGGACTTCCTCAGCGCGGCGCGTCAGAGGGTCCCGGTCGACCAGCTCGTGCTCGGCCGCAACGAACTGATCGACATCTTCACCAAGTACACGACCTCCGACATCAGCGATACCGAGACGATGCTCGAAGTGATGAAGCTGTTCATCGCCTCGCGCAACGCGGCAATCAAGGAGGTCCACTTCCCGGCGGAACTCGGCCCGAGCTTCGTCTACGCCTCACAGGAAGCGATCGGGGAAGCGGTCGACAAGTTCCTCGGGATCGAAGCGAGCGGGGGGCCGCGCGGATCGCTAGAAGCCGGCCGGCGCCCGCAGTCGAAGCCGCAGAAGAAGGGAAAGAAGGGCAAGCCTCAGCGCAAGCCCCACGTGAAGCCGAAGCCACCGGGCGACGATGGCCTCGTCGCGGCGGGCGAAGCGGGCGAGCTCGAGGGGAAGTCGGTCGCCCGCAAGGTCAGCGGCGGATTTCCGGTCTTCTATCCGACCCGCCTGCCGGCGGAAGCCGCGTATGTCGAAAGCAACAGCTACTACCACGTGCAGGATCCGCGCGTGTACCACTTCAGGGATACCGACGGCGAACGCCACGTCGCCTACCGGATGGTCGCCGAGTACGGGCCCGAATACGAAACCCAGTACTTCGGGGTCCAGGGCATCCAGGGCTGGAGCGACCCTCCGATCCTCGACAACCCGAGCGAAACCAGGACGATCCACGGCCGCGAGTACGACATCTACATCGACGGCGACCGCGTCAGCATGATCGCCTGGCACCGCGGCGACAACTCCTACTGGATATCGAACAGCCTGCTGCAGTCGCTGACCAACGACCAGATGGTCGGCATGGCACGGTCGGCAAGAGTGATAATCCCCAACCGCAAGCCACAGAGGAAGCGAGGAAGCGCGCAACCATGACGGAGAGCAGAGAGCCGATCGGCGTGATCGGGGTTGGCTGGGTGGGCCTGGTCACCGCGGCCTGCTTCGCCGAGCTCGGCCACCCGGTGGTGGCGCGCGACATCCTGCCGGAGAAGGTCGCAGCGCTCGCGCGCGGCGAGACGACGATCCACGAGCCGGAGCTCGACGAGCTGCTCGCCCGCAACTCAGAGCGCCTCACCTTCACCACCGAGATGAGCGAGCTGCTCGATGCGGCGCGCCTGCTCTTCGTCTGCGTCGACACGCCGCCGACCCGCTCCGGCGACGCCGATCTCTCCCGGGTCCGTTCGGTGGTCGAGGAGCTGCGCGACGACGGCAGCCACGTGCTGATCATGAAGAGCACCGTCCCCGCCGGTACCGGCGAGACGATCCGCCGCGACCTTCCCGGTGTCGCCTACGTCTCCTGTCCCGAGTTCCTCAAGGAGGGTTCGGCGGTCGCCGACTTCATGAATCCCGATCGGGTCGTGATCGGCGCCGATCCGGGCGAGGAGGCGGCCGGCGACGCGGTCGCCGGGCTGTATGAGCCGCTGGGCGGCGAGATCGTCCGCACCGACGTCGCCAGCGCCGAGATGATCAAGCTCGCCTCCAACGCCTTCCTCGCGACCAAGATCTCCTTCGTCAACGAGATCGCCAACGTCTGCGAGGAGGTCGGCGCCGACGTCGGCGAGGTCGCCCGCGGCATGGGCCTCGACCAGCGCATCGGGCCTTCGTTCCTGCGCGCCGGGATCGGCTACGGGGGAAGTTGTTTTCCGAAGGATGTCAGCGCGCTGAAGATGCTCGCCGGCAACACCGGCTACCACTTCCAGCTGCTGGGCGCGGTGATCGAGGTGAACGAGCTGCAGAAGCGCCGCGTGGTGCAGAAGCTGCTCGCCCATCTGGGTTCGCTGGTGGGGAAGCGGGTGGCGCTGCTCGGCCTCGCCTTCAAGCCGCAGACCGACGATATGCGCGAGGCCTCGAGCCTGGTGCTGGCGGCGCGGTTGCAGGGCGAAGGGGCGGAGGTGGTCGCCTACGACCCGGTCGCGGCCGATGCCGCGCGGACCCTGCTCGAGGGCGTCGAGTTGCGCGACTCGGCCCTGGCGGCGCTCGACGGCGCCGACGCGGCGGTTCTGGTCACCGAGTGGGGGGAGTTCGCGGAGATCGAGTGGACCGAGGCGGCCGGCCGGATGACGCAGCCGCTGCTGATCGACGGACGCAACTTCCTCGACCCCAAGGCTTTGATCTCAGCAGGCTTCGAATACGAGGGGATAGGCCGAGCGCCCGCGGGCGTGCCGTCTTCGGCGACCGCCGACTGAGCGCATGCAGGCAATCGTCCTAGTCGGCGGCGAAGGCACGCGTCTTCGCCCCCTCACCAACTCCACCCCGAAGCCGGCGCTGACGCTGGTCGACCGCCCCTTTCTCGCCTACATGATCGAGTGGCTCGCCGGGCACGGGGTGACCGAGGTCGTCCTCGCCTGCGGCTTCCTGCCCGACGTGCTGCGCGCGGCGCTCAGCGGCGAGGAGGAGCGAGCGGGGGTGAGGATCCGCTACGTCGCCGAGCCCGAGCCGCTGGGCACCGCCGGGGCGATCCGCTTTGCCGCCGACGAGCTCGGCGACGAGCTCGAGGATCGCTTCCTGGCGCTCAACGGCGACGTCCTCACCGACCTCGACCTGAGCGCCTTGCTGCGCGCCCACGGCGAGCGCGCCGCCGCGGCGACGATCGGCCTGCATCCGGTCGAGGACGCGGCGGCCTTCGGCCTGGTGCAGAGCGGCGAGGGGGGAGAGGTGCTCGAGTTCCTCGAGAAGACCGGCGAGCACAAGCCGGGCGAGGTCAACGCCGGGATGTACGCGCTCGAGCGCTCGGTGCTCGACCTGATCCCGCCCGGCGAGAACGTCTCGATCGAGCGCGACGTCTTCCCCCGCCTGGTCGGCAACGGACTTCACGGTCTGCTGCTCGATGGCTACTGGATGGACATCGGCACTCCGGAGCGCTACCTGCAGGCGAGCTGGGACATCCTCGAGGGGCGGGTGTCGACGCGGGTCGAGCCGACCGGCCCCGGCGTGCTGGTCGATCCGGACGCCGAGGTGGCCGCGGGGGCGACGCTCGGTCCCCGGGTGGTCGTCGGGCCCGGATGCCGGATCGGAGCGGGGGCGGAGGTGGTCGAGTCGGTTCTGCTCGAGGGCTGCACCGTCGGCGAGCGCGCCCGGGTCGCGGCCTCGATCCTCTCGCCGGGGGCCGCGATCCCGGCCGATGCGGAAATTGAAGGTGCAGTGGCCGCCGAGGGCGAAAGAGTCGGCTCGTAGCGATGCTCGACGACGTTCTCGCCATCCCCGATCACCTGCGCGACGCGCTCTGGCGGGTTGAATCCGCGCGACTGCAGCCTGGCGACTCCGCCGGGCTCCTGGTCTGTGGGATGGGCGGCTCGGCGGTCGGCGGCGACCTTGCCGTGGCGGCGCTCGGCGAGCGGCTCTCCGGGCCGCTTTTGACCGTGCGCGGCTACAGCCTGCCGAGCTGGGCGACGGCCGAGTGGGCCATGCTCTGCTCGAGCTACTCCGGCGAGACCGAGGAGACGCTTGCCTGCGCCGCCGCAGCCGAGGCGCTGGGCGCGCGCCGCATCGTCGCCAGCACCGGCGGCGCCCTGACCGAGGCCGCGCGGGCGGCTGGCGACCCTGTGATCGGCCTGCCGGGCCTGTTGCCTGCACCGCGGACCGCGGTCGCCTACATGCTGGTCTGCGCACTGGAAGTCGCCGCCGTCGCCGGCATCGCACCGCGCCTCGGCGAGGAGATCGAGGCGGCGGCCGCCTTTCTCGAGGCCAACCGCGACGACCTTCGCCACCGCGCCGCCGAGGTCGCCGCTGCGATCGGCGATCGGGTACCGGTCGTCTACGGCGCCGGCGCGACCGCGGCGGTGGCGCGTCGCTGGAAGACCCAGGTGAACGAGAACGCGAAGCTGCCGGCCTTCTGCGCCGAGCTGCCCGAGGCAAATCACAACGAGATCTGCTCCTGGGAGGCCGCCGGCGTCATGCCGTTGGCGGCCGTCCTGCTCGAGGATCGCGACCAGCATCCGCGCGAGCGGCTCAGGTTCGAGCTGACCGCGGCCGAGATCGAGCGCGACGGGTCGCCCGCGGTGCGGATCGAGACGGCGGGCGAGAGCCCCACCGAGCGCCTGCTCTGGACTGTGATGCTCGGCGACCTGGTCTCGCTCGAGCTCGCCTCGATGCGCCAGGTCGATCCGCTGCCGATCGAGGCGATCGACCGCCTCAAGGCCGCGCTCGAGCGCTCCTGACGTGCCGGTGCTGCGGTGCCCATATGGACCTCTCTCCACCGGCACGTCCAGCTGACGGTTTCTCCGTATCCTTCTCGGGGTTCAAATAGACGAAAGGAATCGATGGCAACCGCCACCTCAAACTACAAAGTCGCCGACATCGACCTCGCCGATTTCGGGCGCAAGGAGATCGGCCTCGCCGAGGTGGAGATGCCCGGCCTGATGCAGACCCGCGAGGAGTTCGCGGCCGAGCAGCCGCTTAAGGGGGCGCGGATCACCGGCTCGCTGCATATGACGGTGCAGACCGCGGTGCTGATCGAGACCCTGGTCGCCCTCGGCGCCGAGGTCCGCTGGGCCAGCTGCAACATCTTCTCCACGCAGGATCACGCCGCCGCCGCGATCGCCGCCGCCGACATCCCGGTCTTCGCCTGGAAAGGCGAGACCCTGGAGGAGTACTGGTGGTGCACCGAGCAGGCCCTGCTCTGGCCCGACGGCGAGGGTCCGAACATGATCCTCGACGACGGCGGCGACGCCACCCTGCTCGTCCACAAGGGCGTCGAGTTCGAGAAGGCAGGCGCCGTGCCCGACCCGGCCTCGGCCGACTCGGAGGAGTTCCGGATCGTGCTCGAGACCCTGCAGCGCTCGCTCGAAGCCGACCCGCAGCGCTGGACCCAGATCGCCGCGGGGATCAAGGGGGTCACCGAGGAGACGACCACCGGCGTGCACCGGCTCTACCAGCTGGCCGAGACCGGCGACCTGC
>DASUZP010000035.1:0-10063 GCA_036376775.1 Solirubrobacterales bacterium | reverse complement strand
TGCTGCAAGGGCTGCGCTCGGCAGAGCGAAAAGCCGCCGAGAGGCTGTTCGGGCTGTTCGACTGGGTTCCGGTGACCGAAGCGGTAGCTCGTCGCGCCGGTGAGCTTGGACGCCGATGGCGACGCAGCCACCCCGGGATCGGGATTGCCGACCTCGCTATTGCGGCGACGGCCGAGCAGATCGACGCAACCGTCGCAACGCGTAACCTCAAGCACTTTCCAATGTTTCGCGATCTTCGCGCGCCTTACTGAAGCGGCGAATGCCAAGCGAGCGGGGGGCCTCCGCCCGAACTCGTGGTAGAACTGGGTTGGGCTCATTTCCGGATGTACAGCTCGCCGACGATTTTCAGTTGCAACTCGACCGAGAAGAGCATGGCGAGCCGCCGGAGATGCTCCCTCGGGGTTCTTACGCTCGAAAGGACTTTCGCTACCACAATTGATTCTCGAAGTCGGTGGCTGCTGAGCGAAGTGCGAAGTCTAGATCCATTCCAGGGCGAAACCGAAACCGTCTCTAAATCGGTCGGCGGCTCAATTTGCTCAGACTTTGCTTTCAATGGGAGGTGAGACATGAAGCTCGCAGCTTGCCCGATGACGGCGCCGATCATTTCTGTCAACAAGTTCGGCTAAGCCGCGCTCCGGACGACTGGGCCGGACCCCGACGTGCTTCGACAACCGGAGGTTCGGCTCGGTCCGCTAGTGGGCCTCCGTAAACGCTCGAGAAGGGCATGCAGCCTGATCTTCCACCAGGGCTCGGGATGGGCCCCCCGCCCTGATGGACTTCCTCGTCATCGCCGATCCCGTCGAGGCGCTGGGCGAAGACGTCCAAGCGGTTAGAAGGTCCAACCTTCTACCGCCCGGCACCGAGGTGTGCGGATTCGTCTACGACCTCGAATCCCGCGCCGCACGGGAGGTCGGTGCCGGCCGGTGAGGGGCGTCGAGCTCCTCTGCGAATCGGAACCGCCGCCGTACTCAGAGGCCCAAAGCCAAGGCGAGGGCGTCATCGACGGCCCGGAGCTCATCGGCGTCGAGGCGGCCCGCTGAACGCCCCAGACGCTGGGGATCGACAACGGCGGTCTGCTCGACGAGGACACGCGTCTCGCTGCCGTCGAGCTCGATCGGCGGCCGGAACGTCGCCGGTTGCGCGCTGGCCGACGTAGGCGAAACGAGCGTCGTGCTCAGCCCGATGAACTCGTCGGCCTGGACTACGACCGCGTAGCGAGCGCCGCGCTGCTCCCTCCCCCGCGCGCCGCGCGGAGATGGCAGCCGGAAGACCTCGCCTCGAACCACCTCAGTCGAGCGAGTCCGGCGCCAGTTCGGCCATCTGCTCGCGCACCGCCCGCATCTCGGCTCGATCCATCTCGTCGGCCGCGAGTCGCTCGACCTCTTCGGCAATCGACGACCGCGTGCGGCGCCTGGCTGCGGACTCGCGTAGTGCAGTACGCACGGCCTCGGAGTCGCTCATGGCGCCACCCCGCACAATCTGGAGAGCGGCGGCGGAGCTGTCATCGAGACGAACGTGAAGCGAGCGACTCATCCACTCAACGTAGCACAAATTGTGCTACGAGAAATCGGGGCGCCCGGATTTGAACCGGGGACCTCACCGACCCGAACGGTGCGCGCTACCAGGCTGCGCCACGCCCCGAAGACGGCGATTATCTCAGAGCGGCGTGGGGTGAGTGTTGCGGCCGTCCACACCGCCCGGCGGATAGTCCTCCAAGCGGACTGGGGCAGCGAGCATCGTCCGGCGGTCGCCAACTTCGCCGACGACGACCGGCCAGAGGCCGTCGCTATGGCAGGTGGCGGCCTGCTCGCTCAGGTGGCTCGGGGGGTCGGCGAGGGAGACGAATGCACCGTCGGGGCTGTGCATCAGGACGTGGGTCGAGTGCAGCGTCCGCAGCAGCGTCCGCTCGCGTCCGCCGCCGTCCCATTCGAGCCGGTTGGCAACTTCGACCCGGACGCGGCGCAAGCCGGGCTCCAGCCCTTCGATCCACGCTTCGACCGTGCAATGCATCGACTCCCAGTGCCACACCAGGGTGCCCGCCGGCATGCCGCCCTCGACCAGCTCCGCCTGCTTGCTGCCGGCAGTCTTGACGGCGGCTGTGCGATCGGGAAGTTCGGAGATCCGCACCTCGCGCTCGACGGTCTCCGGTCGACTCGCATAGCGCTTGCCGGCGACGGCGAGGAACTCGACCGGTTCGCTCCTGGCGTCGAGGACCTGTCGCTCGACCGCCTGCAGGAGACGCACGGTCACCTCGACGCTGGGATCGAGGCCCTCGATCAGGCACTCCGCCCGCAGCTGCGACCGGCCTTGGGGACAGCCGCGCGGGAAGATTCCGCCCCGGGCGAGAAATTGCCGGCTCATCTCCATGGGGTGCGCTCCCGTACCCACCTTGCGTCATATGAAACACAGTCCGCTGGACGTTATGTCGGACGGACGGCGATTGAGCCCGCATATTGCGGGGTAAGCGTGCTTTGAGCGCACGCAAAGAACACGAAACGGAGGGCACGATGGAGGCTGCAGCACCGTCACCGAGCAAGGGCATCTTCGACAGCGCCAACCTGGAGAAGAGAGAGCAGGTGGTCGAGCTTCTCCACAAGGCCTACTGGATGGAGATCGAGACGGTGATGAGCTATCTGGCTGCCTCAGTCAACCTCGACGGCGTGCGGGCGCAGGAGATCAAGGAGTCGCTCTCCGAGGACATCGAAGAGGAGCTCGGCCACGCCAAGCAGTTCGCCGACCGGATCAAGGAGCTCTACGGGATCGTGCCGGGCTCGGAGGACTTCTCGGCCGAGCAGCCCTTTCTGCAGCCGCCCGAACACCAGACCGACATCGTCCACGTGATCCGCGGCGTGATCAAAGCCGAGACGGGAGCGATCGAGCACTACACCCGGGTCATCGAGGAGACCGAGGGAGTCGACCCTGTCACTCAAGACATGACGATCGCGATTCTCCGCGACGAGCAGGGTCATCGCCGCCTCTTCGAGGGCTTCCTGCGCGAGTACGAGTTCGAGGGCATCGCCTGACGCAGGGCGTCCGGACCGGTTCGGATTCCCCGTCAGGTTTGGCGATCGCCGCGCTGGGGCAATTAGAAGCACCGGCCGCCCGGCCGCAATCTTTTGAAAGGAGCTTCATGTCCGATCGGTTGCAGGGGAAGCACATCGCTTTTTTGACTGCCAACGAGGGCGTCGAGCAGGTCGAGTTGATCGAGCCGCTCGAAGCGGTTCTCGAGGCAGGCGCCGAAGCCGATCTGCTTGCTCCCGAAGCGGGCCAGGTGCAGGCCTTCGATCGGCTCGACAGGGGTGGCATCTTCCAAGCGCTCGCGGTCGGCGATGTCGAAAGCTCGAGATACGACGGCCTGATCCTGCCGGGCGGTGTCATCAATCCCGACCGGTTGCGCACCAGCCCCGAGGCGGTTGCCTTCGTCCGCTCGTTTTTCGAGGACGGCAAGCCGGTGGGTGTGATCTGCCACGGTCCATGGACCTTGATCGAGGCCGACGTCGTACGCGATCGCACGCTCACCTCGTGGCCGAGCTTGCAGACCGACTTGCGCAATGCCGGTGCCAAGTGGGTCGACGCGGCGGTCCATGTCGATCGGGGCCTCGTCAGCAGCCGCAAACCCGATGACCTGGCGGCGTTCAACGCCAAGATCGTCGAGGAGTTCGCCGAGGGCGTGCACGAGGGACAGACCGCGGGGATGACGATCTAGCCAAAGCGGCGGTTCAGCGGCTGGAAGGCCGCCTGCGTGGACATCTGGGGTGGTGCCGGTTACTGTCTTTTCAGTAGCGACGAAAAGGCAACCGGGGGTGAGTGGAGCTGGACTGGTTCGCGATAGCGGTGGGGTTCGTGGCTGTAGTGGCGTTGTCTGCCCTGCTCGCGGTCCTGGTCGTCCGCGAACGCAAGGCACGGCGACGCTTCCAGATCCTCGCCGACATTGCTGCGGTCTCCGATGCCGCCGGCTCGCTCGAGGAGACCTTCGACGCGATCTGCGCAATTCTCGTGCCGCAGATGGGGGACTTCTGCATGATCGACATGATCGATGCGGATCGCGTTCCCCGCCGCGCTGCGGTCCGAGTGGGCCCGGGCGGCCCGCCCGGGTTCGAGCGGGACCTGACCGAGCGCATGCCGTCGACCCCGCCGCGCCTGGTCGACGGCCGCAGCTCCTCGCTCGAGCCGCGCTTTTACGAGCGCATGTCGGAAGCGGATTTGCGTGGGCTCTCGCACGACGCCGAGGATTTCGAGTTCCTCAGCAGCCTCGGGATGCGCTCGGCGATCACCGTCGGCCTGCAGGCGCGTGGCGAAGTCACCGGTGCGCTGACGATCGCCGTCGCCTGGTCCGGCCGCCGCTACCGCCGCGAGGACGCTCGCTTCGCCTGGATTCTCTCCGGTCGCGTCGCCCTCGCGCTCGACAATGCCGGGCTGTTCGTCGACCTGGAGCGAGCCGAGGAGGCGCGCGCCGAGATCGCCGAGACCCTGCAGCACGGCCTGCTGCCCTCGCCTCTGCCCCACATCCCCGGCTGGTCGATCGCCGCGATGTACCGGCCGGCCGGGGCGGAGAATGAGGTCGGCGGCGACTTCTATGACGTCTTCCGGGTGCCGGGAGGATGGATGCTGATGATCGGCGACGTGACCGGACGCGGCGCCCGCGCCGCGTCGCTCACCGCGGCCGCCCGCTACACGCTGCGCACCGCCGCGGTTCTCACCGACGATCCACTGGTCGCCTTGCGTACGCTCAACCGGGCGTTGCTCGCCCGCGGCGACATGGCCCTGTGCAGTCTGGCCGCGATGACGCTGAGCGAGGATCGTTTCGAACCGGTGCGCCTCGCGGTAGCCGGACACCCGCCGCCGCTTTTGATCGATGGCGAGAGCGTGACCGAGGTGACCGGCGCCGGCCCGGTGCTAGGTGCTTTCGAGGATGCGGAGTGGGGGATCTCCCGAGCCGAGATCGAGCCCGGCCAGCAACTGGTGGTGATCACCGATGGGATCACCGAGGCACAGGGGGCGGAGGGACGTTTCGGCGAGACGCGCCTGCGCGCGCACCTGTGCGGCGCGACCAACCCGGCGCTCGCCGTGCAACGGCTCGAGGGCTCGCTGCACGCCTTTACCGAAGGACAGCTCGAAGACGACGTGGCGATGGTCGCGATCGCTCGTGCCTCTGGCGAGCGCTCGTCGGCCGCCGCAGACGGCGTTGCGGAGCAACCGGTCCCGGTGGCGCCGAACTTGGACAACGGCGATGTCTGAGCTTCAGCTGCTGCTGGTCGAGCGCCTCTACGGGTGCTTCAACCGCCGCGACGAGGCCTGCATCGTCGAGCTCTGCGACGAGGGCCTGGAGTTCTTCCCGGTGGTCACCGCCGAGGCCGTCGGTCGCGAGGCCCCCTACCGCGGCGCAGCGGGGCTGCGCGACTACCTCGCCGACGTCGCCAAGGTGTGGGAAGAGCTGCAGATCAGCCCGAGCGAGGTGGAGGTGCGCGGCGCGACGATGCTGGTCCGCGGTCGGGTCTACGCCCGCAGCCGGGAACTCGGCATCCGCGACGTTCCGGTCGCCTGGATCTGGGAGGTCCGCGATGGCCACTTTGTCCGCGGCGAGGTCTTCCCCGACCCCGAGCAGGCCCAGCAGCGCTTCGCCGCCATCGTCGCCTGAGATCGCCCGGGCCGGCGCCCTTGTGTGGTCCTCTAGCTGCGCAGCTCGGCCAGTGCGGCGTCGCGCTGTTCGTGCATCGAGATCGAGCCCTCTACCCCGGTGATCTTCAGCAGCCGCCGCACCTGGTGGTTGACACAGCAGAGCACAAGCTGTCCTCTGCCCTTGTCGCCATTACCGTCGAGTTGCTTCCAGGCCCGCACGATCAGCGCGATCCCGGTCGAGTCGATGAATTCGCACTCCGAGAGGTCGAGCATGATCGAGGCGTTGGATTCTGCGAGCGCCCCGTCGAGCTCGCGTTCCAGATCCGGCGTCGTATTCATATCCAACTCACCGCGGATGGTGAAGGCGTGGATGCCGTCCTCAAGCTCCTGACTCTCCACTTCGAAGGGAACTGGACTCACGATTCGATCCTACATCAGGACTGGCGTTTCGACCGGCATCGACGGCTCTTCGGGCCACGTTGGTTTGTGCCTGGAACGGCAGGGGTAGCCGAGGGACTCGAAAGCCCGACGACTATGCTCGTTCCCGCCGGGGCGTTCCTCCGGCGGCAAGGATGGGGTCCAGCTCAGACACTCCGACGATTCAAGACAGGCCCAGGGGGCTTCAACTGATGTTGCCCGCGAAATCCGAGAATGTCGCCGTCATTCGCCACGCCCTCGCCGGCCTGGCAGAGGAGATCGGTATGGACGAGCCAGGCCTCGCCGACTTGAAGACGGTCGTCACCGAGGCCTGCATGAACGTTGTCGTTCATGCCTACGACGGGCAGCCGGGGCCGCTCGGCGTCGAGGCGGTCCCCGACGAGGACGGGTTGACCGTGATCGTCCGCGACGAGGGGGCGGGCATCAAGCCTCAGGCGGACGGCAGCCGCGACAGCCTCCGTCTCGGTCTCTCGCTGATCGCTGCCCTGTCCGGCAGCTTCTCTATTTCCGGCGGCCTCGATCGGGGCACCGAGATCACCATGCGAGTGCCCCTGTGCGGAGGCGGCACGAACGGCAGCGGCGACCCGGTCGAGATGAAGCCCTTCCCGGCCGAGCGCACGGAGATGGTCATCGACCGCCCTGAGCTGCTCGCCCCGGTGCTGGCCCGCGTGGTCGGTGCGCTCGCCGCGCGCCGCGATCTGCCCATCGACCGGGTCTCTGACGCCGTGCTGGTCACCGATGCGATCGCGGTTGCCGCCCCCGAGCGCTTTGCCGACGGCCGCGTGCGGCTGGGACTGGACGAGCGCGCGGGTGGCATCGACCTGCGCCTCGGGCCGATGGAACCGGGTGCCGCGACCCGTATTCGCGAGGATCTCGAGCTGCCCGATGTCGGCGGCTCGCTGGAGACGCTGGCGGACGAGCTCACCGTCGAGGACTACGACGAGGGCGAGTATCTGGTTATTCGCTTCGCCGCTGCTCCTTGATCTGTTCGCGGATCCGCGCCAGCGCCCGCCGCAGGATGCGCGAGACGTGCATCTGCGAATGACCGATGCGCTCGGCGATCTGCGACTGGGTCATGTCCTCGGCAAAGCGCAGGCGGAGCACCAGCCGCTCGCGCTCGTCGAGGGAGGGCAGGGCCGAGTCGAGCGCGATCCTCCCCTCGACCAGCTCGAATGACTCGTCCTCCTCGCCGATCCAGTCGGTCGGCGAGGACTCCTCGGAATCGTCATTGCCGGCCGGCCGATCGAGCGAGAGCGGGCGGCGGTTGTGGCTTGCCTCCATAACCTCCAGCACGTCGGTCTGCTCGACCTCGAGCCGTGCGGCGATCTCACCGACCGAAGGCGAGCGCTGCAGCTCCTTGGTCAGCTCAATGAGCACTTTGTCGACTTCCGCCATGCGATCGTGCAGGCCGCGGGGCACCCGCACCGTCCAGACGCGGTCGCGGAAGTGACGTTTGAGCTCGCCGAGAATGGTCGGCGAGGCGAAGGCGGTGAAGGGGATGCCGCGCTCGGGGTCGAAGCGGTCGATCGCGTTGAGCAGACCGAGATTGGCGACCTGGAGCAGGTCGTCGAAGGACTCGCTGGCACCGCGGTAGCGCAGCGCCAGTCGTTTGGCGAAGGGCATGTTGCGCCGCACCAACTCCTCGCGGACGGCCGGCTCGCGCTCGCGGGCAAATCGCTTCCAGAGCTCCTCGTCGCGAGCAAGCTGCGCCTCCGCCCCGGGCGCGGGAGCGCTCGCTGTCTGGTCTTTGTGCTGCTCTGCTGCCATAGCTCAACGCTGACGGTACCCGGGTCCCGAGCCCGGCACCGTCCTTGAGTTCTCGATCGTCCCCTGTGCGTCCCCTTCGCCTATCGCCGGCTCCAGTTACCCTCACAGCTCCCCAATCGAAACAAGGAGATTCCCCGATGGCTTTCTCGGTTCCCGACCTTCCCTACGACTACGCCGCGCTCGAGCCCCACATCGACGAGGCGACGATGCGGGTCCATCACGACAAGCATCACCAGGCTTACGTCGACAAAGCGAACGGAGCCCTCGAGGGGACCGAATGGGCCGATCGCGATGTCGAGGATGTGCTGCGCAATCTCTCCAGCCTGCCCGGCGACGTGCAGGCTCCGGTCCGCAACAACGCCGGCGGCCATTTCAACCACTCGCTCTTCTGGCAGATGCTCAGCCCCGACGACGGCGGCGCCCCGAGCGGCGATCTCGCCGCGGCGATCGACGAGACCTTCGGCTCCCTCGACTCCTTCAAGGAGGAGTTCAAAAAAGCCGGCATCGCCCGCTTTGGCTCCGGCTGGGCCTGGTTGGTGAAGGACAGCTCCGGACTGGCCGTCGTCTCCACGCCGAACCAGGACTCGCCGGTGACCGACGGCAGTATCCCGCTGCTCGGCTGCGACGTCTGGGAGCACGCGTACTACCTCAAGTACCAGAACAAACGCCCGGACTACATCGACGCCTTCTGGAACGTCGTCAACTGGGACTACGTAGCCGAACGCTTCGCCGAGTAGCTCGCGCTAGGCGCTGACTGCGGGCCGGGCCGCCTCCGGAAGGGGACGCGGCTCGGCCCCCTCCTTCGGCGGCACCTGGCTCATCGCGTGCTCGGCCAGGGCGGTGATCGTCAGGCTCGGGTTGACGCCGACGTTCGCCGGAATCGCCGCTCCGTCGCAGACCATCAGGTTCTCGTAGCCGAAGACCCTCTGGCGCGAGTCGACGACGCCGTCCTCGGGTCCGTGACCGATCGCCGCGCCGCCGAGGATGTGGGCGGTCGTCGGGATGTTGAACATCGCCTCGGTGACGGAGCTCGTCGCGACCCCGCCCGTGCGCTTGGCGAGCCATTCGGCCGCCTGGTTGGCGGCCGGGATGAAGGTCGGGTTGGGCTTCTCGGGATCCTGTTCGGTCTGCAGCCGCACTTCGCCGTTGCGTTTCAGCTTCGGTCGCAGGGCGATCGCGTTGTCGAGCGTCTGCATCACCAGCAGGATGATCGTGCGGTGCGAGCTGCCCTTCGGCCACATGATCTTGGCGAAGTCGCTCGGATGGCGGAGGATCTGGCCGAGCAGCTTCAGCGGCCGCGTGACGCGGGTGCCGTCGCCGACCAGCAGCGTGTTGAGCAGGCTCATCGAATCGCCCGCCTCACCGTAGGTGACGGTCTCGATGTGGGTGTGGGGGTCGGGGTAGATGCTCGAGGTGATCGCGACCCGTCTGGTCAAGTCGGCGGGGTAGTCCTTCGGCACCCTGACCCCGAGGATGCTCTCGCTGTTGGTGCGCACCAGCTCGCCCAGGCGTGGAGATATGCGCGGCAGCGATCCGCCGAGACGGCAGCGCTGCAGCAGCTTGTTGGTGCCGAGCGGGCCGGCGGCGACGATCACGCCGCGCGCCTTCACCGTGCTGCGCTTGCGGCCGCGCAGCAGGCCGGAGCGCTCGCTGCTGACCGCGTAGCCGTCGCTGCCGTCGGCGGCGCCGAGCGGGCGGATGTCGGTGACCGTGCGCTCGGCCTGCACCTCGACGCCGCGATGCTCGGCGAGCCAGAGGTAGTTCTTGACCAGCGTGTTCTTGGCCCCGTGCGGGCAGCCGACCATGCAGCGGCCGCACTGCATGCAGCCGGTCCGCTCGGGCCCCTCGCCTTCGAAGAAGGGGTCGGCGACCGTCT
This sequence comes from Solirubrobacterales bacterium, assembly GCA_036376775.1. Lineage (GTDB taxonomy): Bacteria > Actinomycetota > Thermoleophilia > Solirubrobacterales > 70-9 > VRUE01. The sequence continues at coordinate 363 of DASUZP010000035.1, read as the reverse complement.
TCCCCGGGTTGTCGAGGTAGACGCCGATCGGGGTCTTGCGGTAGGTCTCGCCGACGTCCAGCTCCTCGCCCAACTCGCGCAGCAGCTGATCGGCGGGATCGTCGTTGTCGTGGACGACGACGCCGAGCATCCGCTGCGCGGTTTCGTAGTGGGGCGCCAACCGCGCCTCCCATTGCTCGAGGTCCGCCCACTGGGGGTCTTCGAAGAAGGGCGAAGGCGGCACGTAAAGCGTGTTGGCGTAGCCGAGACTGCCGCCGCCGACGCCGCAGCCGCTGACCACGGCGACGTCCTTGAAGATGCTGAGCCGGAAGATCCCCTTCATCCCCATCCGCGGCGCCCAGAAGTAGCGGCGGCTGTCGCCGG
>DASUZP010000034.1:0-26453 GCA_036376775.1 Solirubrobacterales bacterium | reverse complement strand
CAACGAGCTTCGTTTCTTCAACTATCGCGATACGACGCCGTTGGGAGCCGGGCAGGTCGACGATGCGCCGTATGGCGGGGGGGCGGGGATGGTGCTGCGGGTCGACGTGGTCGATGCGGCGCTGCAGGCTGCCTACTCTCGGGGGGAGAACCCGCGGATCGTCCTGCTGTCGCCGACCGGTCGGCTGCTCGATGACGAGCTTGCCGACGAGTTGACCCAAGAGCACCACGTGGCGCTGCTCTGCGGCCGCTATGAGGGCTTCGACGAGCGGGTCCACGAGCACCTCGCCCACGACGAGCTCTCGATCGGTCGCTACGTGCTGGCCGGTGGAGAGCTGCCGGCGATGGTCGTCGCCGACGTGCTGATGCGCAAGCTTCCCGGCGCGCTCGGGCATGAGCAGAGCGCCGTCGAGGAGTCCTTCAGCCGGGTGCTAGAGGGGGCGCCCGAGTATCCGCACTACACCCGCCCTCCCACCTACCGAGGCTGGGGAGTGCCCGACGTGCTCGTCTCTGGCGACCACGAGCGGGTGCGCGAATGGCGGGCGCAGCAGAGCAGGGCGCGAGCCGAGCAGTTCGAAAAAGATCCCGAGTAGGTACGATTCGGCCACCGCGCGGCGCCCGCACCCGGGTCCGGCGGTTTTTTCTCGCCAGATGAGCTCCGTAATCGACAGCATTGAGCGCAGCCAGAAGAGGCAGGGACTCCCGTCCTTCGCCCCTGGCGACCGCCTGCGCGTCCACTTCAGGGTGATCGAGGGGTCGCGGGAACGAATCCAGGTGTTCGAGGGGATTGTTCTGAAGCGGCAGGGCTCCGGCGCGCGTGAGACCTTCACCGTCCGCAAGCAGTCGTTCGGCGTCGGCGTGGAGCGGACGTTTCCCTTGCACTCGCCGAAGATCGAGAAACTGGAGGTCGCAGCGCGCGGCGACGTGCGGCGAGCCAAGCTCTACTACCTGCGGGGCCGGATCGGCAAGGCGGCGCGGGTCGCCGAGCGGCGGTGGGGGATCGACGACGAGCTGATCTCGGCGCCGCCCCCGCCGGAGCCGGTCGACGAGGAGTCTCAGGCCGCGGATCCTGTCGCGGAGGACGGCGACGCTGAGCCTCAGCCGGCGGGTCCTGTCGCGGAGGAGGACTCCTCGTCCTCGCAAGCTGTGGGCGAGGAGCCCACCTCCACGCCACCCGCCGGAGAGGCGCAGGCGACGGAAGCTGATGAGACCGAACCCGCGCCAGAGGCGCCTACGGAGGACACCGAGGGGACCGACGAGGCGGCGGCAGAAGCTGAGGAGCCTGCACCGCCCGAAGCGCAGACAGAGACTGAGACCGAGGCAGGCACGGACGCTGAGGCGCCCGGGGCAGGGGAGACCGAGGACACCGCCGCGGCGAAGGATGCCGAGGACGAGTCGCCGCAGGAGGACTCCGGCGACTCCGGCGAGGACTCGGCCTGAGACCGCACCTCCCCAAGCCGAAGAGTCGCGCCGGCGGGCTGGTAGAGCTCGTTGTGATCGTCGCTCTGGCGCTCGGCCTGGCGCTGGCGATTCAGGCCTGGCTGGTCAAGCCGTACCAGATCCCCTCGGGGTCGATGGAGCCGACGCTGGACATCGGCCAGCGCGTCCTGGTCAACCGCTTCCTCTATCACTTCACCGACCCGTCGATCGGCGACATCGTCGTCTTCCACCCCCCGAGGGGCGCTGACAACGGCACCGAATGCGGTGTCCCGCATTCGCCCCGCGAGTCTTGCCCGCGGCCGACCCCGGAGGAGTCGAGTCAGAACTTCATCAAGCGGATCGTCGCCGGCCCCGGCGACACCCTCAGCATCCGCGACGGACATCCGGTGGTCAATGGCGTCGAGAAGGCGGAAGAGCCCTATACGAACCCCTGCGGGGTCGCCGGAGCCTGCAATTTGCCCAAACCGATCGTCATTCCACCCGACTACTACTTCATGATGGGCGACAACCGTGGGGCGAGCGACGACAGCCGTTTCTGGGGACCGGTCCCCAGAAAGTGGATCATCGGCAAGGCCTTCGCCACCTACTGGCCACCCGACCGGCTCGGAATCCTCTAAGGCGCACAAACGCCGTCTCGCACGCTCGCGGCGGCTCTTTGCCTTCGACCGCGGGCTCGACACTCCTCAGGTAGCCGGTGCCGACGAGGCGGGCCGCGGCTGCCTGGCCGGGCCGCTTGTGGCCGCCGCGGTGCTGATCGACTACGAGACGCTTTCGCATTCGGACCGCCGCGCCCTGGCCGGCCTGCACGATTCCAAGCAGATGAAACCGGAGCGCCGCGAGGAGCTCTACCCGGCGGTGCTGCGCGCTGCCAGCAGGGTCAGCGTCGTCGTCCGCTGCGCGCGCGGGATCGATGAGCGCGGACTGCACGTGACCAACATCGAAGCTCTGTCCTGCGCCCTGGAACGCCTCTCTCCCGGCGACGAGGTGACCTGCCTGGTCGACGGCTTCGCCCTGCGGGAGTGCACGGTCCCACACCGCGCTGTGGTCGAAGGCGACGGGACGAGCGCGGCGATCGCCGCCGCCTCCGTGATCGCGAAGGTGACCCGCGACCGCTACATGCACGGCGCCGCCGGCAAGCATCCGGGCTGGGGCTTCGAGGAACACGTCGGCTACTCGACCCCAGAGCACCGCGCCGCGATCGAGCGGATCGGCATCTCGCCGCTGCACCGTCGCTCGTTCCAGTCGGTGGCCTACGCGCAGCTCGGACTCGCGTAGAGGTTTCTCGGAAGACGAAATCTATGTTTGGCCCCTGACAGGGGCACAACATGCCGCTCGTCTGTCAGAACGCGCCCTTGAGGTGCTCGCAGTCGGTTACGTGGCCGAGCGGGTCGTAGCTGATGCCGACCGCGTCGAAGCGGATCTCCTCGTAGCGCGGTAGATCGCGGCGCTCGCTCATCCAGGCGGTGGCGAGGCGGCGGATGCGAGCCTGCTTGCGGAAGCCGATCGAGAGGATCGGGCGCTCGGGGCCGTAGGCCGATCCCGCGCGGCCGGCCTTGACCTCGACGAAGACCAGCGTGCGACCGTCGAGGGCGACGATGTCGAGCTCGCCGTAGCGGGAGCGGGCATTGCGCGCGACGATCTCCCAGCCGGCCCCGGCGAGCCTGCCGGCGACGAAGTCCTCGGCTGCCCTGCCGAGCCGCTGGCGCGTCTGCGTCATCGGCCGAAACTAGGAGAACGGTCGAGCGCATGCCTTTCTCCACACAGTTGGTCCGCAAGATTTTGCTTTCGCGCACCACCCGCGCGCCTCGACCCGCCAGCGTGGCCGCAATGCTCGCCACGGCGCAGACATTCACCCTCGACGGCATCGCGGCCCGGTCCGTGCAAGTGGAGGTCGACGTACACCGCGGGCTGCCCGCCTTCTCGGTCGTCGGCCTGCCCGACGCGGCTGTGAGGGAGGCGCGCGAGCGGGTGCGCGCGGCGCTCGCCAACTGTGGCTTCGAGTTCCCCCTGCGGCGGATCGTCGCCAATCTGGCGCCGGCGAGCCTGCGCAAGGCGGGGCCGGGCCTCGACCTGCCGATCGCGGTTGCGCTGCTGGTGGCATCCGGGCAGCTCGAGTGGGAGCGCCTGCCACGGCTGGCGATGACTGGCGAGCTGGCGCTGGACGGCACGGTGCGCCCGATCCCCGGGGTATTGGCGATCGCCGAGGCCGCAAGGGCGCAGGGTGCCGAGGCGATAGTCGTGCCGGCTGCGAACGGATCTGAGGCGGCCCTGGTCGAGGGGATCGAGGTGTTGGGGCTGGACACTCTTGCCCAGGTCGTCGCCCTGGCGGCGGGGGAATGGGCGCCTGATCGCCCCAGGGCTCTGTCGCTGCCGACGACGCCGCGCGCCGGCGCCCCCGATCTGGCCGATCTGCGCGGCCAGCAGCATCTTCGCTACGCGCTCGAGGTGGCGGCGGCCGGCGGTCACAGCCTGCTGATGATCGGACCGCCGGGGGCTGGGAAGTCGCTCGCCGCCAGTCGCCTGCCCTCGATTCTGCCGCCGCTTGCCCCCGAGGAGGCTCTGCAGGTCGCGCGTATAGCCAGCGCCTGCGGGCGCCTCGAGGACGGCCTCGGTGGCGGTCGTCCGTTTCGCGCCCCTCATCACACCGTCAGCCCCGCCGGTCTCGTCGGCGGCGGCAATCCGCCGCGACCGGGTGAGGCGACGCTGGCGCATCGCGGCGTCCTCTTCCTCGACGAGCTCTGCGAGTTCCGGCGCGACAGCCTGGAGGCTCTGCGCGCTCCGCTGGAGAGCGGCTGGGTCGCGATCTCACGCGCTGGCGCGAACCGCCGCCTGCCCGCTTGTTTCATGCTCGTGGCTGCATCCAACCCATGCCCGTGCGGACGGGGCGAAGCCGATCCGGAGTGCGCCTGCGACCCGCTCGCCGTGCGCCGCTATCAGGGCCGTCTCAGCGGCGCCCTCGCCGACCGTCTCGACCTGCTCGTTGCGATTCGTCAACCGGGTGCGGACGAGATCGGCGGGCCGCCCGGCGAGCCTTCGTCCACTGTGCGCGGGCGCGTTGCGGAGGCTCGCGAGCGACAGGAAGCGCGTCTCGGCGCCGGGCGATGCAACGCCGAGATGAGCCCCGCGGAGGCGCGCGACTGCGTCCTCGAAGAGGAGGCGGCGGTCCTGCTCGCCGAGACCTACTCGCGTCGGCGGCTCAGCGGCCGCGCCCACGACCGGGTGCTGCGGTTGGCGCAGACGATCGCCGATCTGTCCGGCGCGAAGTCGATCGGACGCGACCAGATTGCCCAGGCATTGCAACTGAGGAGGAGGGACCGTGATTAGCCAGGTCAACCCACAAGCGTGCCCCGAGTGCCTGCGTCGCTCGCGGTTGCTCGCCCATCTCGCCCCGTATATCGAGAAGATCGCGACCGGCACCCCCGGCAAGCGCTCGCCGGAACTGCTGCGGCTCTGTAACGAGGACCTGGCCCGTGTGGCGGCGCCGCAGGTCGCGCCGCAGGTGCTGGCGCGGATCGCAGCCCTGCCGGACGATCGCCTACAGGGCGAGCTCGCGGCGGCGGAATGCTGGGCTTGCTGCCGGCACGATCCGCTGTTTCCCGTCGGCTTGCGGGACGCGCCCGACGCGCCCTGGGCGTTGATCGGTCGTGGCGACCCGGCTCTACTGCTGCGGCTCCGCCCGGACGAGGCGGTGACGGTGGTGGGTGCGCGGCGGGCCAGCGCCTACGGTCGCGAGGTGGCGCGCGAGCTCGGTCGCGAGTTGGCCTCGGCCGGGCTGGTCGTGATCAGCGGACTTGCTTTCGGGATCGACGCCTGCGCCCACCGCGGGGCGATCGAAGCGGGCCTGACGGTCGCCGTGCTCGGTTGCGGCGCCGATGTCGCCTACCCGGCGGCGCATCGCTCGCTCTGGCGACAGATTGGCGATCGCGGCCTCGTCCTCTCCGAGTTGCCGCCCGGCAGCGGCGCCTGGCGCTGGAGCTTCCCCGCCCGCAACCGGATCATGGCGGCGCTTTCGGGGATGACCGTCGTGGTCGAGGCGGCCGAGCGCTCCGGCTCGCTGATCACCGCCGATCTCGCCGCCGACCTTGGTCGCGACCTTGGCGCCGTGCCCGGACCGGTCAGCTCGCGCCTTTCGGCTGCCCCGAACAACCTGCTCGCCGGCGGCGCCTGCCTGGTTCGCGACGGGCAGGACGTGCTCGACGCGATGCTCGGTCCGGGGGCGCGCCGCATCGAACGCGCCGGCCCTCGGCTCGACGCCGCGCAGCAAGCGGTCCTGGAGGCACTCGAGTTGGGCGCCGAGACCTGCGACGCGGTCGCCGCCGGCCTCGGGTGCCCGGCGGGCGAGACCGCGGCAGCGCTGGCCGACCTCGAGTCGCTCGGCTACGTCAACTGCTCGCTTGTCGGCGTCTACACACGGACCGCTCTACAACCACCATCTGACATCTAGGCTGGAGGCCCAATGAACACGAGACGTATCCCAACCGCCCTGTCGATCGCCGGCTCGGATTCCGGCGGCGGCGCCGGAATCCAGGCTGACCTCAAGGCCTTTGCCTGCTGCGGGGTGCATGGCATGACCGCGATAACCGCGATAACCGCTCAGAACACGGTCGGCGTCAGTGCGGTTGAGGCCGTCTCGCCGGAGATGATTGTCGCCCAGGTCCGCGCCGTCGCCGAGGACATCGGCGTCGACGCGGTCAAGATCGGCATGCTCGGAACGGTGGAGACCGCCGACGCCGTGGTCGAGGCACTTGATTTGATCGGAGAGGTGCCGGTCGTGATCGATCCGGTGATGGTCGCCGAGAGCGGCGCGGTCCTGCTCGACGACGCGGCGCGCACGGTGCTGGTCGAGCGACTGCTGCCGCTCGCCACTGTGGTTACGCCGAACATCCCCGAGGCCAGGGCGCTGACTGGCGCCGGCGAGCGCGACTCGCAGGAGGACCTTGCGCGAGAGGTGCTTGCCCTCGGCCCCGAGGCGGTCGTGGTCACCGGAGGCCACAGCGAGGAGATTGTGGATCTCTTCTTCGACGGCTCCCGGACCAAGGCGATCTCAGGCGACTGCCACCCAGATGGTGCGTCGCACGGCTCGGGCTGCACCCACTCCTCGGCTGTGGCGGCCTTTCTCGCTCGTGGCTTCACGCCGCTGGAAGCGGCTCGCGAAGCCCGAGGTGTCGCTGCGCAGGCTGTGCTTGAAGGACTTCGGCAGCTCGGCGCAGGCGCCGGGCCGGTCGACGTGCTGGGCATGGCGGGTACATTTCAGCCATGAGCACCAACGGCGCCACCTCGACCAAGCTGCCCCGCCCCCGCTCCAGCGTCGTCTTCGACGGGCCCGAGCGCGCCCACGCGCGCGCCTACATGAAGGGGATCGGCTTCGACGACGACGCGCTCAGCCGGCCGACGATCGGCATCGCCAACACCTGGACCGAAGCGATGCCCTGCAACTTCCACCTGCGCGGCCTTGCCGAGCACGTCAAGGAGGGCGTGCGCGCCGCCGGTGGGACGCCGATGGAGTTCAACACCGTCGCCGTCTCCGACGGGATCACGATGGGCACGCAGGGGATGAAGGCTTCGCTGATCAGTCGCGAGGTGATCGCCGACTCGATCGAGCTGATGGCCCGCGGCTACCAGTTCGACGCGATCGTCGCCGTCTGCGCCTGCGACAAGACGATCCCCGGTTGTGCGATGGCCCTGGCCAGGCTCGACGTGCCCTCCGTCCTGCTCTACGGCGGGTCGATCGCGCCCGGGCGCTGGCAGGGCCGCGACGTGACCATCCTCGACATCTTCGAGGCGGTCGGCGCCCACGCCGCCGGCGAGATGACCGACGAGGAACTGAACGAGCTCGAGGGCGTCGCCAGTCCCGGCGCCGGCGCTTGCGGCGGGCAGTTCACCGCCAACACGATGGCCTGCGCCTTCGAGGCGCTGGGGATCAGCCCTGGCGGCTCGGCGATGGTGCCCGCCGAAGACGACGAGAAGGGAACCGTCGCCGAGAAGATCGGCGAGCTGGTGATGCGGGTCCTCTCAGACGACTTGAAGCCGAGCCGGGTGATCACCCGCGACTCGCTCGAGAACGCGATCGCCTGCGCTTGCGCCTCGGGAGGCTCGACCAACGTCGTCCTGCACCTGATCGCTCTCGCCCACGAGGCCGGGATCGACCTCGACATGGACGATTTCGAGCGGATCTCGCGCAGCACGCCGCTGCTGGCGGATCTCAAGCCGGGCGGACGCTTCGTCGCCACCGACCTCTACCGGGCCGGGGGCGTGCCGCTGATCCTCAAGCGCCTCGCGGAAGCCGGCATCCTGCACGGCGACGCGATCACGGTCAGCGGCAGGACGATCGGCGAAGAGGCGGACGCGGTCAGCGAGGCAGAGGGCCAGGAAGTCGTGCGGCCGCTGTCGGACCCGCTCAAGGCCGAAGGCGGTCTGGCGATCCTGCGCGGCAACCTCGCCCCGGAGGGAGCCGTGGTCAAGCTCGCCGGCACCGAGCGCAAGAAGCAGGTCGGCCCGGCCCGTGTCTTCGAGTCGGAGGAGGATTGCTTCCGCGCGGTCAAGGAGCAATCGATCCGCGCCGGCGACATCATCGTGATCCGCAACGAGGGCCCGGCTGGCGGCCCCGGCATGAGAGAGATGCTGCAGGTCACCGCAGCGATCGTCGGCGAGGGCCTGGGCGAGGAGGTCGCGCTGCTCACCGACGGCCGTTTCTCCGGTGCCACCAGAGGCCTGATGGTCGGCCATGTCGCCCCCGAGGCGGCCAAGGGCGGCCCGATCGCGGCGATCCGCGAGGGGGACGAGATCAGCCTCGACATCGACGCGCGCCGCCTCGACGTGGCGCTCTCCGACGAGGAGATCGCCAGGCGCGCAGCGGAGTATGAGCCTCCAGCGCCGCTCTACGAGCGTGGTGTGATGGCGAAGTACGCCGCGACGGTCTCGTCTGCCGCGCAGGGCGCGATTACCAGTTAGTCGGCGAGGAAGTCGTCGACCAGCGCGTTGAAGCGGGCGGGCCGCTCCATCTGCGGCACGTGTCCGGTGCGCTCGAACAGCTCCAGGCGCGAGTCCGAGATCAGGCGCTTGTACCCGATCGCCGCCTCGACCGGGACCACACGGTCCTTGAGGCCCCAGACGATCAGGGTCGGGATCTCGATCTCGGGCAGGCGGTGGCGGGTGTCATAGCCGCCGATGGCTCGGGTCGCGTCGGGGAAGCCCGGGCTTCGAATGCTTGGGTCGATCTGCTCTTGGAGCAGCTCGCGCCTCACCCGGTTCGGGTAGTTGAAGACGTTGCCGAAGGCGAGCTGGCGACCGCGTCGCCGCGCGAGCCAGGTGCGGCGAGGACCGGCGAGAGCCGGGATGGTCGCCTCGAACATCCGCAGCACGGCGGCGTCTCGTCGTCCCATCCGCTCGGCAAAGCTGATTCCCGCCGCCGAGACGAGCACCAGCTTGTCGAAGCGCGAGGGTTGGTCGATCGCCGCCTCGGTGGCGACGAAGCCGCCCATCGAGTTGCCGACCACTGCGGCCACCCGGTCGATGCCGAGCTTCTCGCAGAGGTCGTGGATCAAGCGCCCGTAGTTCGGCATGTCGATCGGCCAGGTGGGCATCGGGCTGTCGCCGAAGCCGGGCAGGTCGAGGGCGATAGCGCGGTGGCTGCGGCCGAAGTGGGGGAGGTTCTCCAGCCAGTTGCGCCAACAGCCGGCGAGCCCGTGGACGAAGAGAATCGGGTCGCCCTCGCCGATTTCGGCGTAGTTGACTTCGGCGCCCGGCAGCTGCACCCGGTGCAGATGCCGGCGCCAGTCGATCTTCAGCCACTCGGGGTCGGGATTGCCGTAGTCGGAGGCGGGGAAGACCACCGAGCCGCTGGCGATCGCCTCAGGCATAGCCCATTCGTTCCAGGATCGGTATCTCGCGGATCTGGGGCGGCTGCAGGTGGTCCCAGAGTATTCCGCGGGGCCGCTCGTACTGGCGCTCGACCTCGATCACGGCGCGCGGCGTCGCGATCAGGTCGACCGGAAGGTCGTGCGAGATCACCGGCAGGTGGCGGCGCAGGATCTGGATCGGGTGCACCGTGGTGGCGATCGTCGTGTGGTCGTCGATTCTGCCGGCGTCGATCAGGATCCCGTACTCGAGGTCGTTGTAGCCGCCGCCCTTGCCGATTCGCGCCCCGCTCAGATTGACCGCGACCGAGCCGGTGAGGACGAAGTCGATCTCGGGCAGATCGTCGACGGCGACGACGCGCCCGTGCCTGAGTGCCCCCTTGATCGTCGCCGCCTCCTTGATCGCCGCTTTCGAGAGCCGCTTCGGCTCAAGCACCCGGAAGGGGTGCGGATCGCGCAGGCGCGGTACCGCCATGATCAGTGTCTTGCCTTCCTCGAGAGCCATGCGCCGGGCGTGCGTCTGGGGCGAGTCGGGGTTCGCCTTGATCGTCCGCGCTCGCTTCCAGAGCCGGTGGCCAGCGAGCTTCTCGGCGGCCAGGCGGGCTCCGGCGAAGTTGGGGATACGTCCCTCGGCGCCCGGGAACCGGGATACGCCCTCCCGGTCCATCGCCTTCCAGACCTCCTTGCGGACCTCATCCTTAGCGACCACGGTGGAAACATATCCGTCAGAACGACCGATTCGTGTGCCTACACTTCCTCCGAATGGGACGCAAGACACAGATCGCAATCGTCATCGGCGTGGCAGTGCTCGCCCTAGGGGCGGTCGGCGCCTTCGCCTATGACAGCTCGCAGGACAGCCAGATCGCCGACGGGGTGACGATCGGCGGCGTCGACGTCGGCGGGATGAACGAAGACGAAGCGAAGCTGGCGGTGCAAAAGGAACTGCTCGCTCCGCTGCGTCACTCGCTCGAGGTCGGCTACGACGGCGAGCGCTGGGCCCTCGACGGCAAGAGCCTCGAGGTTCACGCCGACCTCGACGGGGCTGTCGAAGCGGCCCTCGACGCGAGTCGCGACGGCGGTCTGCCGGGGCGGGTGGTCCGCTACGTCACCGGCGGCAGCGTCGACGAAAACGTGCCCGCCGGCATCGTCTACTCACGCTCTGCGGTCAACCGCTTCGTCCGCCATGTCGCCGCCGAAGTGAATCGCGAACCGCAGAACGCCGACGTCGAACCGACCGGTTCGTCGCTGGAGGTGACGCCGGCGAAGTACGGGCGCAAGCTGCGCGACAATCTGCTGACCCGCGAGCTCAACGCGGCGGTGCTGAACGCGAGCGCCGACCACACGATCGCCGCGCGCACCCACACGGTAAAGCCCGAGGTGACCGGCAGCGAAGTGGCTGCCGAGTACCCGTCCTACCTGACGCTCGACCGGGCCACCTTCACCCTGCGGCTCTGGGAACACCTGAAACTGGCAAAGACCTACACCGTCGCCGTCGGCCAGGAAGGCCTGGAAACGCCCGAAGGCCTCTACGACATCCAGGAAAAGGAAGAAAATCCCTCCTGGCACGTGCCCAATTCGGCCTGGGCGGGAAGCCTCGCCGGCCAGGTGATCCCGCCCGGCCCCGAAGACCCGATCAAGGCCCGCTGGATGGGGATCTTCGAAGGCGCGGGCATCCACGGCACCGAAGAGACCTGGTCGCTGGGCTCGGCGGCCTCGCACGGCTGTGTGCGGATGTCGATCCCCGACGTGGAAGAACTGTACGACCGCGTCGAAGTGGGCACTCCGATTTACATTGGGTGAGGACGCTGCAAACCTGCGCATCTCGGGGTCCTCGGTCGACTCGGATCGGGTCACGTGCGAGCGACGCGAGAACCGGCGCATCTCGGCGTCCTCGGTCGCTCGCGTGCAGAGCACGCCACGCTCCCTGCGTCCTTGATCTGCTTGGTTCTCGCGCCGCTCGCAGGGCGATAGGGGAAAACGCCGAATTTCAGATCTATGAACTGGGATGAAGCCTTGATTGCGTTCGACAGAGACCTCAGGGCCAGGAGCCTGGCCGAGCGCACTCGCAAGGCCTATGCGGTGGATCTGGGTCAGTTCGTCGAGTGGGCCAAGGAGCGGGGGTTGGAGCCCGCCGAGGTGCGCCATCGCGATGTGCGGCGCTATGGCGCCGGGCTCTCGTCCGGCGGCGCCGCGGCGGCTACGGTGGCGCGCAAGCTCGCCGCGATCCGCAGTCTCTTCGACTTCCTCGTCCGCACCGAGCGGGTCGGGCAGAACCCGGCCGACCTCGTCTCCAGCCCGAAGCGCGAAGAGAAGCTGCCACGGGTGCTGAGCGGCGAGCAGATGCGATCGCTGCTGGAGCGGATCCCCGCGCGCACGCCGCTGGAGCTGCGCGACCGGGCGATGCTCGAGCTCGCCTATTCCTGTGGACTGCGCTGCGAGGAGATCGTCAACCTCGACAACGGCTCCTTCGACTTCGAGACCGAGCAGTTACGGGTCGTCGGCAAGGGTTCGAAGGAGCGGCTGCTGCCGGTCGGCGAGCCGGCGCAGCGGGCGCTGCAGCGCTACCTGGAGCGGGGGCGGCGCGCGTTGGCAACCGATCCGCGCCAGCCGGCGCTGTTCCTCTCCAAGAGCGGTCGCCGGCTCTCGTCGTCGGACATCACCCGGCGCCTCGGCCTCTGGGTGCGCGAGGCCGCACTTGCCGCCGGCGTCTCGCCTCACGCCCTGCGCCACAGCTTCGCCACCCATCTGCTGGAAGGCGGAGCCGACCTGCGCACGATCCAGGAGCTGCTCGGCCACGCCTCGATATCGACGACTCAGGTCTACACTCGTGTCGACGCCGCTCGCCTCCGGGAGGCCTACGCTGCAACCCATCCGCGTGCCTGACGCCCACTTGAAGTCCCAGCGGCCATAGAATCGAGCGAATTCCATGGAAACCGGCGTAAAAGAGGTTGAGCTCCGCGATCTGTGGCGCCGCTATAAGGACGACGGCGACAAAAGGGCGCGGGAGCGGCTGGTGGTCGCCTACTCGCCGCTGGTCAAATTCGTCGCCGGCCGTCTCGGTGCCGGACTGCCGTCTCATGTAGAGGATGCCGACCTCATCTCCTACGGCCTGATGGGCCTGATCGGCGCGATCGAGCGCTTCGAGCCCGAGCGTGGGATCAAGTTCGAGACCTTCGCGATGACGCGCATCCGCGGTGCGATCATCGACGAGCTGCGCTCGCTCGACTGGGTGCCGCGCTCGGTGCGCTCGCGGGCGCGAGAGATAGAGGCGGCCCAGTCGAAACTCGAGCACCAGCTGCAGCGAGCGCCGACCGAGGCGGAGCTCGCCGCCAAGGTCGGTCTGAGCGAGGAGGAGCTGCAGACCTCGCTGCTGGAGATCGCCAACTCCTCGATCTACGCGCTCGACGAGCTCTGGACGATCTCCGACTCCTCGGGAGACTCGGTCTCGCTGCTCGACACGATTTCCGACCCGCGCGCCGAAGACCCGCAGGAATCGCTCGCCAGCAGTGAGATCAAGGACCGTCTCACCGAGTCGATCGCCGGGCTGCCCGAGCGCGAGCAACTGGTCGTCGCCCTCTACTACTACGAGAACCTCACCCTGCGCGAGATCGGCGAGGTCCTCGGTGTGACCGAGTCGCGCGTCTCCCAGCTGCACACCAAGGCGGTCATGCGATTGAAAGGCTCTTTGCAGGAGGTCTAGCGGCGGGCTAACCTCGTTGCGTGTCGCACAAAGCTGCAGACCGGATTCGCAATGTCGCCCTGATCGGGCATCGGGGCTGCGGTAAGACGAGCCTGCACGAGGCGCTGCTGTTCGAGGCCGGGGCGACGCGGCGGCTCGGTTCGGTCGCTGCCGGCAACACCGTTTCCGACAGCGAGCCAGACGAGCAGGAGCGCGAAATGTCGATCGGTGCCGCGGTCGCCGGCTTCGAGTACGACGGGCGCGAGATCAACCTGATCGACACGCCCGGCGAGCCCAGCTTCGTCGCCGACGTGGCGGCGGCGTTGCGGGTGGCCGACGCGGCGGTGGTCGTCGTCAACGGGGTCGCCGGGGTCGAGGTGCAGACCGAGCGGCTCTGGCGCCGTGCCGACGCCGAAGGCCTGGCGCGGCTCGTCTTCGTCAACATGCTCGACCGCGAGCGGGCCGACTTCTTCGCCGTCCTCGACTCGCTCAAGCGCGCCTTCGGCCCGCACGTGGTCGCCACCGAGATCCCGATCGGGAGCGAACACGAGGTCCGCGGCGTGATCGACCTGGTCGACCTCGAGGCGTTCGTCTACGACGGATCCGGGCGGGAGAACGCAACCCGGGTCGAGATCCCCGAGGAGCTGCGCGGCCAGGCCGAGGAGTACCGCGAGAAGCTGATGGACGAGGTGGCGGAGAACTCCGACGAGCTCATGGAGCGCTATCTCGACGGCGAGGAGATCGACCACGACGAGATCGTCGCGGTCTTGAAGCGGAGCGTCACCGCGGGCCGCGTCTTCCCGGTCACCTGTGGCGTCGCGACGCGTAACCTCGGCACCAACCGCCTGCTCGGCGCCCTGGTCGAGGATCTGCCCTCGCCGGCGATGCGCGGTGCTGCCGAGGTGCTGGGGGAGGGCGACGAGGGGATCGAGATCGCAGCGGACGAGAACGGACCTCTCGTCGCCTACGTCTTCAAGACGCTCGCCGATCCCTACGCCGGGCGGATCAACCTCCTGCGCGTCTATCGCGGCACGCTGCGCTCGGACTCGCAGGTCGTCAACGTGAGCAGGCAGGAGAAGGAGCGGATCGGTCAGCTCAGCCGGCCGCTCGGCACCGAGCTGACGGCGGTGACCGAGCTGGGAGCGGGGGAGATCGGTGCGGTGGCGAAGCTGAAGCAGACCCAGGCGGGGGACGTCCTCTGCGAGCATCCCGCAGAGCTCGCCTTTCCACCGCTTGACCTGCCGGCGCCGGTAATGGCCTTCGCTTTCGAGCCGAAATCGAAGGGCGACGAGGAGAAGGCGGCGGCAGCGGTGCGGCGGCTGCGCGAAGAGGACCCGACGCTTGACGTGCATCGCGACCGGCAGACGGGAGAGCAGATCGTCGCCGGGCTGACCCAGGTCCACATCGAGGTGATCGTCGGGCGGATGAAGCGCCGCTTCGGCGCCGAGATCGAGCTGCACCCGCCGCGCGTCCCTTACCAGGAGACGATCCGTCGATCCGCCGGGGCTCATGCCCGCTACAAGAAGCAGTCGGGCGGGCGCGGTCAGTTCGCCGATTGCAAGATCGAGATCGAGCCGGCGGCCGATGGCGCCGGCCTCGAGTTCGTCAACCAGATCAAGGGTGCGGCGATTCCCGGCAGCTTCATCCCGGCAGTCGAGAAGGGCATTGTCGAAGCGATGCAGCACGGCACGGTCGCCGGCTACCCGGTGAGGGACGTGCGGGTGCGGCTCGTCGACGGCAAACACCATGATGTCGACTCCTCCGAGATGGCCTTCAAGATGGCCGGATCGATGGCTTTCCGCGAGGCGATGGAGGCGGCCGATCCGGTCCTGCTGGAGCCGATCGTGCGGCTCACGGTCAGTTGTCCCGAGGACGTCGTCGGCGAGGTGATCGGCGATCTCAACTCCCGCCGGGGTCATCCGCTCGGGATGGAGCCGAGGGGCGAAGCGACCGAGGTCAAGGCCGAGGTGCCGATGGCGGAAGTGCTCGATTACGCTCCCGATCTGCGCTCGATCGGCCATGGCCGGGCCGAGTTCACGGTCGAGTTCGAGCGCTACGAGCCGGTTCCCGCGCACCTCGCCGAGCAGGTCGCCGCCACTGCTAGCGTTGCGGCGTGAGCCCTGACGAAACCTGCGCGGTCTGCGGCCGCACGATTCTGGCCGGCGAGCGCACCCGTAGCTATATGAGCCCGAAGGATGGGCCGCGGCTGGTCTGCGATCTCTGCCGTGGTCGCGCCGAGCAGCTCGGCTGGGTCGACCCGGCGGCGCCGGGGGCCAACGTCGGCCGCCGTCCCCAGCCGGAGTCCTCCGAGTCCCCGCGCGGACGCCTGGAGCGGGCCGTGGCGCGTTTCAACGCGAGCGAAGCCGCCCGCACAGTCGCCGGTCTGACACGGACCCTGGGCGAGCCTCGGGTCTCGATCGGCTCCGCCGCCGGCTCGCCCAGCGAGGTGCGGATAACGGTCGCCTGGGAGCTGAGCTGGTACCAGTGGGGTGTCGATCTGGGCGACGAGATGCGAGCCGTCTTCCAGCTCGGAAAGGGCGATGTGATCGACCAGCTCGACGGTTCGGCTCGCGAGTGGAACGCGAGAGCGGGGGAGGGCGGCCGGCTCGCCCTCGGCGCTCCGCGGCCGAAGCAGTCCCGCGACGGCGAGCCGGTCGGCTAGGGATGTCGCCGAAGCTCGTCGTCAACGTCGATGGCGGCGCCCGCGGCAACCCGGGGCCGGCGGCGATCGGTGCGGTGGTTCAGTCCGACGGCGAGGTGCTCGAGGAGCGCGGCGAGCGGATCGGCACGGCGACCAACAACGTCGCCGAGTACCGGGCGCTCTTGCTCGGGATCGAGCGGGCGACAGAGCTGGGGGCGAGCGAGTTGGAGCTGGTCGGCGACTCGGAGTTGATCGTGCGCCAGGTCAAGGGCGAGTACAAGGTCAAGGACGCGACCCTGCGCGAGCTGCACGCCGAGGTGAAGCGGGCACTGCGTCCGTTCGAGGGCCGCTGGTCGATCCGCCACGTGCGCCGCGAGCACAACGCCGAGGCGGATCGACTCGTCAACGCCGCCCTGGACGGCGATGGCTGAGCCGATCGACCCGCGGGTCGACATCGGCCATGTCCACCTCAAAGTGGCCGACCTCGACCGAGCGCTGGACTTCTACTGTGGCGTGCTCGGCTTCGAGTTGCAGCAGAGGATCGGCGACGAGGCGGCCTTTGTAGCGGCCGGCGGCTACCACCATCACATCGGGCTCAACACCTGGCACTCGCGTGGTGCCTCACCGCCGCCGGCGGGAAGCACCGGCCTCTTTCATCTCGCGATCCGCTACCCGGATCGCCGCTCCTTGGCGGATGCCCTGCGCCGCATCTCGCAGGCGGACATCCTGCTCGGCGGCGCTTCGGACCACGGCGTCAGCGAGGCGCTCTACCTCAACGACCCCGACGGCAACGGGATCGAGCTCTACCGGGACCGGCCACGCGAGGAGTGGCCGCGATCGCCCGGCGGCGAGGAGCTCGCGATCGTCACCGAACCGCTCGACCTTCGCGATCTCCTCGCCGAGCTGGATTCCTAGGCGCCCAGAATCGCTTCGATCAGATTTGGCCTGAACGGCTCGGTGCCGTGCACCAGCTGAATTGCGCCGAAGCTGCTGTGGGCGCGCAGGTAGGCGAGCTCCTTGCCCAGGTCGCCGACGCCGTTGGTGCCGGCAAGCGGCGCGATCTGCAGCGTGCTGAGGATGCCGATCGCGTCGCCGCCGGCGTTGAGGAAGCCGCTTCCCGAATCGCCCGGGATACCTGGCGTCAGGGTGCCGACGATGTGGCTCCAGTCACCGCCTTCGTTCTGCACGACGATCCCCTGCTTGGGGCTGAGCTTGGCGACGCCGCCACGCAGCTCGGAGTTGCCGTAGGAGTAGACGCTCGAGCCGAGGCCGCCCACGGCGCCCACTCCGGTCGGACCGCCGAAGCCGGGGACGGAGGGGTTGACGCTGCCGACGTCCGCCGGGTCGATCCTGATCAGGGCCAGATCGTTGTAGGCGCAGGTGTCGGGATCCGCCTCGCCGTTTGCCTGCATCGTCAGCCACGAGTTGTAGGCGAGCGTGCCGGGCTTGCTCGCGCCGGTCACTTCGACCGGCGTGCCGAGCGGCAGCGAGCCGCTGCTGCAGCCGTCGGTTTCCGTCTGCCCGCCAGTGCCGGAGCAATGTGCGGCCTGGCCAAGGTAGACGTTGGCGCCTTCCTGGAAAACGAAGTTGGACGTGCACTGGGCGCCTTCGGTGAAGACCTGGACACCGGGATGGATCGTCGCCGATTTCGCCGGAGCCCAGGCCGAGGAAGAAGCGGGCACCAGCGCCACGGCGACCAGCGTCGCAACGGCGATGAGCAATGCGGTCCTGACTCGGGTCATCTGAGCCTCTCTTTCGATCCGGCTGACCGGCCGGGGAGTTCGTGGATGGCTTCGGAGTCGCCTTACCCATTATTCGGTAAAGCATGCCAGGAAGTCCTGCAAGGTCGGCATTTAGCGACGTTCGGGCGGTTGACCTCAGCCGGAGCGCCGGAGAAGATCGCATCTCCAGTCCGGGTTCTGAAGGGAGATCAAATGAACGACCGGTATGCCCGTTACGCCGCCTCGACGGGGATCTTGTTCGTGATCCTGATCGTCGTCGCCTTCCTGGTGCAGCCCAAGCCTCCGGCGAGCGACGCCTCGCCGGCCGAAGTCCTCAACTACGTCTCCGATCACCACGATGCGCTGCACGCGATACAGCTGATCTTCGGCGCCGCGATGTTCTTCCTCATCTGGTTCATCGGCGCCTTGCGCAGCGCTTTGGCGGCCGCCGAAGGGGGAGAGGGACGCCTTGCCACCACGGCGTACGGCGGCGGCCTGATTTCCGCCGCCGCCCTGATCGTCTCGCTGGCGCTCTCGGCGACCGCCGCCCTGCACCCGGCCGACAACGGTCCGGAGCTGACCCGCGCGCTGACCGATGCGGCGGCGATGACCCTGGCGGTCTCGGCTCCAGCGGTGGTCGTCTTCTTCGTGGCGAACGGGCTCAGCATCCTCCGCAGCGGCTTCCTGCCAGCCGGTCTCGGCTGGCTGAGCTTCGCCACGGCTCTCTTCAACGCGCTCGGGATCGGCGCCGTCTACACCGACCACGGCGCCTTCGCCGCCGACGGCGCATTCGGCTTCCTGATCGGGTTTCTACTCTTCCTTGCCTGGTTCCTGGCGGCCAGCATTATGCTCGTCCGCAAGCTCGGCGAGGCCCAACCGGCGGAGGCATAGATAGAATCGCTGCGATGCGGCTGTAGCTCAGCTGGCTAGAGCGTCTGCTTGCCATGCAGAAGGTCGAGGGTTCGAATCCCTTCAGCCGCTTTCGGGAAAAGCCCCGCTATGGCGGGGCTTTTCGCTGCTCGGGGCGGGCTAGGCTGCGGTCGTGACTGCTTGATTTTTGGCTTCGCTGCCCGTTGCTGCCCAATCAGACGCGGCGACGATGCCATCCAGGGCAGCGCCGTGGTCGGTCTTGGAGGCGATCACCTGGGCGTAGAGCCCAAGGGTCATCTTCGGGTCGTTGTGCCCGGCCTGAGCCATGACGTAAGGCACATCGGCTCCTGCGGCGAGCAGGAGGGAGATAAAGGTCCGCCGCAGCGAGTGCGGCGTCACGTCCGGTATCGGCTCGCGTCTCGCTGCTCGCAGATCGGCGTTGGCGAGCTTCGCCGCCGAGTCCATGAAGCGGCTGCGGACGTTGGAGGGGTTGTCTCGCTTGCCCTCGCTGGTCGGAAAGACGAAATCCCCCGGCCGGGAGTACGGGCTGCGATCCCGGTACTCGGTGAGCAGTCCTTGCAGCGCCGGGGTCACGTCAACCTCGCGGATACCCGCGTCGGTCTTCGCTGCGGCGATCCGCAGGCGGCGCTCGTTCAGGTTCACGTCCCGCCAGCGCAGATCAAGCGCCTCGCCGATCCGCAGGCCCGCCAGCGTCAGCGTGGCGAGAAGCGGACGGCGACGGCCGGTGTCACCCTTCCGGGCCTCGGTGTCGAGCTGCCCCGCCGCGTTCAGCAGCGCCGTGACCTGCTCGGGCTGTAGGTAGGTGCGATTCGGCTTGCCTTCTTTCAGCAGCCGCTTACGACCTCGCGCTGAGTTGCGGTCGAGATAGCCGTACTCGACCGCCTGCTCCAGGACGGCGGCGAGCAACCGGATCGTCTTGTTGATCGAGCCGTTTGACAGGGGCCGCGCGAGCCGCTTGCGATCTTTCTTCGGCAGCGCGAGCTGTTGCTGCCGCGCCGCTGCGACCGCCTTGCTTTCGCGCACCTTCTCGCGCCGGTAGCGATCCACTTCCTCCACCGTGATCGCTGACAGCGGGTGCTTGGCGAAGTAGGGCAGCAGATGATTGGAAAGCCGCCATTGGTAGTCGGTGCGGGTCCGCTCCCGAAGCTCGGGAGAAATGCCCTCGAACCATTCCGATGCAAACTCGTGGAAGGTCGGCTCGGTGTCCGAGGCCTGATCGGGCGCTGGCGCTTCCGGCTTCCAGATGCCCCGATCCACATCAGCGAGGACATGGCCGAGCTTCCTTTCCGCTTTCTCTCGGGTCCAGCCTTCCTCGGAGGTCCCGAGGGCGACGTAATGGCGCTTGCCGTAGGCCCGGAATCGGATTGCCCATGCACGCCCGTCCTTGGGCTCCACGACGCTGCCGCTCGCTTTGCGGGGCATCAGGAATCGCCCCCAGACGGGCTGGACGCCAGGTCGTGAGGGCCGGTGTTCTGAGGGGCGGCGGCATCGCCCCGCTCCATAGGATCAGTGTTAGCCATGAGGAGGTCCACTCTCCTTGTGGTCAGGCGACCCGTTCGCGTTGGCGCGCGGCGGGTCGCCGCTTATGTTCCGAGAACGGTACACCTGAACTCGGATAGCGTCCCGACCGTCCACGGCGGTCATCACTCCCGAATCGGGAGCAGGGAGGAGCTGCTTCGAGTCCGGCGTCGGCGAGGCTGCGAAGCGGCCTTCTCGGGCGGTTTCCGCAAAGCTCGACCGACCTTCGCCGGATCGAAGCGGAGGCGAGCCTTGGGGCCGTTGCCAAGCCGCACCGCGCCGAGATCGTCCGCGTGGTCGTAGACGAAATCGCGGCTGACGCCGAACCGTTGCGCGATCTTGGTGGCGTCAACCAGCTCGGTGTTGGTCTGGGCCCCCGTCCGCAGCAGATCGGCCACCCGAGTCGCCACCGCCTCTATGTCCGCGTCGCTGAGCGCCATCGCCTATTCCTGTTGTCCACCACGGATGTCGTTTGCATCGGCCATTTGCATCGGATACGTCCGAAAAGTTCCGCAAACGCCCCCGGAGATTCGCGGCGGTCCTGTGACGCCGGGGCGGGCGAGGACAGCCACGAACTCCACAGCCAGGCAATCCCCAAGCCAAGATCAACCAGCCAGTAAAGGGCAACCAGTAAGGCAAGAGCCAACAGCAAGAACTCAGGCACACATGGCAGCTATCCAGCCATGAGAAGCCGTCCAGACCGAAGCCCTAACAGCCAACAGCAACCACCCTCACGCCTTATCACTTTGTTAAGAGATCGATGCATTGAGCGCTCCCCACGGACATACCTCGTGGATGCTCTCAATCGGCAAGCTCGGCAAAGGACAGGAGCGCTACTACCTCGACAAGGTCGCCGAAGGCGCTGAGGACTACTACTCCGGCGAGGGCGAGGTCGCCGGGGAATGGCTCGGCGACGCCGCTGAGCCCCTGGGCCTCTCCGGCGAGGTCGAGGCCGCGCAGCTCGAAGCGATGCTGACCGGCCGCAACCCCGTGGACGGGGAGCCGCTGGTCGGGATGCGCGGCGTCCCTTCCAACGGCTCGGTCCCCGGCTTCGATCTCACCTTCTCGGCTCCCAAGTCCGTCTCTTTGCTGTGGGGCCTCGGCGGTCCCGTCGCCGCGCTCGAAGTCAAAGCCGCCCACCGCGAAGCAGTAGGAGCCGCCCTCTCCTACATGCAGCGCGAGGCGTGCTGGACCCGCAGGGGAGCCGGAGGCTCGGAGTTCGTCAAGGGCAGCGGCTACCTAGCGGCGGGCTACGTCCATCGCTCCTCGCGCAACGGCGATCCGCAGCTCCACACCCACGTCCTCATCGCCAACGCGACGAAGGGGCCGGATGGGCGCTGGACCCGCCTCTACCACCCGGCGATCTACGACCACGCCAAGACCGCCTCCTACATCTACGAGGCCCACCTTCGCCACGAGCTGAGCCGCCGACTCGGCGTCGAATGGCAGCCGACCCGCAAAGGCATCGCCGAGATCGCGGGCTTTGCCGACGAGCACCTACGGGCATTCTCCACCCGCCGCGCGGAAATAGTCGAGGCGGCGGGCACTGATGCCTCGGCGCGTTCGATGCAGGTCGCAGCACTCGCCACCCGCAAGCCGAAGGAGCGCGACGTCGGCCACGGCGAGCTGCTGGCGCGCTGGCGATCGAGGGCCGAGGAGATCGGCCTGGGCCGCGAGGCGATCGCGCGCACCTTCGACTCTGAGGCGGCGCTGCGGATCGACAGCGCCGAGGTCCCGACTGTCTCGGAGATTCAGCTTGGCCGCGCGGTCACGGCGTCGGCGTCCCACTTCGACCGCCGCGAGGCGATCCAGGCCGTCGCCGACTCGCTGCCCGAGGGAGCGCCGGGAGCCGAGATCGAGCGCCTGGCCGATGCTTTCCTCGCGTCGGACTCCGTGATCCAGATAGCGGAGGGCGCGAAAGGCCCCCGCTACACGACCCGTCGCATCTGGGAGCTTGAGCGCGAAGCGCTGGCGGCAGCGGAGCGAATGCGAGCTCAGGGACCGGACCCGGCAGGCGAGCTGATCGCGGCGCGTGTGATTCACGCCCGCCCGACCTTGAAGGCCGACCAGCGCGAGATGATCCGCCGCCTCCTGACGAGCCCCGAGGGAGTCGCCGTCGTGATCGGCGAGGCTGGCAGCGGCAAGACCTTCGCCATCGTCGCCGCAGCCGAGGGCTGGGCGCAGGCCGGGATCGAGATGCACGCCGCAGCGCCGACCTGGCGGGCGGCGAACGTGATGCGGGCCGAGGGCTTGCCCGCTTCGAGCATCGCCAGCCTGCTCTTGGCGCTTGACCGCGCCGAGCACGAAGGGGGCGAGGGCTTGCCGTACGGATCGGTCCTGCTGATTGACGAGGCAGGGATGGTGGACTCGGCGGCGCTGGCGCGGCTCGTCTCCCACGCCGAGCGGGCGCAGGCCAAGCTCATCCTCGTCGGCGATCCCGAGCAGCTCGGCGAGATCGAGGCGGGCGGACTGTTCCGGGCGCTTGCTGAGCGCGGCGAGCCGATCTACCTGGACGAGGTGATCCGCCACCGCCACGATCTCGACCGCGACGCGGCGAAGCGGATCAGGGAGGGCGAGGGCCGCGAGGCGCTGCGCCTCTACCGCTCGGCGGAGCGGGTCACGGTCGCCCCCGACGCCGAGGCCCGCCGCGAGGCGATGATCCGCGACTGGAACGAGGCATTCGAGCGCGGCGAGGACGCCGTGATGGTCGCCAAGCGAAACGCCGACGTGCGGAAGCTGAACGAGCTGGCACGCGAGGTCCGCCGCCAGGCCGGGGCGCTCGGGGCGCAAGAGATCGAAGTCGGGGAGGCCGGATTCGCCGCTGGCGATCTCGTCATCACCCGCGTCAACGACCACAGGGCCGAAATCTTCAACCGCGAGCGCTGGCGCATCGCCGAGGTCGACGCCGCCGAGCGGCGCGTCGTCCTCGACGGCATCGACCAGGCCAAGCGGGTCGAGGTCGGTGAGGACTACCTGGCGCGGACCAACCCGCACTCAGAAGCACCCGCGCTCGAACACGCCTACGCCGTCACGACCTATTCGGCTCAGGGAACCACCGTAGACCGGGCGTTCGTCATGGCCGATCCGTCGATGGACAAGCAGGAGCTCTACGTCGCCGCCTCGCGCAGCCGCGAGGAGACGTTCATCTACGCGACGCCGGAGGTTCAGGCCCACCGTGAGGAGATCGCGTCGGACTCGCCCCGCATGCGCGAGAGCATCCCGCACATCGTCGAAGCCGCCGAGCGAGACCGCTCCCAACTCGCCGCGCATGATGAGGCGTTGCGCTCGCGCTTCTCCGGCCTGCCGACCGAGGAGCTGGTCGCCCGACGCGCGGACCTGTTGGACGCCGCGAGCCGCGAGGCCAGCGCGGAGCGGCAGCGGAGCAACACGCAGGAGAGGATCGGGCAGGCCCGCGAACGGCTCGACGGCTTCGAGGCCCGACGCGAAGCGGCACAGGCGCTACCGCGCCGCCAGCGCCGCGACGAGCTGGCCCGCATCGACACCTTGGAGGCGAGGTCCCGAGACACGGCAGCGCGCCTCGAAGCCGAGGTCCGCGAGCTGCCTTTCGGGGAAGCTGCTCGGCGAGAGCTGGCCGTTGCCGATCAAGCCCTCGCCCAGCGGCGAGAGTCGGCGATCATCGCCGCGCGGATATTCCCGCCCGCCTACGTCAAGAGCGAGCTGGGGGAGAGGCCGAGCGGCCCGGCGAAGCGGAAAGCATGGGATCGCGGCGTCGCCGAGATCGAGCGCTACCGCCAGGCGCACGGCATCAAGGACCCGGACAAAGCCTTTGGCCGGGAGGCGAAACGAGGAGCCGAGCGGGCACGCCAGGAGGCCGCAACGCGACGGCTGCAAGAGATTCAGCGAGTCCTTGGCCTGGGGCAGCACGCGGCGAGAGCGCGTCAGCTCGGCCGAGGGTTGAGCATGGGTCGATGAGCGACAACCCCTCGACCTACGGCGATTGAAGCACCGCGAGGATGGCCGTCAACCCCCTGCGGGGGTCGGGCGCGAGCGCCCTTGACTGCCACCCTCGCGGTGCTGGTGTTGCGGGTAGGTCGGGGCGGAGGAGGTGTGCATGGGGCTATCTGTGGGCGAAAAGCGCGACAGCGTGGAGTGCCGCCGGTGTCGGCGTCACGATCCCACCGTCTCCGTCGGAGAACAGGCCGAACTCACGGAGCCCACGCATCGCCTGCTCCGCCGTCTCGACCTCCCTGGTGTCGTCGGGGTCGAGGATGACCTTGAGCGCAAGCTCTTTGGCCGTCAGGTTTTGCGGATGCAGTTCTGTCGCAGTTGCAAGGAAGGCGGCTTCGACTATCGCAACGTTGTAATGAACTGAGTCGTCAGGCTTGGTCATGTTCGCTTTCTTTGTTTTTGGGTTTGCGTGACATGGCACGGGGCGACGCAGGGGCGAGCTGCCCTATGCCGCTGACGCGGGCTACTTCCCCACCGCCCCCACCTTGCGCCTGCGGCCCCTTTTGCTCCCACCGCCATTACGACTGGTGCCGTTTGCCCCGTTTGGCGAGCGGCCTGCCGTGCCCTCGACATGGGCAGCGAGGGCGTATAGGTCGGCAGGCTTCCAGGCTGCCTCGAAGGCCAGTAGCGCGAAGGTGTAGCCGACGACCTTGCCGCCATCGCCGTTGGCTTTCCGCACGCGCTTCGCCGTTGCCTGCTGCTCGTTTTCGACTTCCCTGGTCGCCCGCTCGGCGATTGCCTTGACGTTGCGCTGTCCCTCGGCGTCGAGGACCAGCGGTGTGCGGCTGATGCGGTCGTGCGCTCCTTGCAGCTTGCCCGCTTCCAGCGCAGCCACCAGGTCGTTGAACAGATCGTTCGCCTGACCTGCGCCGACCGCCGCTCGCAGGCCTTTCTTCAGCCCACGCCACGCCTTTGCCGGTAGCAGCGTCTTGGCGCTGGCGCGGTAGTAGTGCTCGACTGCCCCACGACGCGGCTCGGTGTGGGTCTCTTCGATTATCCCGCCGCACTCCTCGCGCAGGACCTTGACGTGGTAGCTGACCTGGCTCAGCCCTTCATCGAGCGCCTCCGACAGTTCTTTCGGGCTGACCTCGCCCAGTACGGCGGCAAGCAGGATGTGCTGGCGCACGACGTGGTCCAGCGCCTTGACGAGCCGGGGGTCCACCAACACCGGTAGGTGCTCGCCGCCCTTCCGGGTGCTCCCGCTGCGTGGTTTGCCAATAGGCATCTCTTTTGCCCCTTCCGTTCACCGGGACGCGGGAGGAGCAATGGAGCACCGCCCACGGAACTACCCGGACCCGACCACCTACTGTCAAGCAGTCGGTTCTAATCTGAGTAGTGAACGGTTACAGATAGGAACGGCTGAGTCTGTACCAACTTCTCGAACTGGTTTTCACCCTGACGCTCGGTTACTGAACGATCAGATTTACTTCGTGGTCAGGTGATCCTCATTCAGCGGATCGGGCGCACAGTTCCGGCTCCGCTCGTAGCTGAGTGACGTGATGATGTGAGTGGTCGCTAGCTCTCCAGACTTCGCTCGGCGGTTTGCCGACCTCGCCTCGATCTCCTCCTTGCGCTGCCAGGACGCCTCTTCTTCGTCCACCAGGTCTTCCCGTGCTTGCGTATCGAGGACGATGCGATCCCAACCGAGAAAGGTGCGCGGGTCAGCGGCCATCTTCCCGGCCCACAACGACGCCATGGCCTCGGCTATTGCTGCCTGTACGGCTATCGCGCAAAGCGTCTGTCGATCCATCCTGCTCATTGCCGCGTACTCCTTGTCGGAGAAGAACGGCAGGCTAATCATGGAGTAGTAGCGCTGGTCGAGGTTGCGGACCTTCTCGGTTTTGGCAATGTCAATACTTCGGTCCTCAAGCATTTCCTTGAGGTGGTAGCTAATGATGTTGTTTGGCTCTTGGAGGATGGCGGCAAGCCTGGAGGCCGTAGCGGGGCCTTCGTGTAGTGCCGCCCTGATTTCGATCCGGATGCGATGCCCTAGTGAATAGCTGACGGCATTCGCAGGGCTGTCCGGTTGCCTCCATTTGCGAAGTGCAGTGAGCCGCTCGGAAAAGCTAGCTTTTTTGGGAGGTTCACTTACCGACAGGGGCTCGGGTGCGGACTTGCGGCTCCTCTCGTAAGCAAAGGAGGTGATGATGTAAGTGACGCCGGTCTCTTCCGACTCGGCGAGACGACTGGCCGCCTCGGCCGCTATCCCATACCGCCGAGTCCAAGCCTGTGCTTCCTCGTCGGCCAGTTCGCCACGTCCCTGTTGGTCTAGCTGGATGCGGTTCCAGCTCAGAAACACGTGCGGATCGTCGGCCATCTTCCCGGCCCACAATGAGGCCAGCGCCTCGGTCGAGGCTGCCTGTACTGCTATGGCGCATACCGTCTGGCGCTCCTCCCAGGTGAACGCCTCCATCTGCTGATTGGAGAAGCGCGGCAGCTCAACCACGCAGTAGTAATGCCGGTCCATGTTGCCGACCTTCTCGGTTCTGTCAATGCCGATGCTCCCGTCATTGAGCATTTCCTTGAGGTGGAAGTTCAGGCTGTCGCGGGGTTGGCCGACGATTTCGGCGAGCTGAGCGGAGGTAGCGGGGCCTTCGTGTAGTGCCGCCCTGATTTCGATCCGGATGCGGTGAGCCAGCGAAAAGCTCACCGAGTCCTCGACGCCGCGCTCCCCCTGCCCCAAGCGCCGGAGCTCTGTTATCGCCGTGTCTGCCACTGCACCGCTCCCTCGGTCACGTG
>DASUZP010000033.1:0-11962 GCA_036376775.1 Solirubrobacterales bacterium | reverse complement strand
GACAGGACCCGCGGGCCGGAAGCGACAGCTGCCGCCAGCAGAATTGCCGCGGCCGCAAGAGTCCCGCCGTAGAGAAGATTGACCAGGCCGAGAAGCTCAGAGAGCCAAATCAGCAGGGCGACGCCGAGAATCGCCTCGACCAGATGCGCTGGAGCGCCCTCCCATTCGGGCATCAGCCTTTGGCGCAAGCGCACGGCCGAGAAGCCCAGTGAGAGCGCCAGCGCTGCCAACAGGGCGGCGCTGAGGATGTAGGAGCCGGCGCTAACCACCGGTGAACCCCGTGCGGTCGGCTAGCCGCCCAAGCCGTGGACGACGATCGGCGTCTCGCCTTCGGCGACCATGCCCTGCGCGCGCGCCCTGCGGGCGATCACGGTCGGATCGTCCGCCGTCTGGATGCGGTTGTGGAGACGCTTGTTTTCGCGCAGCATTTCGTGGAACTCGGCTTTGGCGGCGGTCGTCGCGGTGTAGGTCTTGACGAAGTCGATCGCCGGATTGAGGTAGGAGTAGAGAACCGCGGCGAGGACCAGCGTCAGCGCGATCCGCCCCACCCTGTCCCAGCGGATGCGGCTGGCACCGCGCCGCGCCGCCGGTCTGCGGCGTGCCGCCGGACGCCGTTTCGGCCGGGAAGTCGTCCTGCTTGCCGGCCGGGCGCGGGTTGCCATACCCGGTCCTACGGCGCCGAGCGCCGCATTCCTGCATCTAGCCCACGCGCTGGGCGAATGCGTTCAAGCCCGGGAATTCGGCCGCACTGCCCAACTCCTCCTCGATCCGCAGCAGACGGTTGTACTTCGCCACCCGGTCCGAGCGTGACGGGGCGCCGGTCTTGATCTGGCCGGCGCCGGTGGCCACAGCGAGATCGGCGATCGTCGTGTCCTCGGTCTCGCCCGAACGATGTGAGATGACCGCCGTGTAGCCGGCCCCGCGGGCGATCCGGATCGCCTCCAGGGTCTCGCTCAGGGTGCCGATCTGGTTGACCTTGACCAGGATCGAGTTGGCGACGCCGAGCTCGATCCCGCGCCGCAGACGCGCTGGATTGGTGACGAAGAGATCGTCGCCGACCAGCTGAACCCGCCCGCCGAGACGCTCGGTGAGCAGCTCCCAACCGTCCCAGTCCTCCTCATCCATGCCGTCCTCGATCGAGAGGATCGGGTAACGCGAGCAGGCATCCTCCCAGTAGGCGGCCATCTCCTGCGGAGAAAGCGTGCGACCCTCGTGCTCGAGCACATAGGCACCCCCTTCGTATACCTCGCTGGTTGCCGGGTCGAGGGCGATGAAGACATCGGAGCCGGGCTCGTAGCCGGCCGCCTCTACTCCGGCCAAAACCGCCTGCAGCGCGGCCTCGTTGGACTCCAGGTTCGGCGCGAAGCCGCCCTCGTCGCCACCCGCGGTCGAAAGGCCCTTCGAGGCGAGGCTCTTCTTCAACGCGTGGAAGACCTCTGCCCCGACACGCAGGCACTCGGCGAAGCTCGAGGCCCCCGCCGGCACCACCATGAACTCCTGGAAGTCGACCGAGTTGTCGGCGTGGGCGCCGCCGTTGAGCACGTTCATCATCGGCACCGGCAGGAGGCGCGGCTCGCCACCACCATAGAGCTCGGCCAGATAGCGGTAGAGCGGCTGGCCCGAATCGGCTGCGGCGGCCTTGGCCGCGGCCAGCGAGACGCCGAGCAGCGCGTTGGCCCCGAGCCGGGCCTTGTTCGGCGTCCCGTCGAGCTCGATCATCGTCTCGTCGAGGGCGCCCTGCTCGGCAGCCCGCGCGCCGGTCAGGGCCGCGGCGATCTCACCGTTGACGTTGTCCACCGCTCGCGAGACGCCCTTGCCGAGCCAGCGGTCGCCTCCATCGCGCAGCTCGACCGCCTCGAACTCGCCGGTCGAGGCACCGGAGGGAACCGCCGCCGTGCCCCTCGCGCCCGACTCGAGAACGACCTCGACCTCAACAGTCGGGTTGCCGCGCGAATCGAGGATCTGGCGGGCGTGGATGGAGGAGATCGCGCTCATCGCAAAGAGTCCCGCGTCGCTCGCAGCGCGAAGAACCGAAGATGCACGCCTGCTCGCTCCGCGCTCATGGGCGCGCCAGTCTATCGACGCCCGGGAGAGGCCGGCGGGCCTATTCGGATTCGGCCGGCGGGGCTTCTTCGGCCGGCGGAGCTTCTTCTGCCGGAGGCGCGCCTTCGGTCGGCGGCAGGGCACCTCCGGGCAGGCCTTCGGCGCCCGCGGCGCCTTCTTCTTTTTCAGCCAGCGGCCGCGGACGCTGCGCAAGCGGTTTGCCTTTCGGTTCGAGCGGCGTCACGGTTCCCGGCAGAGCCGGAACCAGCTGGAAGACGGGGGCCGGACACGCTTCCGGCAGGCCACCTTTCGGATCGGCTTCGTAGCAGCCTTCGGGTGCGGTCGTGGGACGCCCGCTGTCTGCGAAGTTCGCACAGCGTTCGGTCACGAAGCCAGAAGCGCAGAAGCTGCGCTGGGTCCACTGGGTACTGAAGCTCGCGAGGAAGTTGGTGAAATATTCCTGTTCGGCCTGCTGGGCAAGCGTCGCCTGGATCTGACTTTCCACGGTCACCAGTTCCTGCACGCTTTCCGGCGTCGAGTTCACGACTTCGAAGACGACGTAACCGCCCTTGCCTTCGGTCGGCCCTTCGAGCTGGCCTTCGGGCGTGCTGAAGACCAGCCCGTTCAGCGGTTCTTCCAAGACACCTTCCTGCAGACCTTTCTGCAGGCCGCCGCTTTCTTTCGTCGTCGGATCTTCCGAGTATTTTTTGGCGACCGCAGTCCAGTTTTTCGTCGAATTGTCTTTGGCAAGGGCGGCGGCTGCTTCTTCGGCTTTCTTGCGGTCTTTGTCGAGAATCATGCGCACGTCCCGACTCGGTTTCTGCGTGAACTGGGTGTCCTTCGCCGCTTCGTAGTAGGTCTTGATTTCGCTCTTACTCGGCGTCGGGACTTTTTCTTTCAGCTGTTCCTGCAACCGGGTGCTGAGTATCTGGATTTCCACGCGTTCGTTGATATCCGCCGGCGTGAAATGCGATTCCTTGAGGAATTTCTGGAATTCAGCTTCCGATTTGAAGTTTTCTTTCTTCACTTTCTTCAATTCTTTGGCGACTTCCGCGTCGGTCGCTTCGACTCCCCATTCGGCCGCCACGCCGCGAATCCAGATCCCTTCGAGCACGGAATTCATCGCCGTTTTCTGCAGTTCGTCGTATTTGGGGTCGCCCGGTTTCGGGGTCTTTTTTTCGCCCGCCTGCGCCGCGGCCAACTCAACCGCGTGTTCGACTTTGGCTTCCGAGACATTGCCGAGGTCTCCAGGAGCGTCTTGGACCAGCGCCGCATCGCCGTCCGGAACGCTCGGGTCGCCGACGCCCACGGCGATCGCGACGATCAGGAAAAGAGCGACGAAGGCGACGCCGAAGATCGCCAGCCCCAGGCGCCGCGCAGCGGCAGGACCGGAGGCTTTGCTCCCCCCGCCTTTGCCAGACGTCCCTCTCCTACCCTGGTCCGGACTCACGAAGCTGGAAGCATATCTTTTTCGACCATTTGCGAGCGGCCGGCCTCGCGCAGACCCGCCGCCATCGCGAGCACAGCGGCCAAACGCGACTCTGGCTCCTCTGGCACGCGGACCGAGGCCGTTTTCTCCCGCCACTCGTAAAGCGCCCCCTCGACCTGTTCGCCCAGCACCCCCGCGCCCTCGGAGTCGAGCACGACGCCGACCACGCTGAGCCTGCCACCGCGCAGCTCGACGCTGCTCGCCCCGGCCAGCCGCAGCTCGATCCGGGCGCGCTGCAGGGCCAGCAGGTTCTCGGCCTCGGCCGGGGGCGGCCCGAAGCGGTCGCTGAGCTCGTCGCGGATCGCCCGCAGGTCGCCCGGAGCGCGGGCGGCGACGATGCGGCGGTGGATATCGATCTTGGCCGCCTCGAAGGGTATGAACGAGGCTGGCAGGTAGGCATCGACCGGCACGTCGAAGCGCAGCGGCTCGGGGGCCTCCCCGCCCTCCTCGGTGGCCGGCCCTACTTCGGCCACGGCCTCGTCGATCATCTGGCAGTAGAGCTCGAAACCGACCGCAGCGACGTGGCCGGACTGCTCGTCGCCGAGCAGGTCGCCGGCGCCGCGGATGTCGAGGTCGCGCATCGCGATCTTGAAGCCGGAGCCGAGCTCGGTGTGGTCGGCCAGGGTTGAGAGTCGTGCCGCCGCCTCCTCGGTCAGCGCCTCGGCAGAGGGGTAGAGCAGGTAGGCAAAGGCGCGCTCGCGCGAGCGCCCGACCCGGCCGCGGATCTGGTAGGCCTGGGCGAGTCCGAGCCGGTCGGCGCGCTCGACGATCAGCGTGTTGGCGGTGGGAATGTCGAGTCCCGACTCGATGATCGTCGTCGTCACCAGACAGTCCGCCTCGCCGCGCAGAAAGCCCATCATCGTCTCCTCCAGCTCCTTCTCGTCCATCTGACCGTGGGCCTCGGCGACTCGTGCCTTGGGCACCAGGCCGCGCAGCTGCTCGGCGACCTCGGGCAGGCTCTCGATCCGGTTGTGTAGGAAGAAGGCCTGGCCGCCGCGCTTGAGCTCGCGCTCGATCGCCTTTCGAACCAGGTCCTCGTCGTAGGGGCCGACGTAGGTGCGGACCGGGCGGCGGCCCTCGGGCGGCGTCTCGATCGTCGAGATGTCGCGCAACCCGGCCAGGCTCATCTGCAGCGTGCGCGGGATCGGCGTCGCCGAGAGCGCCAGCACGTCGACCTTCAGCTTCAGCTGCCGCAGCAGCTCCTTTTGCTTGACGCCGAAGCGCTGCTCCTCGTCGACGACCAGCAGGCCGAGGTCCTTCGCCCGGACGTCGCGTGAGAGCAACCGATGGGTGCCGATGAGGACGTCGACCTCACCCCCTTCGAAGCGCCTCAGCACCTCCTTCACCTCGGCCGGCTTGCGCAGCCGCGAGACCCAGTCAAGGGTGAAGGGGAGATCGGCGAGGCGCTCGCGGAAGGTGCCGAAGTGCTGCTGGGCGAGGATCGTCGTCGGCGCCAGCATCATCACCTGCTTGCCGTCGGAGGCCGCCTTGACCGCGGCCCGCAGCGCCACCTCGGTCTTGCCGAAGCCGACGTCGCCGCAGACCAGACGGTCCATCGGCTGCTCGGATTCCATGTCGCCCTTGACCGACTCGATCGCCTCCAGCTGGTCGGCGGTCTCGCGGTAGGGGAAAGCCGTCTCCATCGCGATCTGCCACTCGCCGTCGGGCGGGAAGGGATGGCCCTTGCGGGTCCGTCGCTCCGCGTAGAGGTTGAGCAGCTCGCCGGCCAGGGCGCCGGCGGCTTTGCGCGCCCGTGCCTTCATGTTCTGCCAGCGCTTGCCGCCCAGCGCCGAAAGCGCCGGTTCGGCGCCGGCGCCGACGTAGCGGCTCAGCTTCGCCAGCTGATCGGTGGGCACGTAGACGCGGTCCTCGCCCTTGTATTCGAGGTAGAGGTAGTCGCGACTGATACCGCCGACCTCGCGCGTCTCGAAGCCGGCAAAGCGGGCGACGCCGTGGTCCTCGTGGACGACGTAGTCGCCGACCCGCAAGTCGCTGAAGGCGAGCCGGCCGCGGCCACCGGCGCGATCGCGGTCCCCGGCCCGCCGCCGCCGGTGGACCAGGCGGCGGAAGGGGTAGACCGCGAGGCGCAGCTCGGGACTGACGAAGCCCTCGCGCAGGCGCGCCTCGGCAAAGGCGAGGCCCGGGTCGGGCGAGAGGCGACCGCCGTCCAGCAGGGCGGCATCGAGGCGTTCGAGGCCGTAGCGCGAGCGCTCCGCCTCGCCGCGGTTGTCGAAGGCGACGACGGTGCGGTAGCCGGAGCGGACCAGTTTCTCCAGCTCGCCCTCGGCCTCCTTGACGCTGCGCGCCGGCGACTCGGCGCGCGAGGCGCGGAAGGCTCCGTCATCCTCCCCCCCGGCCCCACGGACCGCGAGGACCGCCCGATCGGCGAGGGGCGCGGCCACGTCGACGTAGAGGTGGCGGGCGTCGTCGGCGTGCATCGCCGCGGTCGCGTCCTCCCAGTGGTCGCGCAGCGCCGGCTCGATCTCCTCGGCCGCAGCGAGAATCACCGCGGTCTCCGCGGGGACGAGATCGAGCGGCGGGCCGAAATGCTCCAGGGGCAGCGCCTCGGCCGCGCTCGGCACCTCTCTCCCCTCCTCCGCCGCCTGCATCGCGGCCAGCTCGGCCAGTTCGCGATGCTCGGCGTCGAGCTCGGCGGCGGGCGCCAGCTCGACCCGCTCGGCGTCGCCCAGCGAGCGCTGGGTGAAGGTCGAGAACCAGCGCATCGACTCGATCTCGTCGCCGAACAGCTCGATCCGCACGGCCCGCTCCTCGGTCGCAGGAAAGACGTCGAGGATGCCGCCGCGGACGGCGAACTGGCCGCGCTCGGTGACCTGCTCGACCCGCTCGTAGCCGGCGGCGACGAGGTCGCGGGCGGCGCTGTCGAGCTCGACCTCGCCGCCCTGCTCCAAGGCAAAGCCGGCGGGCCGCAGCGAGGCATCGGGCACAGCCTCGGCCAGGGCGGTGGCGCTGGCGACCACGACCGCGTCGGCCCCTTCGCGCAGCGAGTCGAGCGCGTCGATCCGCAGCCCGACCAGGTGCGGCGGCGGGGCGATGTGGGAGGCGTAGCCGGTGCCGCGCGAGGGATAGAAGCGGACACGGCGCGGGGCCAGATAGGCGCGCAGATCGGCGGCGAGATCGCGCGCCGACCGATCGTCGGCGCTGACCAGCAGGGCAGGGCGTTCGGCCAGACCGCGATCGTCCTCGAGCAGGGTCGCCAGGAGCAGCGGACGTAGCGTCGCCGAGGCGCTCGCTTCGACCGGCTCGCCGCCGCTCGCCGCGCGCACTTCGCCCGCGAGCGCGTGCAGGCGCTCGTTCTCCGCGGCGATTTCCAGTAGCGGGCGAAGGCTCATGGGCGAGTCAACCGCTTCCGGTGCGCTTTTCCTACCTGTGGAGTGGGAAAGGCGCACCGGAACGGAAGCTGACCCGATTCTAGTTCGAGGGGCTACGCTGCCTCGGAATGCGATTGCGACGCCCATTTGCCGCCGGCTCGACCCTCGGGCTCTTCGCCCACAACGCCTTCGAGACCCGCGCCGGGGTCGGCTTGGTCTTCGAGCCGCAGCTGGGAAGACGCGGCTCCTATGCGCTTTGGGGCGCTCTGATCCCGCTTGGGCTCCTCGCGGCGGCCCGGGGCGGCAAGTGGAACGAGCGCCTCTCGGCCTTCAACGCCGGGATCGGCGTCGCCGGCGTCGCCGTCCACTTCAAGGCCTGGCCCTGGTCGCTGCACGGCGGCGTGCCGATGCTCGACGAAGCCGAGGGCCTGCGCGAGGACCAGCTCCCCGCCTACAACTCCGTCCTCTGGGCCTGGGGAATCGCCAGCGCGCTCAGCCTGCTGACCGAGACCAGGCGCGGCTCGCGCCGCTTCGCCCTCGCCGGCCTGCTCAACTTCCCGATCCTGCTCGCCTCGGCCGATCACCACTTTCGCTGGGCGCGCGAGCAGGCCAAGCGCGAACCGGAGCGCTGGAGCGCGGCGCTGCTGGAGGACTGAGCCGGTGCCCGCCTGGCCGGGCGGCGCCCACGGCGCACTCTGCCTCAGCTTCGACAACCTCGGCGTCGACGAGGACTCGAGCGCGGCCCACGCGCTGCCGGGCCTGCTGAAGCGGCTCGGCGAGCACGACCTCTCGGCGACCTTCTTCGCCGAGGGCGTCAACGCAGAGCTGAGCCCGGGGGCGCTGCAGGAGATCGGCGCGGCTGGCCACGAGGTCGCCTACCACGCCTGGCGCCACGAGACGTGGGGCGAGTTGACGGCAGCGGAGCAGGCGGAGAACCTCGCCCGCGGAGTCGAGGCATTCGCGGAACTGGGCCTGGAGATCGCCGGCCTGCGCCCGCCCGGGGGCCAGCTCGGCACCGGCGGCGTCGACATCCTGCGCGACGCTGGTCTGCGCTACGCCTCTCCGGCGGGGTCCAGCGCGGGAGTCGACGGCAGCGTCGCCCTCCTCCCCTTCCGGTGGCGCCACGTCGATGCGACGTGCCTGCTGCCGCCGCTGGGCGCGGTGCGCAGCGAAATGACCGGCTCCCCGGACCCGCTCGAGCCCGATGCCTTCCTCGCGTATCTTGAGATGGAGATCGAGCGCCTCTCGCACGAGGGCGGCTTCGCCACCATCGTCCTCCACCTCCCGCTGCTCGACTGGCTGGGCGAGTCCAACCTGGCATCGCTCCTCAACAAGCTCTCCTCCAGCGACGCGTGGCTCGCGCGCTGCGATGATATCGCCGAGCACGTCCTCGCCAGCTCGGCGGACTTCGAGGGCGGCACGACCCTCGATCCGACGAGCTGGACCTAGAGGGCATCCCGGTAGAGGTGGAACGTCTTGTACTTTTTCTGCGGCAGCATTCTCGGACGGCCGCACGCTGTCTTCAGAAAAAGTTAAGTGGAACCTCTGCCGGGATGCCCTCCTAATCAGGCTGAGGCAGACCCGGGCCAGTGCGGGCCCACTCGACCTGGCCAACGCCCTCGACCTTCGAACGCCCCTCGACGTCGTCCCACTCGTGCAGCATCCGCTTCAGGGCGCCCACTGCCTCGGGGGGATGGGCGGCGACCGAAGCGGCCAGCTCCAGGGTCGCCTCCTCGGTAGACGCCGCAGGAGCGACGCGGTTGACCAGGCCCAACCTCAAGGCCTCGTCGGCGCCGACCGTGCGTGAGCTGAAGAGCAGGTACTTGGCGGCGGCGAGGCCGCAGAGGGTGACGAGGCGCGCCGGACCGACCGGAACGCCGAGCGCCGCGCCGGGGAAGCGCATGCGCAGGTTGGCGCCGCCGATCCGCAGATCGCAGGCGACGGCGATCTCGGCACCCCCTCCCACGACGTCGCCGTGGCAGGCGGCAACCGTCGGCTTGGGGAAGGCGACGATCGCGTCGTAGAGGTCGGCGAAGAGCTGCATGCGGCGGACCTTCCCCTCCTCGTCGAGCCGCTCCTTGACGTCGGCGCCGGCCGAGAGGCCCATCTGGTCGGAAGAGCTGATCGCGAGGACCCGGACGGCGTCGTCGTCGCGCGCGACCGCGAGATGCTCGAGCAGCTCGACCAGCATCTGGGTGTCGATCGCGTTGCGCGCCTCCGGCCGCTCGAGCCGCAGGAGCGCAACTCCCTGGCCATCGACCGCGTAGCTGGTGCGTTCAGCGCTCATCGTCGACGGCGGAGCCTATTTGCTCGACGAGGCTCTCGGTCGCCTCGGCAGCGCGGCCGATCAGCGCCTCGACCTCGGCGCGAGGCTCGCGGAAGCGGCCCAGGACATAGGCAGAGACGACCTCCGGATCGGTCGAGTCCGGGCGCCCGACCCCGGCGCGGACCCGCCAGAACTCGGCGCTTCCCAGCCCTTGCCTGAGGCTCTTCAGCCCGTTGTGGCCGGCGAGACCGCCGCCGAGGCGACTCTGCACCTCGCCGAACGGCAGGTCGATCTCATCGTGCAGGACGATGACGCGGTCCAGGGGCGCCTTGAGCGAGCCACGGGCTGGGCCGGCGCTGTCGCCGGAGGCGTTCATGTAGGTCTGCGGCAGCAGGATCGCCACCCGCGGCCCGCCGGGTCGCGAGCGCCCTTCGGCGATCAGGCCGCCGAACTTCTTCTTCGCCCGCGGCAGATCCCAGCGCCGCAAGAGCTCCTCCCCGACCTCGAAACCGAGGTTGTGACGGCTACCGGCGTGCTCGCTGCCGGGATTGCCGAGGCCGACGATGAGGATGCGATCGCCGTCGCCCCCGCCGCTGGCACGGCGGCGGAAAATCGACATGACAGCGGCTACTCCCCGCCGGAGTCGCCCGAATCGCCGCCCTCGGCCTCTTCGCCGTCCTCGGCAGCCGGGGCCTCGCCCTCCTCGCCGACCAGCTCGGCCTCCTCCTCGACGGCGGGCTCGGGCTCTTCCTCGACACGCGGTGGCGAAAGGGTCGCGATCGTGACCTCGTCGAGGTCCTCGGCGACGAACTTGACGCCCTCCGGCGCGGTTACCGAGGAGAGCTGCACCGTGTCGTTGATCTGCATCTCGGAGACGTCGGCGATCAGACGCTCGGGAATCTCGGTCGGCAGCGCTTCGACGGTGATCTCACGGGTCACGTGCTCGAGCACACCGCCCTCTTTGACGCCCGGTGCGATCTCGGCGCCCTCGAGCTCGATCGCGACCTCGGCCTGGATCGCCTCGTCGAGTTTCACTTCCTGCAGATCGATGTGCTGGAGACTGCCCCGCACCGGGTGCAGCTGCTGCTCCTTGACTACCACGGGCACCGCTTTCGAGCCGTCCAGCTCGAGATCGAAAAGCGCCTGACCGCCGGCCAGCACCGTGCGCACGTCGCGTTCGGGCGCCTGGAACGGGCGCGCCTCGGCCCCACCGGCGTAGACGACACCGGGCACCAGTTTCTCGCCGCGCAGGCGGCGGGCGCTGCGCGAGCCGAAATCGGTGCGCGGAATCGCCTTCAACTTTTCGCGGGTGCGAGCCATCGGACGGGAGAGGATAGAGAAAGGCGCGAATTCGGGCGCCCGCGGCGCGCTGTGACAACCTTCGGGCCATGAGCGACGAATCGAAGATCCCCAAGGGCCGGATCCGTCGCTCGGCGAAGCTGGGCTCGATTGTGGGCGTGCAGGGCGCCCGCTACGCCGGGACCAAGGCGACCAACGTCGCCCGTTCCGAGGAGGGCGGTAAGGAAAAGCTCGAACAGCGCCACCTGGAGACGGCGATGAAGATGGTCGGCGCGCTCGGCCAGATGAAGGGCGCGGCGATGAAGCTGGGCCAGTTCGCGTCCTTCATCGACACCGACTTCCTGCCCGAGGAGTCACGCGAGATCTACCAAGAGCAGCTCGCCAAGCTGCGCACCTCGGCACCGCCGATGCCCTGGGGGAAGGTCGAGAAGGTGCTGCTCGAGGAGTACGACGGCGAGTCGGTTTCCGAGCTGTTCGCCGAGTTCGAGCATGAGGCCTTCGCCGCCGCCTCGATCGGCCAGGTGCACCGCGCCGAGCTGCTCGACGGGCGCCGGGTCGCGGTCAAGATCCAGTACCCGGGGATCGCCGAGGCGCTCGACGCCGACCTGCGCAACGCCGGCACGATCGTCCGCCTCGCCCGCGCCCTCGCCCCCGGCCTCGACGCCAAGGCGATCGCGCACGAGCTGCGCGAGCGGGTGATGGAGGAGCTCGACTACGAGTACGAGGCGCAGAACCAGCGCACCTTCGCCCGCGCCTACCGAGACCACCCCTTCATCTACGTGCCCGAAGTGATCACCCGCCTCTCGCGCCGCCGCGTCCTCGTCACCGAGCTGGTCGAGGGGCTCAAATTCGAGCAGGTCAAGGAGCTCCCGCACGAGGAGCGCAGCCGCTTCGGCGAGATCGTCTTCCGCGGCAGCTTCGGCTCGATCTACCACCTGCGCCACTTCAACGCCGACCCCCACCCCGGCAACTACATCCTGATGGCGGACGGCCGCGTCGCCTTCCTCGACTTCGGCATGACCAAGAAGCTCACCCACGACCAGATCGTGCTCGAGCAGCGGACCGTCGACGCCGCATTCCACAATGACCCGGAGGCATTCCGCGACGCCCTGCACGAGATCGGCTTCATCAAGAACCCCTCGAAGCTCGACGCCGAACGGCTGATCGAGCACATGCTCGCGGTCAGCGGCTGGTTCGTCGAAGACCGCGAGATCGAGATCAGCGCCCGCCGGGTGATGAAGATCATCGAGTCGACCAACGACCCGCGCTCGGAGTACTACGACCTGATGCGGCGCGAGTCGATGCCGGCCGACGAGCTGATGGGGCGGCGGATGGAAATCGGCGTCGTCGCCGTGCTCGGGCAGCTGCGCGCCAAGCGCAACTGGCACCGAATCTTCCGCGAGTGGGTCTACGCCGACCCGCCAGCGACCGAGCTGGGACAGCAGGAATGGGAGTACTTCGAGGAAAGAGGAGTCAAACGAGCGCCGGGCCTGGCCGAGACCGCTTGAAATGGCCGGCAGAACCACCAGAGGAGGA